>JAEUPI010000164.1 GCA_016790175.1 Burkholderiaceae bacterium | reverse complement strand
CAGCGTGTACCAGGTGTTGAGCAGCTCGAGCGTCTCTTCCGGGCCCTGGCTCTCGACGATGCTCGTGAAGCCGCGGATGTCGCAGAACATCACCGTGGCCTGCACACGCTTGCCGCCGAGCGCGAAGCCGCCCGCGGCCAGATCCTGCGCGACGGCCGAGGTCGCGAAGCGTTCGACCAGGGCCTTCTGCTGGTCGCGCAGGCGCTTCTTCTCGAGGCTCGAATCGATGCGCGCCTTCAGCAACACCGGGTTTACCGGCTTGTGCAGGTAGTCGTCGGCACCGAGGCCGATGCAGCGCACCACGTGGTCGATGCCTTCGAGCGAGCTGGTCACGATCACCGGCACGTCGCGCAGCGCCGGCTCGGCGGCGAGTGCCTCCATGACCTCGAAGCCGTTCATGTCGGGCATCTCGATGTCCAGCAGCAGCAACTCGAAGCCGCCGCCGCGCAGCATCTCGAGCGCGATGCGGCCGTTCTCGGCCATCTCGGCCCGGTGGCCCTGCAGCGACAGGTTGCGCGCCATCAGCAGCCGGTTGACCTTGTTGTCGTCGGCCACGAGCAATCGCGCACCACGCTCAGCCACGAGAGAGCTCCTTCAACGCCGCAGCCGCGGTGTCGTACAACGCCTGCAGTGCATCGACGCCGCTCGCATCAGGCGGCAGGCCACCCAGCTCCAGCTCGCGTGCCTTGGCGCCGAGGGCGGTCGCGCCGAAGGTGTTGGCGTTGGTCTTCAGCGAATGCGCGGCGCGGCGGAATCGCTCGGTCGCGCCGGCGGCATGCGCGGCGCGCAGGTCGGCGATCATCTGTGGGGCCTCTTCGGAGAAGGTCTGCACCAGCTCCACCACGAAGTCGGCGCCGGCGGTGGCCTGCAGCTCGGAGAACACATTGCGGTCGATCGGATCGGGCATGTCAGGCATCCTGGCGTGGCGCAGTGTGCAACAGCGCGTCGACGAGCGCATCGACGCGGATCGGTTTGGTGAGGTAGTCGTCCATGCCGGCGGCCAGGCACTCCTCGCGGTCGCCTTGCATCGCGTTGGCGGTCATCGCCACGATGCGAGGTCGCTGCACCGCACCGGGCCAGCGGGCGACGATGCGTCGGCTCGCCTCCAGCCCGTCCATCTCGGGCATCTGCACGTCCATCAGCACGACGTCGTACGGCTGGCGCTCGATGCTCTCGACGGCCTCGATGCCGTTGGCCGCCACGTCGGCGCGATAGCCCATTTGCTGCAGAAGCCGCAGCGCGAGTTTCTGGTTCACCACGTTGTCTTCGGCCAGCAGGATGCGCAGCGGGTGGCGCTCGGCCATCTGCGCGTCGAAGCGCGGCCGGGTCTCGGCCGACGCCACCCGGGGCGCCTCGTCGTGCGCGAGCAGCGACACCAGCGTGTCGAAGAGCTGGCTCTGCCGCAACGGCTTGGCCAGGCTCGCCGCGAAGGCACGGTCGGTGGCCTCCTTGCGACCGTGCGAGCTGAACAGCACCAGCGGCAGCGTGTGGCCGGCCTGGCGAATTGCCTGCGCCAGCATCGCCCCGTCCATGTCCGGCATGTGCATGTCGATGATCGCCAGGTCGTAGCGTTCGCTGTTCAGCATCTGCAGGGACTGTGCCGGGAATTCGGTGTCGTGCACCAGCATGCCCCACTTGGCTGTCTGCAGCGCCAGGATGCGCCGGTTGGTGGCGTTGTCGTCGACCACCAGGATGCGCCGGCCCGCGAGCTGCGGCTGCTGGCCGATGAAGTCGCGCCGGCTGCCCTGCGGCAGCTCTGTTGGCACGCAGCGGATCGTGAAGTGGAAGCTGCTGCCCTGGCCAGGGCCGGCACTCTCGGCCCACATCGTGCCGCCCATCAACTCGGCCAGCAGCTTGCTGATCGCGAGGCCGAGCCCGGTGCCGCCGTACTTGCGCGTGGTGCCGCTGTCGGCCTGACTGAACTTCTGGAACAACCGCGACAGCCCCTGCTCGGTGAGGCCGATGCCGGTGTCGCGCACCGTGAAGTGCAGGCGCGCGGCGTTGCCAGGCGGCGTGTCGCCTTCGACGCGAACCGTGAGCACGACTTCGCCCTTCTCGGTGAACTTCACCGAGTTGCTCATCAGGTTTAGTAGGATCTGCCGCAACCGGGTGACATCGCCATCGATCGCGGCCGGCACGTCGCCTTCAAACAAGTACGCGATGTCCAGGTGTTTCTCGGCCGCGCGCGCGCCGATCAAGTCCATCGCCGACTCCACGCACTCGCGAAGATCGAACGGATGGCGCTCGATGTCCATGCGCCCAGCCTCGATCTTGGAGAAATCGAGAATGTCGTTGATGATCGTCAGCAACGAATCGCCGCTGTCGCGGATGGTGGTGGCGAAGTCGCGCTGCTCGTCGGTTAGCGGCGTGTCGAGCAGCAGGCCGCTCATGCCGATGACGGCATTCATCGGCGTGCGGATCTCGTGGCTCATCGTCGCGAGGAAGGCGCTCTTTGCCTCGTTGGCGGCTTCGGCCTGGCCGCGGGCCACTTCCGCCTGTTCACGCGCCTCTTGCGTCGCCTTGAAGAGGCGCGCGTTCTGGATTGCGATCACCGCCTGATCGGCAAACGTCTTGAGCAGATCCTGCTCCTTTGCGGAAAACGGCCGAGGCGGTGCGCGGAAGACGTTGATTGTGCCGATGCCCCGCCGGTCCCAGAGCATGGGTGCCTGAATCATCGATCCGGTCTTGCCGACCACGTGCGACACCAATTTGCGAAGTCCGTCCGGCACGTCGGGTCCATTGAGGATATCTGGATAGTGCTTGACGCGTCGCTCATTGACGACGAGCTCGGCCGAACTTCCCGACAAAGGCGACGGGTACATGCTCTCCACCTGCGCACGATACGGGCCGTGATAGGCGCCGAGATGTATGCGGCCCTGCTGGTCGAACAACTGAATGATGATGTCCTGACCGCCAAACAAGCGACGGGCGCTGTCGATAATCTTGTCGAAAACCGGTTGTGTGTCTGCGACCGAATTGCTGAGGACTTTCAGCACCTCGGAAGTCGCTGTCTGCTGCTCCAGCGCCTCCTTCGTCTCGTTGATCAGCCGCGCGTTCTTCATCGCGAGCTGCGCCTGCGCCGCGAACGACTGGACCAGAGCGATCTGCGGTGCAGTGAACGGCCGCACGGTGCTGCGAACCAGCGTGAACACACCAGCGACCCCGCCACGCTCGTCGAACAGCGGCACGCCCAGATGGGAGCGGATCGACCCCAGCTCGACGCAGGCGACAAAGAAGGGCTCGCCGCGGCGGTAGACCTCGGTGTCGCGGATGTCGGCCACCTGCAGGTACGGCGTGCGGCGCCAGTCGCGGCCGAGCAGGTAGGCCAGCGGAATGCTCCCTTGCATCGCCTCCGCCGCCAGGAAGGCCTGCGGCATGCGGCTCTGGCCGCCGCTGTAGCGGGCGGTCTCGCCGTCGGCGAGCCACAGACCGCCGCCATCGGCCGCGCACAGCGTCGAGGCGTGCTCGACGATTGAATCGAACACCGGCTCCAGCACGCCCGGCGAGGCATTGATGACCCGCAGCACCTCGGCTGTTGCAGTCTGCTGCGCCAGCGCCTCCTTGGTTTCGTTGAAGAGCCTCGCGTTCTGGATCGCGATCACCGCCTGGTCGGCGAAGGTGCACAGCAGCTCGATCTCCTTGTCCGAGAACGCCTTGGGCGGCTGCCTGAGCACGACGATCGAGCCGACGCCACGGTCTTCCCACAGCATCGGCGCAGCCACCATCGAGTAGTTGCCCGCGCGCTCGGCCACAGCGAGCGAGGCCGGCAGGCCGTCCTTCTGGGCCAGCATGTCGGGCACGTAAATCGGCCGTCGCTCGCGGATCGCCACGCCGGTGGTCGTCTGATCGAGCGGACGCGGAAAGGTGTCTCGCACACCGGTCAGCAGTGCGCCGCGGAACGCCGCCGTGTGCAGCATCTTGTCCTCGCCGACGGTGAATATGCCTACCTGGTCGGTCGCGAACAGGTTCTGGCACCGATCGAGGATGCGGTCGAACACCGGGGCCGTATCGGCCACCGAGCTGCTGATCACCTGCAGCACCTCGGCGGTGGCGGTCTGGCGTTCCAGCGCTTCGCGGGTCTCGTTGAACAGTTTCGAGTTCTGGATCGCGATCACGGCCTGGTCGGCGAAGGTCTTGATCAGATTGATCTCTTTTTCGCTGAACGGTCTGACCGGAAAGCGCGCCACGCCGAAGGCACCGATGCCCTTGCCGTTCCACATCAGCGGCACGTACAGCTGCGAGTGATCGCCCAGCCACCGCGTGGCCTCTCGCACGCCGAGGGGCACGCCCTGGCCGTTGTGGACATCCGGGTAGTGCACGACGCGGCCGATGTGCGCCACGTAGCCGTGCATGCCTTGGCGAACCGGCTCCGGAAACGTGCGATGGAGAAACTTCACCACCTCCGGATACAGCGGGTCCCCCGGAAATTGCGGATCCGGGTTCACCTTCAGGTGCACCAGGCCATCCTCGCCGATCAGCCCGATGTTCACGTAGTTGGTGGAGAGAATCCGCTGCGCACTCGTGAGGATGCGCTCGAACACCGGCTGCGCGTCGGCCATCGAGCTGCTGATCACGCGCAGCACATCGGCGCTGGCGGTCTGCTGCTCCAGCGCTTCTCTGGTTTCGTTGAACAGCCGCGTGTTCTCGATCGCGATCAGCGCCTGGTCGCGGAACGATTCGGCCAGCGCGACGGACTTGTCGTTGAAGGCGTTCGCCCGCCGATGGCCCAGCACCAGCACACCCACGCAGTCGTCGCCGCGCAGCAGCGGCAGATACAGCGCCGAGTTCAGGCCCAGTTGTTCGTGCCGCACCTGTTCATGAGGCGGAAGCTCGGCCGCCGACCAGTCCCGCACATGCAGCATGCGCTTGCTGGCAATGGCGCGCGACGGGAAATTGGCCTCCGGATCCACTGGCATCAACTGCGAACCCGGCACCGGCGTCAGGCCGGCCGGGGTGGCCATGGCTTTTGGCGCGTAGCTGTCGCCGCTGCAGATCTGGATGATGGCGATGTCACAGCCCAGGCGCCTGATCGCGGTGGTGACGATGGCCTCGAACACCGGCTGCACATCGGTGGGCGAGCCGCTGATCACACGCAGGATGTCGGCGCTGGCGGTCTGCTGGGCCAGCGCTTCCTGCGTCTCGTTGAACAGCCGCGCATTCTGGATCGCGATCACGGCCTGGCCGGCAAAGCTTTCGACCAGTGCGATCTCCTGATCGTTGAATGCCGGCAGGTGGGAGTCGTGGAAGCGCGAAATGAACAATGCCCCGACGCTGCGCCCCTGCCACAGCATCGGGGCGATGCACACCGAGAAGTTGCCGCGCTTCGCGGCCATGGCCCTCAGCACGTCGGGCACACCGCCGCCATGCAGCGCGTCCGGGTAGTGCATCACCTGCCGTTCCTGCAGGGCATGATCGATGACCGTCTGCGCGAGCGGCCGGGGCTCATACGTCGCGTAACGGCGACCCTGCTCGCCGCGCGCAGCCTCCACATGCACCCGCTGTTGGTCGTCCACGGTCATCACGGCCAGATCGGAGCACGCGATCAACCGCTGGCAACTGTCGAGAATCTTGTCGAACACGGGCTTCGTGTCGGCCACCGAATTGCTGATGACCTGCAGCACCTCGGCGGTGGCAGTCTGACGTTCGAGCGCCTCGCGCATCTGCGCCAGGTGCGCCTCGCGTTCGGCGTCGAGCTGCGCCTCGATCAGGCGATGCCGGTGCGCGTAGACCAGGCTGGGCAGCAGCACGTAGGCTGAGAAGCCGACGAGGTTGAAGACGGTCAGCGCCGTCAACGCCTGCGGCGACAGCGCATTGCCGCGCTCGATGAAGCCCTCGCCAATGGCTGCGATCAGGATCAGCACCAGGCTCGACGCCTGCCAGTATCCTGCGCGGCGCGCATCCTCGACGACCGGTGTCATGAAGGCCGGAATCAGGACATAGATCAGCGCGAACCCCGACGACGTGAAACCGCCCTGCGCGAAATGCGTCGCGACGATGGCCAGCTGCAGCACTGCGCCGTTCAGCGCCCACAGCAACGCGTAACGGCGCAGCCATCGATAGGCGAGATTGACGAACAGCGCTGCTGCGCCGGCGGCTAAGCAGATCTGCCCCGCCAGCGGGATGCCCTTCGTGAAGAAGAACGCGGCGTACGCGAACCAGGTCAGCACGCCGCCCAGCGTCAGCGCGACGCCGATGACTTTGCGCAGCCTGATCTCGGGCGGGTCGTCCGGCTCGGCGGCGAAGCGGAGGAAGCCGTCCTTCAGCCGAGTCGTCAGGCTCGCGCGGCCCGCGGCCTGCGCCTGCGGGGGGCCGGTCATGGCTGCAGCCCTCGATCGGGCAGGGGCTGCGACGCTTGCGCCAACGCCGCGATCAGCGCATCGACCCGTATCGGCTTGGTCACGTAGTCGTCCATCCCCGCCGCGAGGCATTCCTCCCGATCGCCCTGCATCGCGTTGGCCGTCATCGCGACGATGCGCGGGCGCTCGTTTCGCGGGTACTTCGCGGTGATGCGACGCGACGCCTCCAACCCGTCCATCTCGGGCATCTGCACGTCCATCAGCACCAGGTCGTAGGTCTGGCGTTCGACCGCTTCGATGGCCTCGATGCCGTTGGCCGCCACATCGGCGCGGTAGCCCATCTGCGACAGCAGGCGCAAGGCCAACTTCTGGTTCACCAGGTTGTCTTCGGCCAGCAGAATGCGCAGCGGATGCCGCTCAGCCATGCCCGCATCCAGGGTGGATTTGGCCGGCACACGTGCTTCGACCTTGGGCCCATCGTGTGCCTGGCCCAGCAGGTTCATCAGCGTGTCGAACAGCTGGCTCTGCCGCAGCGGCTTGGCCAGCACCGCGGCAAAGCGATCCTCGTTGGCCTCGCGCCGCCCCAGGCTGGTGAACAGCACCCGCGGCATCTGCGGCGCCACCGCCTGCAGCCGCGCGGCCAGTGCCTCGCCGTCCATGCCCGGCATGTGCATGTCCAGGATCGCGAGGTCGAAACGCTGGCCCTGCTCGATGAGCGCCAGCGCCTGTTCGCCGCCCTCGGCCGACTGCGCCACCAGTCCCCACTTGGCCGCCTGCAGCGCCAGCACGCGGCGGTTGGTGGCGTTGTCGTCCACCACGAGCAGCCGCTTGCCCTTGAGCGCGGCTTGCTCGCCGATGAACTCGCGTCGCGGGCTCGGCAGCGCCTTGGCCGGTGGCGCCGCCAGGGTGACGTGAAAGCGGCTGCCGCGGCCGGGGCCATCGCTCTCGGCCCACATCGTGCCGCCCATCAGCTCGGCCAGCCGCTTGCTGATCGCCAGGCCCAGGCCGGTGCCACCGTACTTGCGCGTGGTGGAGCTGTCGGCCTGGCTGAAGCTCTGGAACAACTTGGCCAGGCCCGCCTCGGTGAGGCCGATGCCGGTGTCGCGCACCACGATGTGCAGTCGGCTGCCCTCGTCGGTCTGTTCGTCGCCTTCGGCGCTGAGGGTGACCACGACCTCGCCGCTCTCGGTGAACTTGAGCGCGTTGGAGAGCAGGTTCAACAGGATCTGCCTCAGGCGCGTCACGTCGCCGACGATGGCCGTGGGCACCTCGCCGTCGAACACATAGGCCAGGTCGAGCTGCTTCTCGGCGGCGCGGCCGGCCACCAGGTCGAGCGCCGATTCGACGCATTCGCGCAGGTCGAACGGCTGGCGCTCCACGTCCATGCGGCCCGCCTCGATCTTCGAGAAGTCCAGGATGTCGTTGATGATCGTCAGCAGCGCATCGCCCGAGTCGCGGATGGTGGCGGCGTAGTCGCGCTGCTCGGCGGTGAGCGGCGTGTCGAGCAGCAACCCGCTCATGCCGATGACCGCGTTCATCGGTGTGCGGATCTCGTGGCTCATCGTGGCCAGGAAGGCGCTCTTGGCTTCGTTGGCGGATTCGGCCGCGGCGCGGGCCTCTTGCGTCTCCTTGAACATCCTCGCGTTCTGGATCGCGATCACCGCTTGATTTGCAAAGGTCTCCAGCAGAACGCATTCCTTTCCGGTAAAGGGCCGCATGTCAATCCGCGCGGCGTTGAGCACGCCGATTCCCCGGCCCTGCCAGACCATCGGTGCCTGTGCGAAGGAGAAATTGCTTCCTAGCGCCCGCGCGTGTTTGCGCAGGCCGTCGGGAACATCGGCGCCGTGCAGTACATCGGCGAAGCCGACAACCTGCCCCTGGGCGATAGTCTGGGCAGCAGACGTACTTTCGGCCGGAGAGGGAAACAACGCTTTACTCCGCTCTGCAAGATTGCCCTGAGCGGCTGGGCACTGCAGCATGCCGTTGTCGTCGACAAGTACGACACTGCGAAAGTCGGCGTCGAACAAGTCTTCGGTGCATTGAAGAATGCGTTCGAACACTGGCTGCGGGTCCGCCATCGATCCGCTGAGGACTTGCAGCACGGCGGCAGATGCGGTTTGCTGTTCGAGCGCCTCCTTCGTCTCATTGAACAACCGCACGTTCTCGATCGCGATCACCGCTTGGTCGGCGAAGGTCTGCACGAGAGCGATCTCGTCGGGTTCGAACGGTCGCGGATCGCGGCGGTTCAAGCCGATGACACCGATGGCCACGCCCTCGCGCATCATCGGAACCGACAGCACCGTGCGAAAA
>JAEUPI010000163.1 GCA_016790175.1 Burkholderiaceae bacterium | reverse complement strand
CAGCGTGTACCAGGTGTTGAGCAGCTCGAGCGTCTCTTCCGGGCCCTGGCTCTCGACGATGCTCGTGAAGCCGCGGATGTCGCAGAACATCACCGTGGCCTGCACACGCTTGCCGCCGAGCGCGAAGCCGCCCGCGGCCAGGTCCTGCGCGACGGCCGAGGTCGCGAAACGTTCCACCAGGGCCTTCTGCTGGTCGCGCAGGCGCTTCTTCTCGAGGCTCGAATCGATGCGCGCCTTCAGCAGCACCGGGTTTACCGGTTTGTGCAGGTAGTCGTCGGCACCGAGGCCGATGCAGCGCACCACGTGGTCGATGCCTTCGAGCGAGCTGGTCACGATCACCGGCACGTCGCGCAGCCCAGGCTCGGCAGCGAGCGCCTCCATGACCTCGAAGCCGTTCATGTCGGGCATCTCGATGTCCAGCAGCAGCAACTCGAAGCCGCCGCCGCGCAGCATCTCGAGCGCGACGCGGCCGTTCTCGGCCATCTCGGCACGGTGGCCCTGCAGCGACAGGTTGCGCGCCATCAGCAGCCGGTTGACCTTGTTGTCGTCGGCCACGAGCAATCGTGCACCACGCTCAGCCACGAGAGAGCTCCTGCAGTGCAGCCATGGAAGTGTCGTACAACGCCTGCAGCGCATCGACGCCATTCGTATCAGGCGGCAGGCCACCCAGCTCCAGCTCCCGCGCCTTGGCGCCGAGGGCGATCGCGCCGAAGGTGTTGGCGTTGGTCTTCAGCGAATGGGCGGCGCGGCGGAATCGCTCGGCCGCGCCGGATGCCTGCGCGGCACGCAGCTCGGCGAGCATCTGCGGTGCCTCCTCGGAAAAAGTCTGCACGAGCTCCACCACGAAGTCGGCGCCGGCAGTGGCCTGCAGCTCGGAGAACACATTGCGGTCGATCGGATCGGGCATGTCAGGTGTCCTGGCGTGGCGCAGTGTGCAACAGCGCGTCGACGAGCGCATCGACGCGGATCGGTTTGGTGAGGTAATCGTCCATGCCGGCGGCCAGACACTCCTCGCGGTCGCCCTGCATCGCGTTGGCCGTCATCGCGACGATGCGCGGGCGCTGCGCATTGCATCGCCGCTGAATCTCGCGCGTGGCCTCCAGCCCGTCCATCTCCGGCATCTGCACGTCCATCAGCACCACGTCGTACGGCTGGCGCTCGATGCTTTCGACAGCCTCGATGCCGTTGGCCGCCACGTCGGCACGGTAGCCCATCTGCTGCAGCAGCCGCAGCGCGAGCTTCTGATTCACCAGGTTGTCTTCGGCCAGGAGGATGCGCAGTGGATGGCGCACAGCCATCGTCGGGTCGATCGCCGACTTGGTCGGCGCCGCGCGCTGTGTCGGCGCAGCCGCCAGCGGCGTCAGCAGGCTCACCAGCGTGTCGAACAGCTGCGACTGGTGCAGCGGCTTGCCCAGGTAGGCCGCGAACAGACCCTCGGTGTCGCCGGCCTCGCGCCGGCCGAGCGAGCTGAAAAGCACCATCGGCAAGGTCGCGCCCGTTGCCCGTATGCGCTGCGCGAGCTGCAGGCCGTCCATCTCGGGCATGTGCATGTCCAGGATTGCGAGGTCGAAGGCCTCGCCGGTGGCCAGCCATCGCATCGCCTCGGCCGGCGAATCGGTGTCGCGCGAACGCATGCCCCATTTGGCGGTTTGCAGCGCGAGCACCTTGCGGTTCGTCGCGTTGTCGTCCACGACCAGCACGCGCCGACCGGCCAGGCCCGGTTGTTCGCCGATGAACTCGCGCCGCGCCGTGGGCGGGCGCTGTGCCGCCGGTGCCTCGATCGTGAAGCGGAACGTGGAGCCCTGGCCCGCCCCCGCGCTCTCGGCCCACATGGTGCCTCCCATCAGCTCCGCCAGGCGCCGGCTGATCGCCAGGCCGAGGCCGGTGCCGCCGTACCTGCGCGTGGTCGACGAGTCGGCCTGACTGAACCGCTGGAACAGACGGCTCATGCCCTCGGCGCTGAGCCCGATGCCGGTGTCGCGCACCGCGAAGCTCAGCTCGTGCCGGCCCTTGACCAGCGGCTTGGCGCTCACGGTGAGCACCACTTCGCCGGCCTCGGTGAACTTCACCGCATTGGCCAGCAGGTTCAGCAGGATCTGGCGAAGCCGTGTCACGTCGCCGTCGAGCGCGGCAGGTACATCGCTTTCGAACAGGTAGGCCAGGTCGAGTTGCTTCTCGGCCGCGCGCGGGGCCACCAGATCGAGCGCGGCCTCCACGCACTCGCGCAGGTCGAACGGGTGGGCCTCGATGTCCATGCGGCCCGACTCGATCTTCGAAAAGTCGAGGATGTCGTTGATGATCGTCAGCAGCGCATCACCCGAGTCGCGGATGGTAGCGGCGTAGTCGCGCTGCTCGGCGGTGAGCGGCGTGTCGAGCAGCAACCCGCTCATACCGATGACCGCGTTCATCGGTGTGCGGATCTCGTGGCTCATCGTGGCCAGGAAGGCGCTCTTGGCTTCGTTGGCGGATTCGGCCGCGGCGCGGGCCTCTTGCGTCTCCTTGAACATCTTCGCGTTCTGGATCGCGATCACCGCCTGGTCGGCAAAGGTCTTGATCAGCGCGATCTCCTCGTCGGTGAACGGTCTCTTCGGCACACGTGCCACGGAAAAAGCGCCGATGCCTTGGCCGTTCCAGATCAGCGGAACCCACAGCTGCGAGTGATCGCCCATCCAGCCGAGAACCTCGCGTAACCTGGGCGGCACACCGGGACCGTGCAGCACGTCGGGATAGTGCAGGACGACACGCTTGCTGGCAGCGTAGGTGTGAATCGTGTCGTTCGCGCGCGCCGGGTAATAGCGCTCCAGCCACTCGACCACTCGCGGATACAACGGGTCGGCGGGGAACGGCGGCCGGGAGTTCACTTCGAGGCGCACCAGCCCGTCGTCCCCGATCAAGCCGATGTTGACGTAGTTGGTGTTCAGCAGGCGCTGCGCGCTGGCGACGATGCGCTCGAACACCGGTTTGGCATCGGACACCGACTGGCCGATCACCGTCAGCACCTCGGCGCTGGCGGTCTGTCGCTCCAGCGCCTCCTGCGTTTCGTTGAACAACCTGACGTTTTCGATCGCGATCACCGCCTGGTCGGCGAAGGTCTGCACGAGGGCGATCTCGTCGGGCTCGAACGGTCGCGGATCGCGGCGGTTCAAGCCGATGACACCGATGGCCACGCCCGCGCGCATCATCGGAACCGACAGCACCGTGCGAAAACCGAAGCGCTGCTGCATCGCTCGCGCGTCCGGATAATCCGTGTCCAACAGCGGCACGATGTCTTCCACATGCACCACGGCGCCGCGCGCAGCGGCGCGCGCGCTCGGGCTCGACGATGCCAGCGGCATCTCGAGGACCCCGGGGTCTTCCACAGGGCTGCGGTCGGGATCACGAAGGCTGTGCGCGGCCAGGCGCAGCGACGAGCCCGAAACGAGCCACACCGTGTCCCAGTCGGCCTCGCACAGCTCGGCGGCGCGCTTGGCGACGACGTCGAGCACCGGTTGCACGTCGGTG
>JAEUPI010000190.1 GCA_016790175.1 Burkholderiaceae bacterium | reverse complement strand
GCAATGAAGGTAGACGTTGAGGACCTAAAGAAGGACCTGATCGCCAAAGCGATTGACACGATCGCCTACAACGCATCTAAGACCTTGGACGGGAAGCACGATGAGCACCCGCCACTCCAGCAGCTACTAGACAAGCTGAGCGTCGATGAGGCCACCAAACTGGCAGAAAAGCTTGCGGCAATGCTGCCCAAGAGGAGCTGAGAGCTAGCCAGGTCTGTCGCTGGCGGCTGTTGTCGCACGTCTGACACCGTCGTGCACTTCAATGCTGACGTTCCAGGTGTCGCCTTGGTTGGGGAGCCAATCAAGAAGCAATCACTTGGCAGGCGCGGACTGGCGCACGACCTGCGGGCGGCGTCCCAATCGTGTCCGAAGGATCTCCCGGCGCCAATTGCCAAAGCGCCGCCACCTTGAGCGTTCGGACCTCCCGGAAAGTCCGCTCGGCTGCTGGGATCCGCAAGTCTTCCCCGCGGGACTTTCGATACCGCGCCTAGCAGATGCCAGGCTGCTGTAGTGCTAGGATGTACACAATCCAATGCACCGGGCCGCCTCATGTCCACCACCATGACCCTTCGCCTCGAAGACGATGTCAAGGCGCGCCTCGACAAGCTGGCCGACGCCACTCAACGCAGCAAGTCGTTCCTGGCGGCCGAGGCCATTCGCGAGTTCGTCGAGAACAACGAGTGGCAGATTCGCGAGATCAAGGCCGCGGTCAAGGAGGCCAACGCGGGCGAATTCGCCAGCGACGACGATGTGGCGGCACTCGCCAAGAAGTGGAAGGTGAGTGCGCGTTAGCTGGCTGCGCACGGCACTGCGCAACCTCGAAGCCGAAGCCAGCTTCATCGCCAAAGACGACGCAGCGGCGGCTCGGCTGGTCGTGCAGCGGGTGTTGGCGGCCGTGGCCATGCTCGCGACCCAGCCGGCACTGGGGCGTCCCGGCCGGGTGCCCAACACCCGCGAGCTGGTGGTCTTGAAGACGCGCTACATCGTGCCCTACCGCATGCGCGGAGAGACCATCGAGATCCTGCGGGTGTTCCACACGTCGCGGCGATTGCCGCAGGAATGGTGATCGGCAGCGGCACGCGGCTGATGGGCCGGCGGCCGCTTCCAACCGTCGCAATCCGGGGCTCTACCTGCTTCGTGATTCGCGACCCCACGCTTGATCAACCGATCAAGATGCCAAGAAGCTAGAAAGCCAGCAGCTTCGTGCCCGCTGGCTTTCTCGTCTTGGCCCGGCATCGCGTGGCCCGCACGCAGACGGTCAGCCCGGCCCGCTACTTGCGCGCCTCCAGGATCAGGTTGAACGGCGTCTCCGTCGCACGCCGGAAGTGCTTGAAGCCGGCATCCAGGAACACCTTGCGCAGGCGCGCTTCGCCGGCCTGCGCGCCGAGTGCCAAGCCCACCTCCTGCGACAGCGAGTTCGGCGTGCAGATGCAGGTCGACGCGGCGTAGAACAGGCGGCCCACCGGATTGATGTTGGCCTTCAGGCTGTCGCCCGCGAACGGCTCGACGCGCAGCACGGCGCCGTCGGGCTTCAAGGCCTGGTGCGCGTGCCTGGCTGCCCCAACGGGATCGCCGAGGTCGTGCAGGCAGTCGAAGAAGCAGATCAGGTCGTAGTCCTTGCCGGCATAACTCTTCGCGTTGGCATGCCCGAAGCTCACGCGGTCGGCCACGCCGGCGTCGGCGGCGCGCTGCGTGGCCGTGGTCACCGAGGGGGCGTGGAAGTCGAAGCCCTCGAAACGCGACTTCGGATAGGCCTGCGCCATGATCACGGTCGATGCGCCATGTCCGCAGCCGACGTCGGCGACCTTGGCGCCGGTCTCGAGCTTCTTCACCACGCCTTCCAGCGCCGGCAACCATTCGGCTACCAGGTGTGCCCGGTAGCCCGGGCGGAAGAAGCGCTCGGTGCCGCGGAACAGGCACGGGTGGTGGTCGCCCCAGGCGAGGCCACCGTTGCCGCGCATCGCGGCGACGAGCTTGTCCTTGTCGATGTACATCGACGCCACCGCCGACGCGCCACCGGCCACGAACACCGGCGAATCCTCGACGGCCAGCGCCAGCGCCTGCTCGGGCGGCAGCACGAAGTCGCCATCGTCGGTGAGTTCGATGTAGCCTGCCGCCACCTGCGCGTTCAGCCACTCGCGCACGAGGCGCCCGTGGCAGCCGGTCTTGCCGGCCAGCTTGTCGGCGCTGACCGGCTGGCTGTCGGCCATCGCGCGGTACAGCCCCAGTTCCTCGCCCAGGATCACGTTGGCCATGAGCGCGGCGCCACCCATGTCGGTGACGAGCTTGCCCATGAAGTCCATCAGCTTTGCTTCGTTCATAGGACCTCTCCATTCGTGGTGCAACGCCGCCGCGGCTTCGCTGGGCCGCAGCGGCACCGGCGAGCGCTGTCACCGTGCCGGGGCACGGCGGCGCTCGGGTTCGGAGATGGGCGGGGCCCCACGGCTTCCGGCGCGGCCGCCGTGGGGCCGGCTCAGCCTGGCACCGAAGGCGGCGACTTGCGCCACGAATGGCGTCGAGTGAGGCCGGCGAACATCGGCTGAACGTTAGCGGCGACCAGCTCGCTGTCAAGCGATCGCCCGGCCGCGCTCCGGGCCATCGGGCGCGCCTGTGGTCCGGGCGTTTCAAGCGACATACCCGCGTTCGATGCCGCAACGCTGGGGTGACGCGCGCATTCGAGCATTCCATCGCCGGCTGACGCCATGCCCTCCAGCCGATGCCAACGAAGGGAGTGCTCGTGCGCTTCGGTCTGCGTCAATCCATCCGGTGTCTTGCAACGGCGCTCGCGGTTTCGGCGGGCGTGTTGCTGGTCGTCGTGCGCAACGCCGCCGCGGCGGAGTCGGGCGCCGAGCGTGCACCGACGTTCGTCACGATCACCGGCGACAACGATTTCTTCGCCGGGCACGACCATCATTACACCAACGGGCTGCAGTTCGCGATGTCGGCCGACCGGGCGCGGCTGCCCGCCTTCGTGCGCGCACTGCCGCCGCTGCGCGGCGCGAGCGATCCGCATATCACGGTGTCGATCGGCCAGCGCATCTACACCCCGAGCGACAAGGCGCGAAGCGATCCCGATCCGACGGACCGCCCCTACGGCGGATGGCTCTATGCATTGGCCGACATCCGCGTGCGCAACGGCAGCGCGGTGGATTCGATCCAGGCCAGCATCGGCGTCGTCGGCCCCGCGGCATTGGCGCGCCAGACGCAGAACACCTATCACTCGCTGATCGGCGCCGACAAGGCGCGCGGCTGGCACGCGCAGCTCGACGACGAGCCGGCCTTGCTGGTTGGCTACGAGCGCGCTTGGCCGGGCATCGCGACCAAGAACGTCGGCGGGTACACCGCCGACGTCACGCCGAAGGTCGGCGCCACGGTCGGCACGGTCTACACCTATGCGAACACGGGCGCCGTGCTGCGCTTCGGGCGCAACCTGCCCGACGACTTTCCGGTCACCGACATCTCGCTCGGGCCGCCGCGCGACGGCTATCGCCCGGCGGGCAGCGGTTTCGGCTGGTACGGCTGGGTCGGCACCGACCTGCGCGCGGTGGCGTGGAACACCTTCCTCGACGGCAACCTGTCGGGCGACGGGC
>JAEUPI010000060.1 GCA_016790175.1 Burkholderiaceae bacterium | reverse complement strand
CACGCCGAAGCCGAGCATCCAGTACACGTCGGCCTCGCTGTTGTTGATGGCGTAGGCGCCGACGGCCGAAAGCACCAGGATCAGCGGCAGCAGGATCGGCTTCGGCGTCTCGACCACCTTGGCGAAGATCTTGATGCCGGTGAGGCCGAAGATCAGCAGGAAGATGTTCGCCAGCACCAGCGAGCCCACCGTGAACCAGAACAGGTGCGGCGTCTCGATCATCAGCATCGGCCCGGGCTTCAGGCCGTGGATGTAGAGCGCACCGATGATCACCGCGGTCACCGCATCGCCCGGAATGCCCAGCGTCAGCATCGGCACGTAGGCGCCGCCGACCGCCGCGTTGTTGGCCGATTCCGGCGCCACGATGCCCTCGTACGCGCCCTCGCCGAACGGGCGCGACGGGTTCTTCACCGAGCGACGGGCATGGTCGTAGGCCATCAGCGCGGCGATGTCGCCCCCGGCCCCCGGCAGCGCGCCGACGCCGACCCCGATGGCCGAGGTGCGCATCGACAGCGGCAGGTACTTCTTGACCATCGCCCAGCTGGGGATGATCTTGCTGACGTTCTGCTTCACAGCCTTCAGGTGCAGCTCGTGCAGCTGCGCCAGCACCTCGCTGACGCCGAAGAAGCCGATCATCGCGGCGATGTAGCTGATGCCGGCCGTGAGCTGCACCGAGCCGAAGGTCAGACGCTTTTCGGCCGTCAGCGGATCGAGGCCGACGCTGGCAATCAGCACGCCGAGCGCGCCGGCGAAGATGCCCTTGACCAGCGAGCCGCCCGACAGCGAGCCGACGAGCAGGATGCCCCAGATGGCCAGCATCAGGTAGTCACGCGGGCCGAACTTCAACGCAAAGGACGCCACCAGCGGTGCACCGACAGCCAGCGCGAAGATGCCGACGAAGCCGCCGATCACCGACATCACCGTGGTCAGCCCGATCGCAGCGCCAGCCTCGCCGCGTTTGGCCAGCGGGTAGCCGTCGAGCCCGGTGGCGATCGCCGCCGGCGCGCCGGGAATGTTGAGCAGGATCGCGCTGCGCGAGCCACCATACACGCCGCCCAGGTAGATGCCGGCAATCAGCACCAGCGCCGAGTTGATGTCCCACTTGAAGGTGAAGGAAATCAGGATCGACACCGCCATCGTGACCGACAGGCCCGGTATCGCGCCGATGTAGATGCCGGCGAAGGTGCCGCCGGCAGCGAGCAAGATCAGCTTCGGGTCGAACCAGCTGATGAAGAAGTACTGCAGCGCCTCGGTCACTTGAAGAACCCCTGCCACAGGCTGCCCGACGGCAGCACGACCGAGAACGCGGTCTGGAACACCACGTAGATCGCCGCCAGCACGACGGCGCTGGCCAGTGCGCTGACCCGCCAGCGCCGCTCACCCAGGATGCGCATGTTCACGAGCAGGTAGACGTACGAGGCGACGATGAAGCCGAGCCGCTCGAGCACCAGCATGTAGGCGAAGATCGCCACCGTGGTCCAGACGATCACGGCGGGGGCGACGCGGCGCCGCAGATGCTGCAATGTCGACTCACCCGGCTGCGCGGCGGCCGCCGGCATCTTCAGCGTTTGCACCAGCGCGATCAGCGCACACACCAGCATCGTGGCCGACGCCGCCATCGGGAACGCGCCCGCCGAGGTGCTGCTCTTGAAACCCGAGATGCCGAACGACGACCACAGCATGAAGGCCGAGAACAGCACCACCAGCAGGGCAAACACCCTTTCGCCGGGCAGGCGCTCGCGCGGTGCAGACATGACGGCTCCTTCGGACGGCAACGGCTCAGGCGGAGGGCCTGCTCAGGCGCCTCCGTCTCGTGCCTCGGACATTCGCCTCAGGGCTTCTTGATGCCCAGCGTGGCCGGGTCCTTCTTCGCCGCACCGACCGACTGGTACAGCCAGGCCGTCGAACTCTGCCACTTGTCGAGGAAGTCCTGCGCCTCGGCACCGCCGAGGTTGAGCATGGTGACGCCGCGGCCCTCCATCATCTCGCGGTATTTCGGGTTCTCGCCGGCCTTCTTGAAGGCTGCCACCAGCTTGGCCTTGATCGGGTCGGGCGTCTCCTTGCGCACGAACACGCCGTAGAAGCTGCCCCAGGGGATGAACTTCTCCAGCCCCGGCAACGTCTCGGTCATCGGCGCGATGCCCTGGTAGGCGGTTTTGCTGAGCACGCCGATGGCCTTGATTCGGCCGGCGCGCACATGTTCCATCGACGCGCCCGAGGCGATGAAGCCGACGTCGATGTGGCCGCCCTGCAGCGCCGCCAGCGCGGGGCCGTCGCCGTCGAACGGCACGTTGGTGACCGGCCACTTGGTCTGGCTGTTGATCATCGCGCTGACTGTGAAGGGCACGGTGCCGGTGCCGGCCATGTACTGCTTGACCTTGTTGGGGTTGGCCTGCACGTCGGCCAGCAGCTCCTTGAAGGACTTCCAGGGCTTGTCCTTGTTGATCACCACCAGGATGTTGCTGGCGATCGCCGCGATGTTGATCGGGTAGAACTCCTTGTAGTCGAACTCGGCCAGGTCCATCACGCGGAACAGGGCCTGCGGCTCGGCGCCCATCAGCAGCGTGTAGCCGTCGGCGGGCTGCTGCAGCACGAAGGCCGCGCCCACGGCACCGGAGCCGCCGGTCTTGTTCTGCATCACGATCTTCTTGCCCAGCGCCTCCTCGGCATAGGGCGCGTAGCCCCGCATCGCCACGTCGGTGCCGCCGCCGGCACCCCACTGGATGATGGCCGAGACATCACGCTCGGGGTAGTTCTGCGCGATGGCGGCGGGCGCCGCGGCTGCGGCGACTGCGGCCACCGCCCATGCGGCAAGCTGGCGGCGGGTACGAAGCACGGTCATGTTGTCTCCTTCAAGTCTTTCCTGGTCGGGCACCTGCCCGGTGGTCTGGGCAGGGCATCGTAGAAAGCGACCCCCACCGGCTCAAGCCACGGTTCGGGCCGCCAACCGGACGATTCGTGCGCCCGCGTTGACCGGCGCGCTTGCCCTGCAGCGGAGCGCATGCTACAGAAAACTGGAATTGAATTCAAGAACTGAATTTCCTTTTGGAAATGCCTATCATGCGGACCCTTCAGCAGCGCTTGGCGTTCATTCGGGACTTCTCGGCGCTGCTGGCCAGACTGCCACGCGACGAACCGCATGACCATCGATGCTGCCCCTGCTCGCCTGCCCGTGGCCCTGCTGGGCGCCGGCGCTGTCGGCCGCATGCATGCCGAGCGGCTGCAGGCGCATGCCGAAGTCATGCTGTCCGGTGTGGCCGATCCGGGCGATGCGGCGCGCGCATTCGCGTTATCGCTCGGCGTGCCCTGGAGCGCCGATCCGGCCGAACTGCTTGACCGCGTGCGCCCGGCGGCCGCGATCGTCGCCACGCCGAACGCCACGCACCTCGACGTGGCGATGTGCTGCATCGAGCGGCGAATTCCCGTGCTGGTGGAAAAGCCGATCGCCGACACGGTCGACGCCGGCCTCGCGCTGTGCCGTGCCGCGCAGGCGGCCGGCGTGCCGGTGATGGTGGGCCACCAGCGTCGCCACAACCCGATCGCGCGCGAGGCGCGACGCCTCGTCGCCAGCGGCGCCATCGGCCGCCCGGTGGCCGCCAGCGCGATGGCCACCTGGCTCAAGCCCGACGCCTACTTTGACGCCGCCTGGCGCCGCCAGCGCGGCGGCGGGCCGGTACTGATCAACCTGATCCACGACGTGGACCTGCTGCGCTTCGTGCTGGGCGGCGAAGTCACGCAGGTGCAGGCACGCGGTTCCAACGCCCAGCGCGGCTTCGAGGTCGAGGACACCGCCGCCGCGGTACTGCAGTTCGACCAGGGCGCCATCGCCACGCTGATCACCAGCGACAGCGCGGTCGCGCCCTGGAACTGGGACCTGGCCGCCGGTGAGGCGGCGCACTACGCCAGGCAGGATGTCGATTCGCACTGGTTGTGCGGCAGCGACGGCTCGCTGACGCTGCCGCGCCTGGCGCTGTGGCGCTACGAAGGCTCCCGCGGCTGGCACGAACCGCTCACCGAGCAGCGCACCGCGTTGCACACGCGCGATCCCTATGTGCTGCAGCTGAGCCACCTGCGCGCGGTGGCCGAAGGCCGCGAGGTGCCCCTGTGCAGCGGGCACGACGGCCTGCGCACCTTGCAGGCCACCGCCGCGATTCTCGAGGCGGCGGCCTGCGGCAGCACCGTGATGCTCGACAGGCTGGCGCTATGACGGACGGCCGCGCAACCCGACGAAGAAGAACCGACGACCGCAGGAGACCCCCATGTCCGGCGTGATGCAGCGCACCTTTGCCATCCTCGAAAGGCTCGCGACCGACGTGCGCGGCGTGCCGTTGGCGACGCTGGCCGACGAACTGCAGATGCCTCGCAGCGCCGCGCACCGCCTGCTGGTGGAGCTGGCCGAACACGGATACGTGCGCCAGTCGCGCGACCGCGGCGACTACATGCTGACGACCAAGCTCGTCACGCTGGCGCTCACGCATCTGAGGCAAAGCGGCATCGTCGACATCTGCCAGCCGATCATCGACCGGCTGGCCGCGGGCAGCGGCGAGTTGGTGCGCGTGGGCGTGGTCGACGTCGATCACCTGACCTGGGTGGCCACCGCACAGGGCGCCACGACCGGGCTGCGCTACGACCCGGACGCCGGCATCGACGCGCGCCTGAGCTGCACCTCGAGCGGCCTGGCCTGGCTGTCCACGCTCGACGACGACGCGGCGCTCGAGTTGGTCGCGCGCGAGGGTTATCCGCGCCGGGGCCAGTTCGGCCCGAACGCACCGACCAGCCCGACCGCGCTGCTCAAGCTGCTGCGCACCGTGCGCAAGCAGGGCTACGCGATCACGCACGAGACCTACCGCGCCGGCGTGTCGGCGCTGGCCGTGCCGATCGCCGTGCGCGGCAAGGGCACGATCGGCGTGCTGGTGATCTCCGGGCCCTCGGTGCGCCTGACCGACGCGCGTCTGCACGAATTGCTGCCCGAGCTGCAGAGCGCCGCTGCCGAGGTGGCGCAAGCGAGCAGTGCGTCGCCGCTGTTCGATCGCGCCTACCGCCGCGATGAGCAAAGATAGCCCGCCGGCGCACTGCGACCTGCTCGTCATCGGCTCCGGCGCCGCCGGTCTGAACACCGCGGTCACCGCCGCGCAGCTCGGCTTGCAGGCGGTGGTCGCCGAAAAGGCCGAGCGCTTCGGCGGCACCACCGCCTGGTCGGGCGGCTGGATGTGGGTGCCGCGCAATCCGCTGGCGCGCGCCGCCGGCATCGTCGAAGACCTCGGCCCGGTGCGCCGCTATCTGCAGCACCTGCTTGCCGTCGACGCGCTGTCGCCGGCGCTGGAGGCGTTTCTCGTGCATGCACCGGGCATGGTGCAGTTCCACCTCCAGCACACCGCGTTGCGTTTCATCGACGGCAACACCATCCCCGACTTCCATGGCGACGCGCCCGGCGCGCGCAGCGGCGGCCGTTCGGTATGCGCCGCGCCGTTCGATGCGCGGGTGCTCGGCGTGCATCTGCACCGACTGCGCCCGCCGCGCGACATCCTGAGCTTCATGGGGCTCAGCGTCGGCGGCGGGGCCGATTTGCGCCACTTCCTGCGCGCCACGCGCGCCGCGGATTCGGCCGTCTACGTGGCGCGCCGCCTGGCGAGGCAGGCCTGGGACACATGGCGTCACGGCCGCGGCACGTTGCTGATGGCCGGCAACGCGCTGGCTGGGGCCTTGTTGCACGGCGCACTCGAGCGTGGTGTCAGGCTCTTCGAGAATCATGCCGCGCAGCGCCTGCTGGTCGAGCGCGGCCGCGTGGCGGGCGCGGTGTTCGGCGCGCCGAATGGTCCGGTCGAGATCCGGGCGGCGCATGGCGTGGTGCTCGCCTGCGGCGGCTTTGCGCACGACGCGGCGCGTCAGGCCGCATGGTTCGCGCATGCGCCGACCGGCCGCGAACACTGGAGCGCGGCACCTCCCGAGAACACCGGCGACGGCCTGCGCCTGGCCGAGGCGGCCGGCGCCGCACTGGACACCGCGCTGGCCGATGCCGGTGCGTGGGCGCCGGTGTCGCTGGTGCCGCGCGGCGACGGCCCGCCCGCCGCCTATCCGCACCTCGTCGAGCGCGGCAAGCCCGGGCTGATCGCCGTCGATTCGCGCGGTGAGCGATTTGCCGACGAGGCCGGCAACTACCACAGCTTCATGCGCGCCCTCTTCGCCCGCCATGCCCCCGGTGTGCCGGTGGCCGCCTGGCTGATCGCCGATCATCGCTTCCAGCGGCGTTTCGGCCTGGGCCACAGCAAGCCCTGGCCGATGCCGCTCGGCGAGTCGATCGCGAGCGGCTACCTGCAGCGCGCGCCCACGCTCGAATCGCTGGCCCGGCGCTGCGGCATCGATGCCGAAGGCCTGCGCCGCACGGTCGACGCCTTCAACCACGACGCACGCCGCGGCGAGGATCCGGCGTTCGGGCGCGGCCGCACGCCGTACGACCGCATGCAGGGCGACGCCGAGCACACCGGCCCCAACCCCTGCATCGCGCCGATCGAGCGCCCACCGTACTACGCCGTGAAGATCGTGCCGGGCAGCCTGGGCACCTTTGCGGGCGTCGCCGCCGATGCACAGGGCCGAGCGCTCGATGGTGCCGGACGGCCGGTGCCAGGCCTCTATGTCGCGGGCAACGACATGGCCAGCGTGATGCGCGGCCACTATCCGTCCGGCGGCATCACGCTCGGACCGGCGATGACCTTCGGCCACCTGATCGCCCACCACGCGGCCGGACGCACGCCGGCGCGCTTCGACTGACGAGGCGTTCGCGCCCATCCTCACCCACACAGGATCTCCCCATGGCCCACCATCCCCTCGCATTGGCGCAACTGATGGCGTTGCACCTGAGCCCACCGCAGATGGTGCAGCTCGCCGCCGACACCGGTTGCACCGGCGCCGGCATCCGCCTGTGGCCGACCGCGCCGAACACGGTCTTCTACCCGCTCGTCACCGACCTCGCGATGCGGCGCGAGACGCTGGCCGCGCTGCGTGACACCGGGGTGCGCATCCTCGACGTCGAAGTGGCGCGACTGAACGAACGCTTCGATCTGGCGCGCGACTTCGCTCCGGTGTTGGCGGTCTGCGCCGAGCTCGGCGCCGCACACATCAACGTGGTCTGCGACGACACCGTCGAATCGCGGCTCGTCGCGTCGTACGCCGCGCTGTGCGAGGCCGCGCGGCCGCTCGGCCTCAGCTGCGACATCGAGTTCATGCCGTGGACCGCGGTGAAGACGCTCGCCGACGCCAAGCGTGTCGTGGGCGCCGCGGCGCAGGCCAATGGCGGCCTGATCGTCGATGCGCTGCACTTCGCGCGTTCGGGCAGCCGGCTGGAGGATCTGGACGACGTGCCGCGTGCGTGGCTGCATTGGGCGCAGATCTGCGACGGCCCGGTGCCCGGGCCGACCACCGAGGCCGAATTGATCTACGCCGCGCGCAACGAGCGGCTGCTGCCCGGCGAGGGCGATATCGATCTGCCGGCGCTGTTCGCACGATTGCCGGCCGACCTGACGGTCAGCATCGAGGTGCCGAGCGTGAGCCGTGCACCGAAGCTCGGCGATCGCGCGTGGGCCGCGCAGGCGAAGGCGGCGACCGAGCGCGTGCTGGCGCGGGCAGCGCGCTGACGGACCCTGGCGGCCCCGCAGACCCGCACGATCAGCGCGACGTGCCGGGTCGCGGCAGCTCCGGCAGCGACAGGCGCGGACGACCCGGCTCCACCGCGGCCAGCGGCTCGACCGGATGGAGCGTCGCCAGGCATCGCCGGCTCAGTTGCTGGTAGGCCGCAGTGCCGGCTCGCTTGCGCTGCAGGTCGTCGTCACTCAAGCTGCGCAGCACCTTGACGGGCGTGCCCAAGGCCAGGCCACGCGGCGGAATCACGAAACCCGCCGGCACGAACGCGCCGGCGCCGACCATCGCCTCGGCGCCGACCTCGGCGCCGTCCATCACGATGGCGAGCATGCCCACCATCGCGTCGCGCCCGATGCGGCAGCCGTGCAGCACGGCGCCGTGGCCGATATGGCCGTCCTCCTCGACGATCACCACGCCGTTCGGAAAGCAATGCAGCACGCAGGCGTCCTGCACGTTGGCGCCGGCGTGCAGCTCCACGCGGCCGAAGTCGCCGCGCAGACTGGCATGCGGGCCGACGTAGCAGCCGGCACCGACGATCACGTCACCGATGAGCACCGCAGCGGCGTGCACGAAGGCCGATGGATCCACCACCGGCCGCAGACCGTCGATCGAATAGCAGGTCATTGATGATGCCTTGGCCGTTTCAGCTCGTCATCGTCACAGCCAGCGCTTGCGCCGGCGGTACGACTTGAGGTTCTTGAAGCTGCGTTCCTCGCCGCCCTGGCCCAAGTAGAACTCGCGCACGTCCTCGTTGTCGCGCAGCTCCTGCGCCGTGCCCTCGAGCACGATCTTGCCGTTCTCGAGAATGGTGCCGCTGTGCGCCACAGCAAGCGCCATGCGCGAGTTCTGCTCCACCAACAGGATCGCCAGACCCTGCTCGCGGTTGATGCGCGCGATGATCTCGAACACCTCCTGCACCAGCAGCGGCGACAGCCCCATCGACGGCTCGTCGAGCAGGATCAGCTGCGGCCGCGCCATCAGCGCGCGGCCGATGGCCAGCATCTGCTGCTCGCCGCCGGAGAGATAGCCGGCCAGGCCGGTGCGCTCCTTCAAGCGCGGGAAGTACTCGAACACGCGGTCGTATTCATCGGCGCCCGGCTCGCGCACCCGGCTGTAGCCGCCCATGCGCAGGTTCTCGCGGACCGTCATGTCCTCGATGATGCGCCGCCCCTCCATCACCTGGAACACGCCGCGGCGCACGATCGCATCGGGCGCCAGGCCGTCGATGCGTTCGCCGCCGAGGCGGATCTGGCCACGGGTGACCTTGCCGTCTTCGGTGGCGAGCAGCCCCGAGATCGCCTTCAGCGTCGTGCTCTTGCCGGCGCCGTTGCCGCCGAGCAGCGCGACGATCTGGCCCCGAGGCACGGCCAGGCTCACACCCTGCAGCACCAGCACCACGTCGTTGTAGATCACCTCGATGTTCTGCACGGCTAGCGCCAGCTCGGCCGCCGCGGCCGGCGCGGCGGCCGCCGATGCAGGACTGGCGCTGATGTTCATCGGACGGCCCGGGTTGCAGCGATGTGCGATATCAGCGGCCCAGCCAGGCGGGGTCGCGACCGAGCTTCACCACGTCGAGCTGGCGCCAGCCGGGCTTGCCGCCGGTCATCGTGCCCTGCAGCACGGGTACGTCGACCACGCTGCGATGATCGTTCGCGGTCCATGTGGCCGGCGCGCAAACGCCTTCCATGCCCTGCGGCACCCAGTCGGCCTTGGCGTACATGGCCTTCTGCACATTCGGCCCGTTGACGCCGCCGCTCTTGTCGGCCGCGACCAGCGCCTCGCGCAGGTACATCATCGTGCACAGCGCCGCCATGTAGAACGTGCTCTTCGGCTGCCCGCCCGTGATCTCGCGCACGCGGGCCATGCCCGGCACGTTGCTGCCCCAGGGCGCCACGTGGATCGGTGCGATCACGCCGTCGGCCGCTTCGCCGATGGCCTCCATCACCGGCTCGCTGTAGGCGTAGATGTTCGTGAGGTACTGCGTCTTCACGCCCACCGTCGCGCAGCTCTTGAGCAGTGCGATCGTCGCGTTGGCGGCGTTGGCGAGGTAGGTGTAGGGCGCGCCGGTCTCCTTCAGCGACAGGCACTGCGCCTTGAAGTCCGCCGGCGCCATGCTGTACTGGATGGCGGGCAGCACCTCCATGCCCAGCTGTGTGGCAAAGGCCATGCAGGCCTCCTTGGCCGAGTTGGGATACGGATGGTTGTCGCCCATGTAGACGAACTTCGCCTTGCCGGCGCCACCCTTCTTCTTCCAGTCGCTCGAGGCCCACTGCACCAGTGCGCGGCAGCCGTCAGAGTAGCTGGGCCCGTGGAAGAAGTTGAACGGCGTGCCGCGTTCGACGCGTTTGCTGGCGCCGGTGGGGTCGGTCAGGTTGGCGCTGAAGCTGTGCGACAGGTAGACCACCTTGTCGCTGTTGACCATGGCCGACAGCGCCTCGGTGTCGGCGGTGCCATAGCCGTAGATCACGTCGGGCTTGCGCGACTCGCTCATCCACTTCTTGTAGGTGGTCACCGCCACCGGTGCCTTGTAGGAGTAGTCGAACGAGCTCATCTCCAGCTTCTTGCCGTTGATGCCGCCGTTGGCATTGATCCACTTCACCGCGTCGCCCTTGGCGGCGGCGAACTCCTTGCCGTTGGCCGACGTGGGGCCGGTCAGGTCGTCGAGCGAGTCGACGACGATGGTCTGGGCCTGGGCGCCGGCACAGGCGAGCAGCGCGGCAGTGGCAAGGGCGAGTTGTCGTTTCATGGGTTGTCTCCTTCGGTTGAGGATGTCGTCAGTGGGAGAACGGATACAGCTTCCACCAGGCCTTCACCTGGCGCCAGCGGTGGGCAAGCCCGTCGGGCTCGAAGACGAGGAACAGGATGATCACCGCGCCGATGCTGATCTCCTTGAGGTAGACCAGACCCTTGTCGGCGCCGCCCGAACCCAGAGCGTGGAAGAGGCTCTCCATCGCCTCCGGCATCAGCACCATGAAGGCGGCGCCCAGCAGCGAGCCCATGATCGAGCCGAGCCCGCCGATGATGATCATGCCGAGCATCTGCACCGACAGCAGGATGTTGATGCTCTCGGTCGAGACGAAGCCGATGTAGTGACCCATCAGCGCGCCGGCCACGCCGGCATAAAACGAGGCCAGCGCAAAGGCGAGCACCCGGGTGCGCGTCAGCGCGATGCCCATGATCTCGGCAGCCAGGTAATGGTCGCGCACCGCCACCATCGCTCGGCCTGCGCGCGTGCGCATCAGGTTGGCCGCGAAGGCGAACATCAGCACCCCCACCACGAGCACCAGGTAGAAGTAGCTCGTGTCGCCACGGATTTCGAAGCCGGCGAGGCCCGGCGGATGCGCCGTGGCACCGGCCGCACCACCGGTGAACCACGCCGCGCGGCTGAAGAAGTCCTCCAGGATGTATTGCGCCGCCAGCGTGGCGATCGCCAGGTACAGCCCCTTGATGCGCGCGGCCGGCGTGCCGAACACCAGGCCGACGAGCGCGGTGGCCAGCCCCGCCAGCGGAATCGCCAGCAGCACCGGCACGCCGAAGCGGTTGTTCAGCCAGGCCGAGAAGAATGCGCCGAAGCCGAAGAAGGCCGCATGCCCGAGCGAGATCTGTCCCGAGAAACCGGTCACCAGGTTCAGCCCCAACGCCGCGATGCCGTAGTAGCCGATCTGGATCAGCAGCGCCAGGCCGTAGGCCTTGAACACCAGCGGCGCGCAGGCCAGCAGCACGAGCCCGGCCACGGCGAAGGCCGCCGAGCGCGGGCTGGGGAACCAGGTCATCTCCTGGTGGTAGCCGGTGCGGAAGTCGCCGCAGCGACGTGCGCCCGTGGCGCTGGACATGGCGTCTAGATCCTTTCGATGTCACGGGTGCCGAACAAGCCGTAGGGCTTGAGCATCAGCACCAGGACCAGTACATAGAACGGGGCCACCACGTACAGATTGCCCCAGTGCAGGTACTCGCCGTCGACGAACTGCGCCAGGTTCTCCAGGAGACCGATCACGACGCCGCCGACCACCGCGCCGACGATCGAATCGAGCCCGCCGAGGATGACTGCGGGGAACACCTTGATGCCGAACAGCGACAGCCCCGGCGATATGCCGTTGACCAGGCCCACCACCACGCCGGCCACGCCCGAGGCGAGCGCGGAGATCGCCCACGAGACGATGAAGATGCGCTGGATGCTGACACCCAGCGATTGCGCCACCTGCTGGTCGAACGCGGTGGCGCGCATCGCCAGCCCCAGCCGCGAGTACTTGAAGAACCATGCAAAGGCCGCCATCGCGAGTGCGGCGGCCAGCGTGCTCCACAGGTAGGCCGCCTCGATGTTCAACCCGGCGATGTCGACCTTCGCGCCGGCGGCCCCGCTCGGAAAGCTCTTCGGCTCCGGCCCGAAGATCCACAGCGTGATGCCGCGCAGCACCACCGACAGGCCGATCGTGACCATGATCACCGAGATCACCGGCTCGCCGATCAGCGGGCGGATCACCACCACCTGTATGAGCATGCCCAGCAGCGTCATCGCCACCATCGTCATCCCGAACGCGGCCCACAGCGGCACGTTCAGGCCGTGCATGAAACCCCAGCACAGCCAGGCCCCGACGAGCAGGAACTCGCCCTGCGCGAAGTTCACCGCGCGCGAGGCCTTGTAGACCAGCACGAAGCACATCGCCACCATGCCGTAGAGCGTGCCGATGATCAGGCCGTTGATCGCGAACTGCAGCAGCAGCTGGGTTTTCATGACACCGTCTCCTCGGCCACGCGCTCGGGTACCTGCAGCCCGAGCTGCGTGACGATGCGGCTCTTGCGGCCGTCGGCCAGCGTGATCGTGGTGTCCACCGCCACCGTCTCGCGGCCCTCGTACAGGGCCTCGATCAGGTTGCCGTATCGCTCGTTGATGGTGTTGCGCCGCACCTTGCGCGTGCGCGTGAGCTCGCCGTCGTCGGGATCGAGCTCCTTGTAGAGCAGGAAGAAGCGCCGCACACGCTGCGCCGCCGGCAGCTGGGCGTTGATGGCCGCCACCTCGGCGCGCATCAGCGCCGCCACCTCGGGCCGCGCCGAGAGGTCGGAGTAGGTGGTGAAGGCCAGGCGGTTCTTCTCGGCCCACTTCGCGACGATCGAGTAGCGGATGCACACCAGTGCGGTGACGAAGCGCCGGCCCTGGCCGAGCGCCACGCACTCGCCCACGTAGGGCGAGAACTTCAGCTTGTTTTCGATGAACTGTGGCGAGAAGGCGTCGCCCTGCGCCTGCCCCTCGGCGGCGGCCAGGTGCGCCAGATCGCGCACGCGGTCCACCACGATCAGCTGGCCGTCGGCGCGCAGGATGCCGGCGTCGCCGGTGTGCATCCAGCACTCGCCGTCGTGATCGCGCAGGTCGGCCCGCGTGGCCTCCTCGTTGCCGAAGAACCCGGCAAACATGCCGGGGTGCCTGACGACGATCTCGCCCAGACCGTTGCGGTCGGGATTCTCGATGCGCAGTTGCACATACGGTACCGGTTTGCCGACGGTGCTGAAATCGACCGCGCCGCTCGGGTCGTGCATTACGTAGATGCCGCACAACTCGGTCTGGCCATACACCTGGCGTAGCGGCACGCCGATCGCGCGGAAGAAACGGAACACGTCGGGGCCCAGCGGCGCGCCGCCGGTGGTGGCCGAAGCCAGGCGCGAGAAACCCATGCGGTCGCGCAGCGCGCGGCCGACGAGGAGCTGCGACAACACCCGGGCCGCGGACGCTCCGCCGTCGTCGAGTGCACGGTAGCCGAGCTTGAGCCCCCAGTCGTACAGCCAGCGCTTGATCGGCGAGGCGTCCATCATGCGCGCCTTCACGTCGGCGGCAGTGGCCTCCCATGCGCGCGGCGGCCACAGCAACGCGGTGGGGCCGATCTCGCGCAAGTCGGCCTGTGCAGTCTCGACCTCCTCGACGAAGTTGAACGTGAAGCGCGCGAGCAGCCATTGGCCGAGCGCCACCTGCTCGCCGATCCACGGCAGCGGCAGCACGCTGACGTATTCGTCAGCCGGGCTCCGTGGGTCGACCTTCATCAGCTCGGCCGCGTGGCCGAGGAACGCCGCCGACGTGAGCATCGCGGGTTTCGGGTTCGACGTCGTGCCCGAGGTCGTGCACAGGATCGCCACGTCGCGCTCGTCGAGCGCGTGGAGCAGCTTGTCCCAGGCCTGCGGATCGTCGCGCAGCGCCTGCTCGCCGCGTTCGAGCACCTGTGCCAGCGGCACCAGGCGCGGGTCGGCACGCGCGCCCGAAGGGTGTGCTGCAGCACTCGCGCCCGCAGGGTGCGCCTTGCCGTGCTTGCCGGCCTGTGCCGCATCGTGCTTCCACATGCCGCGCGGATCGGCGTAGACGATGTGCTGAACGCTGGCGGTGCGTTCGCCGAGATCGAGCAGCTTGTCGACCTGTTCCTCGTCTTCGGCGATCACCACGCGCGCCCGGCAATACGAAATCAGGAACCCCACTTCGTCGGCCAGCGAATCGCGGTAGATGCCCAGGCTCAGGCCGCGACAGGCATGCGCGGCGATCTGACCGAACACCCATTCGGGTCGGTTCTGGCCCAGCAGCGCCACCACGTCGCCGGCACCGACGCCGAGCGAACGCAGACCGAGCGCCAGCGCGCGGGTATCGCGCAGGCATTGCGCCCAGGTGAAGGTGCGCCACAGGCCGAGCGTCTTCTCGCGCGCGGCCACGGCCTCGCCCCACTGCGCCGCGTTGGCGGCGAGCTGATGCGGCATCGTCAGCGGCATCGTCAGGCCTCCGCCCCCAGATAGGCCTCGCGCACCTGCGGATGCGCCGAAACCACCTCGGGCGAGCCTTCGGCAATCTTCTCGCCGAAGTTCAGCACCATGATGCGGTCCGAGAGGTCCATCACCACCGCCATGTCGTGCTCGATCATCACGATCGTCATCGCCCACTCGCGCGACAGGTCGTGGATGTAGCGCGCCATGTCCTCCTTCTCCTCGAGGTTCATGCCGGCCATCGGCTCGTCGAGCAGCAGCAGCCGCGGCCGCGCGGCCACCGCGCGGGCGAGCTCCACGCGCTTGCGCAGGCCATAAGGCAGCGTGCCGGCCTGGCGGTGGCGGATGTGCTGGATCTCGAGGAAGTCGATCACCTCCTCGACCGCGGCATGGTGCTCGTGCTCCTCGTCACGCGCGCCGGTCAGCCAGTACAGGCCACCGGCGAGGAAGCTGCGCTTCATCAGGTGGTGACGCCCGACCTTGATGTTGTCGATCACCGACATATGGGCGAACAGCGCCAGGTTCTGGAACGTGCGTGCGATGCCGAGCTGTGCACGCGAGGCCGGCCCGCGGCCGCTGATGCGCTGGCCGTCGAAGTCGATCGACCCCTTCGTCGGCTGGTAGCGGCCCGACACGCAGTTGAGCAGCGAGGTCTTGCCCGCCCCATTGGGGCCGATGATCGAGAACAGCTCGCCGGAGCGCACCGAAAAGCTCACGCCGTGCAACGCGCGCACGCCCTTGAACTCCAGCGTCACGCCGTCGGCGGCGAGCAGCGGCGCAGCGGGTTCGGGCGCGGGGAACATCGGCGTGGACGGCGGGCCAGTGTGTCAGGCCGGCACCGCGGCGCGGCCGGCGCGGGCGCGCGCGATGATGGTCTTCATGATCTGCGCGGTACCGTCGCCGATGTGGAAGCCCAGCAGATCGCGCAAGCGCTGTTCCATCGGCCCGCGGTCGTAGCCGCCATGGCCGAACGACAGCAGGCACTGGTGCACGGTGTCGTAGGCGAGCTTGGGTGCCCACCATTTGCACATCGCCGCTTCGGCGCTGTGCGACGCACCCTTGTCCTTGAGCCACAGCGCCTGAAGGCACAGCAGGCGTGCGGCCTCGACCTGGGTGTCGAGCTCCGCCAGCGGATGCGACACGCCCTGGAAGGCGGCGAGCGGCTTGCCGAAGGCCTCGCGCTGCGCCGCGTAGCCCCAGGCCTCCTCCAACGCCACGCGCGCCACCGCCAGGCATTGCAGGCCGATCAGCGCGCGCGAAAAGTCGAAGCCCTGCATCACCTGCACGAAGCCCTTGTTCTCGGCACCGAGCCGGTGGTCACCGGGAATACGCACGTTCTCGAAGAAGATCGAGCCGCGGCCGATCGCGCGCTGGCCGTGGCAGTCGAAGCGGCTGGTGGTGACACCCGGCGTGTTCATCGGCACCAGCAGCGCAGTCACGCCGTGGGCACCGGCATCGACGCTGCCGGTGCGCCCGAACACCACGGTGATGTCGGCCTGGTCGGCGGCGGAGATCGAGGTCTTCTCGCCGTTGACCACATAGTCGGACCCGGCCCGCTCGACCTTCAGCCGCAGGTTGGCGGCGTCGGACCCACCGCGCGGCTCGGTCAGCGCGATCGCACACAGCGCGTCGCCACGCACGATCTTTTCCAGCCACGGCTGCACCACCGCGGGCGCACCATGCTCCGCCAGGATCTGGCTGTTCAGCGATGCCAGCAGGTTGATGTACGAGATGCTCAGGTCGGCGCGTGCGATCTCCTCGTGGATCACGCCGGCCGCCAGGCGGCTCAGGCCCTGGCCGCCGAGGGCCTCGGGCAGCTCGGGCGCGATGAAGCCCATCTCGCCCATCTGGCGCATCAGGCCGCGGTCGAGCACGCGTGTGCGGTCGCGCTCGAGGAATCCTGGCGCCACCTGATCGCTCGCGAAGCGCCGCGCATGGTCGGCCAGCGCCAGCAGTTCGTCGTCGAGATAGGGGTTCATCGCGCCGGGCCTCCGTTGCCGAGCTTCATTTGACGTGCTTGCGGAACTCCGGCTTGCGCTTCTCTTTCAGCGCGGCCACGCCTTCGCGCGACTCGTCGGTGTCGTAGTACATCTTCAGCGCCAGCATGCCCATGCCGGCGATGCCACCCTGGTGCGCGGTGTCCATGTTGAAGCTGCGCTTGGCGATCGCCAGCGCCGTGGGGCTGCGTTCGCACAGCTCCTCGCCCCAGGCCTGCACCGTGGCATCGAGCTGGTCGGGCGGCACGCAGACGTTGGCCAGACCCATCGCCACGGCTTCGGACCCGCTGTAGCGGCGGCAGAAGTACCAGATCTCGCGCGCCTTCTTCTCGCCGACCACCCGCGCCAGGAACGCGGTGCCGTAGCCGGGGTCGACCGAACCCATCTTCGGGCCGACCTGGCCGAAGATGGCCTTCTCTGAGCAGATGGTGATGTCGCAGATCGTGGCCAGCACGTTGCCGCCGCCGATGGCGAAGCCCTGCACGCGGGCGATCACCGGTTTCGGCACATCGCGGATCACCGTGTGCAGCTCTTCCATCGGCAGGCCGATGGTGCCGCGGCCGTCGTAGTTGCCGTCGTGCGCCGACTGGTCGCCGCCGGTGCAGAACGCACGGTCGCCGGCGCCGGCGAGCACGATCGCGCCCACGCTCTTGTCGTAGCCGGCCTTGTTGAAGGCCTTGATCAGCTCGTCGCAGGTGGTGCCGCGAAACGCGTTCATCTTCTCGGGCCGGTTGATCGTGATCCACGCGACGCCGTTCTTCACTTCGTACAGGATGTCCTGGAATTCCATGGCTTGTCTCCTTGATCCGTCACCCGTTCATCGTCAATCCGCCCGAGACGCTCAGCACCTGGCCGGTCACGTAGGCGGCGTCTTCGCTGGCGAAGAACAGCACCGCGCCGGGCAGGTCGTCGGGCTTGCCGATGCGGCCGAGCGGGATCGAGCGCGTGAAAGCCTCGACCAGCTTCTCGGGGTTGCCGGCGCCCTGCTTGTAGTCCTCGAACAGCGCGGTCTCGGTCGGGCCGGGACACACCACGTTGACCGTGATGCCGTGCCGCGCGTGTTCGCGCGCGATGGTCTTGGAGAACGCCACGAGGCCGCCCTTGCAGGCCGCGTAGACCGCCTCGCCCGACGAGCCCACGCGTGCGGCGTCGGAGCTCACGTTGACGATGCGGCCGCGGCGGCGCTCGACCATGCCGGGCAGCACCGCGTGGTGCATGTGCAGGGCGCCGGTGAGGTTGATCGCGATGAGTCGCTCCCACTGCGCGGGCTCGGTCTTCGTGAACGGGCGAAAGACGTCCCAGCCGGCGTTGTTGACCAGCACGTCGATCGGGCCGAGCTGGTTCTGCACGCCGCGGATGGCGGCGTCGACGCTGGCGCGTTCGGTGATGTCGCAGACCATAGCCTGCGCGGTGCCGCCGGCATCGCGGATCGCCGCGGCCACCTGTTCGGCGGATTCGTTGTTGAGGTCCAGCACGGCCACCCGCGCGCCTTCGGCGCCGAAGCGGCGACAGGTGGCCCCGCCGATGCCGCCGCCACCACCGGTGACGACGACGACCTGGTTGTCAAAACGACGCATGGCTTGCTTTCGAGACCCGCCGCCGCGCCGGCGAGGCCTGGCGGCGAATTCAACTTGATAAGTCAATATATTGACATATAGTAGTCATCGCACCGAACGAGAGCAAGGCCGTGACGAAGCTGGAGTCTCAGTGCAAACCCTATGAAAACAACCGACGATACCAAGATCGCGATGGCCAATCGCCTGTTCTTCCGGCTGTACCAATGTGCAAACATGTTGCATAAAACAGGCAGCCGCGCGATCGAGGCCGAAGGCCTCACGACGCAGCAATGGGCCGTGCTCGGCGCGCTGTCGCGCGACCCCGTCAAGGGCGGCATGAGCATCGGCGAACTGGCGCGCTACCTGATGGTCAGCCGCCAGAACCTGTCCGGGCTGATCGGCCGCATGGAGCGCGACGGCCATGTGGTCGTCGGCACGCATGGCCAGGACAGGCGCTCGCGCGTGGTGACGATGACGAAGTCAGGCCGACACTTGTGGCAGGCCAAGGCGCTGCCGAAGATCCATGCCTACTACGAGCGCATCCTTGCCGACTTCTCGATCAACGACGTCACGCACGCGCTGCACTACCTGCTGAAGATGCTCGACGGCATGAAGCGCCTCGACGACGAGCGCAACGGCGTCGACGAGCCCGCCGCCGAGGAGGTTTGACCGGTGCCGGCCAGAGCGCGCCGGGCCGCGTCGCGAAACTCGGTGGGCGTGCGGTCGGTGTGCTTCTTGAAGAAGCGTCCGAAGTAGGCCTCGTCGGCAAAGCCCAGCACGGCCGCGATCTGCTTGACGCTGAGGATCGAGTACACCAGCTCACGCTCGGCCTCGTGCACGATGCGCGCGTTCAACACGTCGAGCGCCGACACGCCGAGCACCTCGCGGCACACACGCGAAAGCTGTCCGGCCGTGACACCCAGCTCGGCAGAATAAGCCTCGATCGGCAGCCGGTCGCGGAACCGCGCATCCACCAGGGCCCGGAAGCGCTCCACCTGCTGCGCTTTGCGCGTGCGCGCGGCCGCGGCATCGACCACCGGCACATCCATGCCGAGCGCCTGTGCGATGCGCGCGATCTGCACGAACAGCGCCATCAGCAGCGCCGGCCCGGCCGTGACGCCGTCGCGGGTCTGGCCGCGCGCCTCGTGGGCAATGGCGTCGAACAGCGGCATCAGCGCGTCCTTGTGACGCACCGCCTGCGCCACGCCCATCACACGCGGCGTACGCACCTGCGCCAGCAGATCGGGGGCGCCGACCTTGACGATCGATTCCAGCGGCCGCTGTGCCGCGGTGACCACCGGGCCGTCGATGTCGCGCGTGAAGCGAAAGGCGTGCACATGCGGTGTCGGCAGCACGATCAGCGTCGGCGCGCGCATCGGCCAGCGCGCGCCGTCGATCATCACCTCGCCGCCGCCCCGGGTGACGTAGAGCACCTGGATCAGGCCGTCGTGGGTGTGCGGGGCGATGTCGAAGTCGTGCAGCGACGAACGCTCGTGGATGCGCTCGAAATGCACCATGTCGAGCCAGGCGGGCGCTGCCTGGTCGCCATACAGGGCGTAGTTCGGGACGCTGGCCATCTCGGGTGCTGCGCTGCCGCACGGCCGCGCGATGCCGCGGATCCGGTACGTGCACGAATTGTCCGGGCCGTGGCCTCGTTTGTGAATTGAGGCCGAACCCCTAGCCGCCTACCCTGCGTGGCCATAGCCAAGCAGGAGATTCACCTTGCACCCGAGCCACCCCGACGCAAACTGGCTCGACCTGTGCGGGCGGGTGTGTGCCGTCACCGGTGCAGCCAGCGGCATCGGCCGAGCGGTGGCCGAGGCCTTCGTCGAGGCCGGCGCCCGCGTGGCGCTGCTCGACTGCGACGAAGCCGGCTGCCGCGCCGCGGCGGCGGCGCTGGGCGAATCCACCATCGCGCTGCCGTGCGACGTCAGCAGCGAGGCCGCCGTGCAGCAGGCGGCCGACACGCTGCGTGCGCACTTCGGCCGCTGCGAGGTGCTCGTCAACAACGCCGGCCTGCTGCGCCCAGGGCCGCTGGCCGACGTGAGCCTCGAACACTGGAACCAGGTGCTCGCGATCAACCTCACCGGCTACCTGCTGTGCGCCCGCGCGTTCGGACGCGACATGCTCGAGGTCGGCCGCGGCAGCCTGGTGCACATCGCGTCGATCTCGGGCCTGCACCCGCAGACGCGCAGCGGCGCCTACAGCGCGAGCAAGGCCGGCGTGCTGCTGATGAGCAAGCAGCTCGCCGCCGAATGGGGCCCGCGCGGCGTGCGCAGCAACTGCATCTGCCCGGGCATGATCCGCACGCCCCTGTCGGCCCCGTTCTACGAGGTGCCCGGCTTCGAGGCGGCGCGCGCGGCGGTGACTGCCAGCCGCCGCATCGGCGAGCCGCGTGACATCGCCGAGCCGGCGCTGTTTCTCGCCAGCGACCGCGCGGCCTACGTCAACGGCGCCGAACTGGTGGTCGACGGCGGTCTCGACTGCATGTTGATGGACATGGTGCCGCGACCCGGCTTCAATCAGACCGGTGCGGCGGCGCACGCGAAGGAAACGACATGACGACAATCCCCGCAAGCGACACGGTGCATTGCGATCTGCTGGTCGTCGGCTCCGGCGCCGGTGGACTCTCCTGCGCGATCACGGCGGCCAAACATGGGCTGAAGGTGATCGTCACCGAGAAGGCGCCGGTGTTCGGCGGCACGACGGCGTTTTCCGGCGGCGTGTTGTGGGTACCGGGCAATCCGCATTGCCCGGCCGCAAAGGACGACACCCGCGAAGCGGCGCGCGAATACCTGCGCCACGAAACCGGCGCGCACTTCGATGCGCAGGCCGTGGACGCATTCCTCGACGCCGCGCCGGAGATGGTGGCCTGGTTCGAGCGCGAGACCCGCGTCAAGTTCGTGCCGACGCTGTACCCTGACTACCACCCCACGGTGACCGGCGGCGTGGACATCGGCCGCTCGATCCTCGCGGCGCCGTTCGACATCCGCGAGCTCGGCGAGCACATGGCCCGCCTGCGGCCGCCGCTGAAGACCATTACCTTCATCGGCATGATGTTCAACTCGTCGAATGCCGACCTCAAGCATTTCTTCAACGCGACGAAGTCGTTCACCTCGTTCGTCTACGTCGCCAAGCGCCTGGCCACACACCTGAAGGAGCTGTTGCTCTACCGTCGCGGCGTGCAGGTCACGAGCGGCAATGCGCTCGCCGCGCGGCTCGCGAAATCGGCGTTCGACCTCGGCATCCCGATCTGGAC
>JAEUPI010000042.1 GCA_016790175.1 Burkholderiaceae bacterium | reverse complement strand
CTTCGGCGCGATGATGCGCGAGGCCGGCGTGCACCGGCGCATCGACATCACCGAGACCGCCTCGACCGTGGCCACCACCGCGCTGCTCGAGGCGAGCGACATGCTGGCCGTGATGCCGGCCTCGCTGGCGGCGCACTATGCACGGCTCGGCGTGCTGCGCACGTTGCCGCTGACGCTGCCGCTGCGTGTGCCCGATATCCAGCTGGTGTGGCGGCGCGGCCGTGAGCTGTCGCCGGCCGCCGAGGCGTTTCGTGCCGAGGTGCAAGCCCGCGCGGCGTCGATGTCGCGCGAAGGTGGCGGGGCTGGTGGCACCGGCCGATCGTAGGATGCAGGTGCCGGACGCCACATGCCCACCACCGCCGAACTGCTCAAGCTCGTCAACGCCATGGCGCTGGTGCCGGTGACGCTGCTGCCGATCATCAATCCGCTGGCCGGTGCACCGGTGTTCCTGATGACGGCGGGGCACGATCCGTCGGCGATCCGCCAGCTGTCGCGCCAGGTCGCGATCAACTGCTGGTTCGTGCTGGTGGCCTCGCTCTTCGTGGGTACCTATGTGCTGGAGCTGTTCGGCATCTCGCTGCCGATCGTGCGCATCGGCGGCGGGCTGCTGGTGGCCGCCTCGGGCTGGCGCATGCTGAACCACAGCGACGACGACGAGGTGCACGCAGCCGTGAAACGCTCGCAGAGCGCCGCGCTCACGCGTGCCGAGGTCGTGAAGCGCAGCTTCTTCCCGGTCACCTTCCCGCTCACAACCGGGCCCGGCACGATCGCGGCAGCGATCGCCATCGGCGCCGGCCTGCCGCGGCAACCGGTGATGTACGTGGCCAGCGCCGCCGTGTCGCTGGTCGGGGCGGCGATCACGGTGGCGGTGATCTACCTCGTCTATCGCAATGCCGGGCGGCTGATGGCACGTCTGGGCGAGGTGGGCACGCTGGTGATGACGCGGCTGATGGCCTTCGTGCTGTTGTGCATCGGCATCGAAATCCTGTGGACCGGCTGGGCCGAATTGAACGGAATCGGCGCGCGGTAAAGCCCCCGCCGATGCGCGACGCCCGAATTCGAGAAACAAGCCGCAACAGGCGTTGATTTGGCTGACTGCGGGCGCCGCAGGGGCTGCGATTGCGGCCGCGCCGGCCTAAGCTCGCCGTCCGGCCAAACGCCTTTGCCGTGGCCGCGTCAATCTCCATGGAATTCGATCTGGCCCGTCTCAGCGAGCTGACGCCCAACGTGGTGGCGGCGGTGGTGGGTGCGATGGTCACGCTGGCCGCAGCGCTGATCAATCTGCGCATCGCCTGGCGCCGCGAGGTGCTCGACCGGCTGCAGGGCACACGCGGCGGCAAGCCGCGGCGCGGCCTGCTGCCGGCCATTGCGTTCATTGCCATTGCGGCGGCCGGCGGCGGCTACGCGCTGGCGCTGTATCTGATGCAGGCGCGCGAAGCCGAGAATCTGCAGCTGCGCGACGAACTGCGCCAGCGCACCACGCAGATCCAGAATTCGGCCGAGCGCATCGAAGGCTCGCGGGTGCTCGAGCGCTACACGGTGCTCGCCGACGCGCGCCTGGCCGAAGAGCGGCGCCGCGGTGCCGACGGCGTGTCGGCGGCGACGCGCCTGCCGCCTTGCCGTGCTCGCAGCGACGAGCCCTGTCGCGAAGAGGATGCCGCGCACATGGCGGTGTGCGCGGCGATGCCGCTGCGCGCGGTGCCGCTCGAGGTGGGCGTCTGGGCCGTGATGATGGGCGGCGACGGCGCGGTGGCCTATGCGCCGTCGACGCTGGGGGCCGATCTCGGCACCGCGAAGATCGGCGACAAACCCGTCGAGCGCAGCCATGCCGACGGCAAGCTGCTGTGCCTCGACGCCTGGTCGTGGGACATGCAGCATGCGCTGGAGCTGCGCATCCGCGTGCGCTACGTGCTCGGCGACGTGGCGCCACCGCCCGCACCCGCGCCCGCGGCCGCGGCGGGCACCGCCGCGGGCGCTTCGTAGGTCCAGCCGCGGCGGGCACTGCCGCGGGCGCTTCGTAGCTGCGGCCGCCAATCTGAAGATCTACAGATCGCGTGCGTGTCGCGCGAATTCAGCGAGCACGAACTTCAGGAACTCGCTCACGCAGCCCAGATGACTCGCCGGCACCGCGGTGCAGACGGTGAGCGTCACGTCGGCCGCGCCGCGCGCGCGCATCGCGGCGAGTGCGTCTTCGCCGGCGGCGAACGGCACAGTGGCATCGTCGCGGCCGTGGAACAGGCGCAACGACAGCGCCGGCGCCCAGTCGTCGACATGGTGATGCGCCACCAGCGCGTCGACCTCGTCGGCCAGATAACGGTCGACCACCGTGTAGTCGAACACCACGTCGGCGTTGTCGGGCCGCAGCCGCTTGACGAGTTCGTTGCGTACGCGGATGCGGTCGGCGTCGCCCAGATAACGCAGCACGCCGGGGTCGAGCAGCGGGGCGAGTAGCGGTACCTCGTCGCCCACACGCTCGAGCAGCGCATCGAGCGTGAGCTTCACGTCGTAGGGTCCGGCGCCGGCCACCACCGCGCGCAGCGACGCCAGGTGCACACTGCGCGCGAACTGCATCGCGCGGTGTGTGGCCACCGTGGCGTAGCCGCCCTCGGAATAGCCGGTGAGGAAGAGCTGGCCGTTGTCGGGCGTGGCCGTGCGGCGTCGCCAGGTCTGTGCCGCGGTGAGGGCGTCCACCATTGCGGCCGCGGTGGGCGCCGCCTGCAGGTAGGGGTGCGGTGCACCTTTCGACGTGCCGTAGCCCACGTAGTCGGGCGCGACCACGATGTAGCCCAGCGAGGCCAGCACCACGGCGACCTCGTCGGCCACCGCATGGTTGCTCGGTGCTTCGGCATCGATGAAGGTCGTGCCGTGCTGGTAGGCGAGCACCGGACTCGCCGCACCCGAGGCCTTCACCGGCACGCTCACCAGCGCCGACGCCACGATCTCGGCGCCCTGCGCGTCGGTGGTGAGATAGTCGATGCGGTGGTTCGCGACGTCGTACAGCGGCACCACGCCTTGCGCTCGCGCACCTTCGACTTGCGTCGCGGCGGCGATGTCGGTGCGGGGCACGCGCGCAAGCTCGACGGTACGTTCAAGGCGGCCGGGCCCGGTGGGCTCTGCGATCTCCGGCGCCGGAACCGGCGCGGGATGCTCCCCGTCGCCGCCGCAGGCCACCAGCAAGGCTGTCAGCGTGGCGGCGATCAGGCTTCGCGATGCCGGTACGGTACTCGACATCAATCGATGGTAATCGGACGGCCGCCGTCCGGCGCACGCCGATCGCGAGGCACAATGATCCGCTGCCCATGTCATCGTCCACGGCCGTCGTTGCTCGCGGCGCCACCTCCCACGCTCAGCTCGCACTCGCCGCCGGCATTGCCGTAGTCGCGGTCTGGGGCGCGAACTTCGCCGTGCAGAAGCTGCTGTTCGAGCGGCTGCCGCCGTCTGGATTTCTGTTCGCGCGCTACCTGCTGATGCCGCTGTGTGCGGCGCTGCTGCTGCTGCACCTGAACGGCTGGCGTTGGTTGAAGCTGCCACGCGGCGACGTGTTGCGCCTGGCCTGGCTCGGCGTGCTGGCGCACGGCGTGCACGTGAGCCTGGTCACCTATGGCATCCACTGGTCGACGGCGTTCTCCAGCGCGCTGATCATGGCCTGCGGGCCGGTGTTCACGCTGCTGATCCTGCATTGGGCGGGCCTCGAGCGGCTCACGCGCGGCCAGGTCGGGGGCGTGGCCATCGCCTGTGCCGGCGTGCTGGTGTTCCTGTCGGACAAGCTGCTCGGCCGGCAATGGGCGGCTACCGGCGGCGACCTGATGATGCTGTTCTCGGCGTCGCTGTTCTCGTACTACACGGTGATGAGCAAACCGCTGATCCAGCGCCACGGCGGCGTGGCGGTGATGGCCTATGCCACGATGGCCGGCTGCGTGCCGGTGGTGCTCGTCGCCGCGCCGGCGGCGCTGGTCGCGCCGTGGGCGCAGATGAGCGGATTTCACTGGTTCCTGCTGCTTTGGGCCTCGCTGGTCTCGGCCTTCCTGGGCTGGCTGGTGTGGGGCTGGGTCAACGAGCAGCGCGGGGTGGGGCGCACGGCGCCGCTGCAGTACCTGATGCCGTTGGTGGCCGGACTGATGGCCTGGTGGGCCACCGGCGAACGCTTCGGCTGGGTGAAGATCGGCGGCGCATTGGTCACGCTGGCCGGGGTGGCGCTCGCCCAGTTCGCCACCCGCGACGCGAACGATCCGGTGCGCGAGGCGCCGGCGCGCGTGGATTGACGTGGCGATCATGCCCGGCCGGTCCATGAGCAAGCCCACACCGTTCACGCTGAACATCGACGACGCGCAGATCGCCGACCTGCGCGAACGGCTTGCGCGCACGCGATTCCCCGACCAGGCACCCGATGCGGCCTGGACCTACGGCACCGACGTCTCGTATCTGAAGGATCTCGTGGCTGACTGGCGCGACCGGTTCGATTGGCGCGCGCAGGAGGCGCGGCTCAATGCCTTGCCGCAGTTCAAGGTGCGCCTGCACGGCATCGATCTGCACTATCTCCAGGTGCCGGGCCGCGGGCCGAAACCGCTGCCGCTGTTGCTGTCACATGGTTGGCCGGGCTCGGTGTTCGAGTTCCTCGAGCTGATCCCGCGCCTCACCGATCCGGCGCGCTTCGGCGGCGATGCAGCCGACGCGTTCACGGTGATCGCACCGTCGCTGCCGGGTTATGGCCTCTCGTTCACGCCCGGCCAGCCGCGCTTCTCGGTCGAGCAGATCGCTGATGCCTTCGCCGAGCTGATGACCGGCGTGCTCGGCTATCCGCGCTTCGCGGCCCAGGGCGGCGATTGGGGGGCGTTCATCACCTCGCGGCTCGGCGCGGTGCATGCCGACAAGCTCGTCGGCATCCACCTGAATCTGCTGGCCGTGCGGCGCGACCCCAAGATGCTTGCTGCCCCCACACCGGAGGAGGCTCGCTTTGCCGACGAACTGGCGCACTGGCTGAAGGAGGAAACGGGCTACCAGTGGATCCAGGGCACGCGACCGCAGACGCTCGCGTTCGGGCTCACCGATTCACCGGCCGGCCTGGCGGCCTGGATCGCGGAGAAGTTTCGCGCCTGGAGCGACAACGACGGCATGATCGAGGACGCGATATCGCGCGATCACCTGCTGGCCAACATCAGCCTCTATTGGTTCACCGGCGCGATCGGCTCATCGTTCTGGCCGTACGTCGCGCGCATGCACGGCCCGTGGCCGATCCCCGACGGCGGTGTGCGCGTGCCGATGGGCTATGCGCAGTTTCCACGCGAGATCCTGAAGCCGCCGCGCTCGCTTGCCGAACGCATGTACACCGACATCCGCCGCTGGAGCGTGATGCCCCGCGGCGGCCACTTTGCCGCGATGGAGCAACCCGAGGCGCTGGCGCGCGAGATCGTCGAGTTCTTCCGGCCGCTCCGACCACGCTGAGCTACAGCGGCAGCTCGCGTGCCGGGGTCTCGAGCCCGCGCTGCACCGCCGGCCGCGCGACGAAGGCCTGCAGCGCGCGGCTCACGTGCTTGAAGCCGGCAAAGCCCACCAGATCGCCCGCGCCGTAAAAGCCCACCAGGTTGCGCACCCACGGAAAGGTCGCGACGTCGACGATCGAGTACTCCTTGCCCATCAGCCATTCGCGGTCGGCGAGCCGCTGGTTCAGCACCGCGAGCAGGCGGCGCGATTCGGCCACGTAACGATCGCGCGGGCGTTTGTCGTCGATCTCCTTGCCGGAGAACCTGTGGAAATAACCGACCTGGCCGAACATCGGTCCCACCGCGCTCATCTGGAACATCAGCCACTGCAGCATCTCGTAGCGCTCGGCCACGCCGTCGGGCATGAAGCGGCCTTCCTTGCTGGCCAGGTACACGAGGATCGCACCCGACTCGGCGAGCGCCAGCGGCTTGTCGCCCGGGCCGTGCGGATCGAGGATCGCAGGGATCTTGCCGTTCGGGTTCAGCGCCAGGAACTCCGGCGACCGCTGGTCGTCGGTATCGAAGCTCACACGGTGTGCCTCGTAGGGCAGTCCCAGTTCCTCCAGCAGGATCGACACCTTCACGCCGTTGGGCGTGGGCAGCGAGTAGAGCTGGATGCGGTCGGGGTGGCGCGGTGGCCACTTGCGGGTCACGGCGAAGGCGCTGAGATCGCTCACTGGGAAACCTCCGTGCTCCGCACTTCGGTGCAGGCCCCTTCGGGCGGCCGGGCGGGGCTCATGGTGCCGATGCTAATGGCCCCGTGCGGCCCTCGGGTTTGCTGACGATCTGAAACGATGCGCCGGCCGGCGGCCCGGGGTGTCCGCTGTATCCTGCGCGCATCGGTTGCCGCGCGGCAACCGCCCATTCCGCGGGAGCCATCATGAAGATTCGACTCACACAACTGGTCATCGCGCTGTCGCTGGCGGCGGCGCCGGCACTGGCGGCAGCGGAGAGCTTCGCATCGTCTGCCTCCAGTGCCGGTTCGGCGTCGCTGGGCAGTCTGTCGGACTCGGTCAAGGGCTCGAGCAAGAGCTCGTCGGGCGAGACCAAGGTCGCCGAGGGCGACTACCGCGTGATCGAGGTCGCCGAGCTCGTTGAACGGCCGGGCGTGCTGCAGCTTCGGCTGCAGGCCGCCGACGTTGCCGGCGAGGCGGGCGAGCTCTGGCTCACGCTGCCGCAGAAGGCGCTGGCGCAGCGTCCGCTGCAGGTGGGCGACACGGTGCACGCGCACAAGCGACCCTATGGGTTCGAGTTCGCACGTGCCGACGGCTCCAAGGGCCGCGCGCCGTTCTTCCTGGTGCTGGCCGAGGACTGGAAACGCCAGCTCGACCCGCAGCCCGTCAGACTCTGAGCGTGCAGACCTGCGCGGGCGGGGCCTGAACGCGAGCCACCTGTCGCGCGCCGCGCGCCGGTTGCGCGCCCTCGTCGTGTGCGCGCTTGCCTGGGCGGCCATCGCGGCGCACGCCGGCTTCGACTCACTGCGCTACTGCGACCGTGGCCCTGCGCTGAGCGCGGCGCAGCAGGACCGGTTGCTGCGCTTCGCCGCCATCGTGCGCGGCGAGCTCGAGTCGGCCGGCGTTTCGATGGCGATCGTCTCGCGGTCCGGGGTAAACCTGGAGCGCTTCGAGCATCGCTACTCGCATGCCGGCATCAGCCTGCGCGCGAGCGAGAACGCGCCGTGGTCGGTGCGACAGCTCTACTACGCCTGCGACGAGCGGCGGCCGCGGCTGTTCGACCAGGGGCTCGCAGGCTTCGTGTTCGGCGGCGACGATCCCGACGGCGGCTTTGTCTCGATCGTGCTGCTGCCGGCCGACGCGGCCACGCCGATCGAGCAGGCTGCGCTCGACAACGCGACCGCGCTGCGCCTGCTTGCGGCCACCTACAGCGCGAACGCGTACGCCTGGAGCATTCGCTATCAGAACTGCAACCAGTGGCTGGCCGAGCTGCTGGCGGCGGGCTGGGGCGCGCTGGCCGATGGCGACGATCTGCGCCCGCGCGCGCAGGCCTGGTTGCGCGCTGCCGGCTATGCCCCCGAGCCGGTGCGGGTGGACTCGCATGCGCTGATGTTCGCCGGCAGCTTCGTGCCCTGGCTGCGCTACGACGACCACCCGGAAGACGACCGTTTTGCGCTGCGCTTCGTGACCAGCCTGCCCAAGGCGATCGAGGCCTTCGTGCGCGCGCGCCAGCCGCAGGCACGTCGGATCGAGCTGTGCCATCGCGAAGGTCGCGTGGTCGTGCGCGAGGGCTGGACGCCGCTGCGCGGCGGTTGCGTCGCCGAGCCCGGCGATCGCGAGATCGCGCTCGACTAGCTGCCGCCGGCCCGCTGCCGGCGCCGTGGCCCTGGCCTGTGCGACGATGCCGTCCTCCCAAGCCTTGCATCCGGGGTCATGAGCCAGCTCTTCTCTGCCTACGAACTCGGCGCCCTGGCGCTGCGCAACCGCATCGTCATCGCGCCGATGTGCCAGTACTCGGCCGACAACGGCTGTGCCACCGATTGGCACACGATTCACCTGGGTCAGCTGGCGCTCAGCGGGGCCGGCTTGCTGATCATCGAGGCCACCGGGGTCGAATCGATCGGCCGCATCACGCCGGGCTGCCTCGGCCTGTACGACGATGCCACCGAGCGTGCGCTGGCCGGCGTGCTGGCCAGCGTGCGACGCTATTCGTCGATGCCGATCGCGATCCAGCTCGGGCATGCCGGCCGCAAGGGCTCGAGCGAAGTGCCATGGCGCGGCGGCATGCTGATGCCACCCGACAAGGGCGGTTGGCAACCGGTGGCACCGTCGGCGCTGCCGCAATTGCCGGGCGAATCGCCGCCGACCCCTCTCGACGAGGCCGGGCTCGAGCGGGTGAAGCAGGCCTTCGTCGACGCGGCACGGCGTGCCGTGCGCCTGAAGCTCGACGCCATCGAACTGCATGGCGCGCATGGCTATCTGCTGCATGAGTTCCTGTCGCCGATCTCGAACCAGCGCGCCGACGCCTGGGGCGGCACACGCGACAAGCGCATGCGCTTTCCGCTCGAGGTCTTTGCCGCGGTGCGCGCGGTGGTGCCGGCCGGCGTGCCGCTGGGCATGCGCTTGTCGGCCACCGACTGGATCGATGGCGGCTGGGACGTGGAGGACTGCGTGGCCCTCGGACAGCGGCTGCGCGAGGCGGGTGCGAGCTTCCTGCACATCTCGAGCGGCGGCATCTCGCCGCAGCAGAAGATCCCGCTCGGCCCGGGGTACCAGGTGCACCTGGCCGAGCGGTTGAAGCAGGCGGTCGGTCTGCCGACGATTGCTGTCGGGCTGATCACCGAGCCCGAGCAGGCCGAGGCCGTGATCGCCGAAGGCCGGGCCGATCTGGTGGCCGTGGCCCGCTCGGTGCTCTTCAACCCGCATTGGCCCTGGGCGGCGGCTGCGAAACTCGGGGCCTCGGTGCAGGCCCCACCGCAGTACTGGCGCTCGGCACCGCGTGGTGCGAACCAGGTGTTCGGGGACGTGAAGATCGGGATGCGATAGCCTCGCCCCAGCAAGACGGAAGAACCGACCATGCCCTTCGATTTCACCGATCGCCGCGTCGTCGTGGCCGGCGGCAGCCGCGGCATCGGCCGTTCGATCGCGCTCGGCTTCGCCGCCGCCGGTGCCCAGGTGTCGATCTGCGCCCGCGGCGCCGACGCACTGGAGGCGACACGCCGCGAAATCGCCGCACACGGACATCGCTGCCATGCCGGCACCTGCGATCTCGCCGACGAGGCTGCCGTGGCCAGCTATGTGGCCGATGCGGCAGCCGCGCTCGGCGGCATCGACGTGCTGGTGAACAACGCCAGCGGCTTCGGCCAGGGCGACAGCGAGGCCGGGTGGGCGGCCGGGCTGAACGTCGACGTGATGGCGATGGTGCGCGCCTCGCATGCGGCGCTGCCGCACCTGGAGAAAGGCCGACGGCCGAGCGTCATCCACATCAGCTCGATCTCGGCCTATCGCGCATCGACGCGCACGCCCGCCTATGCGGCCGTGAAGGCCGCGATGATCAGCTACACCGCGAGCCAGGCGGCGATGCTCGCGCCGCAGCGCATCCGCGTGAACGGCATCGCGCCGGGTTCGATCGAATTTCCCGGCGGCGTGTGGGACCGTCGCAAGCAAGCGGGCGACAAGCTCTACGACCGGGTGCGGGGGAGCATTCCGTTCGGCCGCATGGGCACGCCGGAAGAGATCGCCGAGGTGGCACTGTTCCTGGCGTCGGACCACGCGCGTTGGATCACCGGGCAGACGATCGTGGTCGACGGCGGGCAGCTGCTCGCCGGATGACCACCGAGTTGTCTCGTCAGGACTGCGGCACGCCGAGCGCCGCGAAGTGCACGATCCATTCGCGGGCGGGATCCACCCCGACCAGCGCCGCCGCTTCGTCGTCGTAGAACGCGCCGACGGCGCAAACGCCGAGGCCGCGCGCCTGGCCCTCGAGGTAGATGCGCTCGCCGATCAGGCCCGCCTCGAGCATCGCGTGACGATAGGCGCG
>JAEUPI010000036.1 GCA_016790175.1 Burkholderiaceae bacterium | reverse complement strand
CGACAAGGAAGAGCACCGCCAGGCCGAGGCGCTCGAAGCCGAACTTCACGCCGTGGGCGACTCGGCCACCAGCACCCGCAACCTGCTGGTCGGCCTGGTGCTGGCGCTGGCCGTCGCGCTGCTGTGGATGGCCTGGAGCATTGGACGCACCATGAGGGCCCGCGTCCAGGTGGCGCAGACGGTGGTGGAAACCGTGCGCGACGGCGACTTCACGCGCACGGTCGTGAACACCCGGCGCGACGAGTTCGCGCCTTTGTTGACGGCCGCGCAGCAGATGCAGGAGGCCCTATCGCGCTTGGTCACTACCGTGCGGCAGAACGCCGAGAGCGTGGCCACCGCCAGCGCACAGATCGCGCAGGGCAACCAGGACCTCTCCGGCCGCACCGAACAGCAGGCCAGCACGTTGCAGCAGACCTCGGCCACGATGACCGAGCTGTCCACCGCGGTGCGCAGCACCAGCGACAACGCGCAGCAGGCCAATCAGCTCGCGCTCGGCGCCAGCGGCGCAGCCGACAAGGGCGGCGAAGTGGTCGGCCGCGTGGTCGACACCATGAAAGGCATCCACGAGACCTCGCGCAAGATCGCCGAGATCATCGGCACCATCGACGGCATCGCGTTCCAGACCAACATCCTGGCGCTCAACGCCGCCGTGGAAGCCGCGCGCGCCGGCGAACAGGGCCGCGGCTTTGCCGTCGTGGCCGGCGAGGTGCGATCGCTGGCCCAGCGCAGCGCCGAGGCGGCCAAGGAGATCAAGACGCTGATCACCGGCAGCGTCGCCCAGGTGGAACAGGGCACCGCGCTGGCCGACCAGGCCGGCGAGTCGATGCAGGAGATCGTCACGTCGATCAAGCGCGTCAGCGACATCGTCAACGAGATCAGCGCCGCCAGCGTCGAACAGAGCACCGGCGTCGGCCAGGTGGAGCAGGCGGTGAGCCAGATGGACCAGACCACGCAGCAGAACGCCGCGCTGGTCGAGCAGAGCGCCGCCGCCGCCGACAGCCTGCGCACGCAGGCTGAAGCGCTGGTCCAGGCGGTGGCCGTGTTCCGCGTGGCGCACGGTGCCGCGGCCGTCTCACCGGCCAACGCCCGAGTCGAGCGCCGCGGGCCCGACCGCGCCAAGAACGTCACGCGTCCGGACTTCGGCAAGAAGCCGGCGCCGGTCAAGGTTGCGCCGCAGCCCGCTGCAACGGCCGCCGCACCGCCGCCGGCCAAGACCGGCACCGACGACTGGGAGAGTTTCTAGCCTCGAGCCCTCAAGTGATGCGCCGCACGGCCGATGACCCAGTGATCACCCGCACCGGTCTCCCCGAGAAGGCGCAACCATGGACATGATCACCGAGGCCCGGCATGTGGCCGAACACGAGGCCGCCCGTCATGGTGGTGCCCAGGCGGCCGCACGCCACGCCGGCGGCGAATTCCTCACCTTCCGCCTCGGCGAGGAGGAATACGGCATCGACATCCTGCGCGTGCAGGAGATCCGCTCCTACGAGGCGCCCACCCGCATCGCCAACGCCCCCTCGCACATCAAGGGCGTGGTCAACCTGCGCGGCGTGATTGTGCCGATCGTCGACCTGCGGCTGATGCTCGGCTGTGCGAGCGCCGAGTTCAATCATCTGACGGTGGTGGTGGTGCTCAACGTCGGCGGCAACGTCGTCGGAGCGGTGGTCGATTCGGTGTCCGACGTGATCGAGCTCGCGACCGAGGCGATCCAGAGCGCGCCGACGATGACCGCGTCGATGCAGGCCGGTCACATCACCGGCATCGGATCGATCAAGACCGAGCAGGGCATGCGCATGCTGATCCTGCTCGACATCGAAGGCCTGATGGCCAGCTCGGGTGTCGGATCGGTGGCCGTTCGCTGATGCGTCAAGAAGCTCCTCACCCGGCCGGGGCATGACGAGCGTCCGAAAACCCGATCGAAGCAGTACGGAGAACGACGTGAATCGCTGGATCGACCACATGCGCGTGCGCACGCGCTTCGTCGCGCTGGGCCTGGTGGCCCTGCTGCTCACCGCGGTGCCGACGGCGCTGCATCTGCGCAGCACCTGGGCCACGATGAACGCCACCTCGGGCGAGGTCGACGGCATAACGCCGGCCAAGGCCTTGTTGAAGGTCATCCAGCTGACCCAGCAGCATCGGGGCCTGTCGGCGCTCTTTCTCGGCAACCAGCCCGGTGCGGACACCGCGCGTGCAGGCAAGCAGAACGAGGTCGACCAGGCGATCGAGGCGGCCACCGCGGCGTTGAAGGCGCTGCCCGAGCGTGCCGCCGTCCACACGATGTGGGCGCGAAATGCCAAGGATTGGCTGGCCCTGCGAGACCGCGTGGCCGCCCGCGGCGCCACCGTGCCCGAGAGCTTTGCCGGACACACGGCGCTGCTGGCGCAATTGCTGCAGACCGTCGAGCAGGAGACCGACGATTCCGGCCTGTCGCTCGACCCGGTGCTCGCCACCTACAAGCTGATGGCGGCGACCAACTACACCTTGCCGACGCTGACCGAGGCGCTCGGCAAGGCACGCGCCAAGGGCACGGGCATGCTGGCGACGAAGTCGTCGAGCGGCGCGGACCAGACCGCGCTGACGGTCTACACGAACGAGGCGCAGACGCTGCTCGAGCGCATGCAGCGCGATTTCCAGGCCATCGGTTCGCAGGATCGCGAGCTGGCCTCCGCGCTCGAGGCCCCGATGAAAGACGCCGCCGAGCGCGTGGTCGGCGTGATCGCGCTCGCGCGCAACGAAATCCTCGGCAAGGCCGAGCTCGGTTTCGCGAGCGGCGAGTACTTCAAGCGCTACACCGAGGCCATCGATGCCCTCGTCAAGGTCAACGAGGCGGCCTTCGGCCGCCTGCAGGTTGCGCTCGACGAACGTCTCGCCACCGAGCGCCGCGGCCTCGCGATCATGGCCGCCGTGATGGCGTTGATGATTGCCGGCGGCGGCCTGTTCATCTTCGGGGCCGGCCGCTCGATCACGCGCCAGCTCGGCGGCGAACCCGGCGAGGTGGTCGCGGTGGTGAATGCCATTGCACAGGGCGACCTGAGCACGCGCATCGCGGTGCCCCCCGGGGCGCAGGGCAGCGTCGTCGACGCCATGGCGCAGATGCAGGCCAGCCTCGCGCGCACCGTGACCCAGGTGCGACAGGCGAGCGATTCGATCGCCACCGGCTCGGCCGAGATTGCCACCGGCAACCAGGACCTGAGCTCGCGCACCGAGGCGCAGGCCTCCAATCTCGAGCAGACCGCGGCCTCCATGGAGGAGCTCAACGCCACCGTGAAGAACAATGCCGACACCGCGCGCCAGGCCTCGCAACTGGCCGGCTCGGCCAGCGCGGTGGCGGCCAAGGGCGGCGAGGTCGTGGGCCGTGTGGTCACGACGATGAGCGAGATCACCGAATCGAGCCGGCGCATCGCCGAGATCATCGGCACCATCGACGGCATCGCGTTCCAGACCAACATCCTGGCGCTGAACGCCGCCGTCGAGGCCGCACGCGCCGGCGAACAGGGCCGTGGCTTCGCGGTCGTGGCCGGCGAGGTGCGTGCACTCGCCCAGCGCAGCGCCGAGGCGGCCAAGGAAATCAAGTCGCTCATCGGCACCAGCGTCGACAAGGTCGAGGCCGGCTCCAAGCTGGTCGACGAGGCCGGCCACACGATGAGCGACATCGTGGCGCAGGTGCAGCGTGTGTCGGACCTGATCAACGAGATCAGCGCGGCCACCGGCGAGCAGACCTCGGGCATCGGCCAGGTCAACGAGGCGGTGACCCAGCTCGACCAGATGACGCAGCAGAACGCCGCTCTCGTCGAAGAGAGTGCCGCAGCCGCCGAGAGCCTGAAGCTCCAGACGCATCAGATGGTGCAGGCGGTGGCCGTGTTCCGCACCGGCGCGCACGAGGCGGCAGCGTCCCGCGCTGCGCTGCCCTTGCCGGCCGCGGCGAAGCCCGACTTCGGCGGAGCGCTTCGCGGACAGATCGAGACTTCGGCGCGCGTGAAACCGTCGACCAAACCGTCGGTCAAATCGCCATCCAAGCCGGTGGCCGAGCCCAAGGCGCCGGCCGCGGCCTGGAACGGCGAAGAGCGCCGCGGCCCGAACCGTGCGAAGAACGTCGCCCGGCTGCCGGCCAAGGAAGCGGCGCCGACCGCTGTCGCGGGCAACGGCACCGAGGGTGAATGGGAGAGTTTCTAGATCGGGTCGAGGGCCGCGTCGGTCGGCACAACCACGTCGTCGGCCAGGAAGCCGCCGCTCTGGTGCGCCCATAGCGCCGCGTAGTGCCCGCGCTGCGGGCCCAGCGCGATCAGCTCGGCATGCGTGCCCTGCTCGACGATGCGGCCCTCGTCGAGCACGATCAGGCGGTCCATGCGCGCAATGGTCGACAGGCGGTGCGCGATGGCGATCACCGTCTTGCCCTCCATGAGGCCGAGCAGCTGCTCCTGGATCGCCAGCTCCACCTCGCTGTCGAGCGCGGAGGTGGCCTCGTCGAGCACCAGGATCGGTGCGTCCTTCAGGATCACGCGCGCGATCGCGATGCGCTGGCGCTGCCCGCCCGAGAGCTTGACGCCGCGCTCGCCCACGTGCGCCTCGTAGCCGGTGCGGCCCTTCCAGTCCGACAGGCCGAGGATGAACTCATGCGCCTGCGCACGCCGGGCCGCGGCCTCGATCTGCTCGCGGCTCGCACCCGGGCGGCCGTAGCCGATGTTGGCGGCGATCGAGCGGTGCAGCAGCGAGGTGTCCTGCGTGACCATGCCGATGGCGGCGCGCAGGCTCTCCTGCGTGACCTCGCGCACGTCGTGCCCGTCGATGCGGATGCTGCCGTGCTCCAGCTCGTGAAAGCGCAGCAGCAGGTTCACCAGCGTGCTCTTGCCGGCACCCGAGCGGCCGACGATGCCCACACGCTCGCCGGGCTTGACCACCAGGTTCAGCGCATCGAGCACCTTCTTGCCGTCGCGCCGGCCGTAGGTGAAGCTCACGCCCTCGAAGCGCACCTCGCCCTGCGGCACCTGCAGCTCGCGCGCGCCGGGGCGGTCGGTGAGCGTCAGCGGCACGGCGATCGTCTCCATGCCCTCCTGCACGACGCCGATGTTCTCGAAGATGCCGGTCACCTCCCAGCTGACCCAACCGGCCACGTTGGCGATCGTCCAGGCCAGCGGCAACGCGGTGGCCACCATGCCGGCATCGACGGCGCCGCGGCTCCACAGCACGATGCCAATGGCGGCGGTGCTCACCAGCAGCATGGCGTTCAGCACCGACAGCGACGTCATGAAGCGCGTGATCAGCCGCATGTGTGCCTGGATGGCATCGGTGTGCTCGTCGATGGTCTCGCGCACGTAGGCATCCTCGTCGCGCGCCCGCGCGAACAGCTTGACGGTGAGGATGTTGGTGTAGCTGTCGACCACGCGGCCCATCACGGTGCTGCGCAGCTCGCTGCTGGCCTTGGCCAGGTCGCGCATGCGCGGCACGAAGATGCGCAACACCGCCACGTAGGCCGCGAACCACAGCGCCGTGGGCACGGCGATGCGCCAGTCGGCCAGGCTCATCAGCACCAGCGCCGACACGCCGTAGACCATGATGTACCAGACGCCGCGGATCGCGCTCATCACGCTCTCGCGCACCGCGTTGCTGGTCTGCATCACGCGGTTGGCGATGCGGCCGGCAAAGTCGTTCTGGAAAAACGGCCAGCTCTGGCGCACCACATGCCAGTGGCTCTGCCAGCGGATCAGGCTCGTCACGCCCGGCACCACGGCGTTGTTGCGCACCAGGCTGTCGCAGAACAGCGTCAGGGGCCGCAGCACCAGCACCACCAGGGCCATCGCGACGAGCGTCGGCGTGGCTTGCGCGAACGCCGCGCTCCGATCCACCGCCTCCATCAGCCGCACCAGCCGGCCGATGAAGATCGGAATCAGCGTGTCCACCAGCGCCACCGCCAGCGAGGTGACGAGCATCAGCCCGAACAGGCCCTTGGTCTGGCGCACGAAGTGCCAGTAGAAGCCGAGCAGGGTCTGCGGCGGCGC
>JAEUPI010000200.1 GCA_016790175.1 Burkholderiaceae bacterium | reverse complement strand
AAGTTCTCCACCAGGACGTCGCAGTGCTTGATCAGCCGCTCGAGCACGGCCATGCCGCCCTTGGTCTTGGAGTTGATGGTGACCGAGCGCTTGTTGTGGTTCAGCATGGTGAAGTACAGGCTGTCCACGCCGGGGATGTCGCGCAACTGGCCGCGCGTGGCATCGCCCTCGCCGGGACGCTCCACCTTGATGACGTCCGCCCCCATCCACGCCAGCAGCTGCGTGCACGTCGGACCCGACTGCACGTGCGTGAAATCAAGCACCTTCACGCCTTGCAATGCCTTGCTCATCTGGTAACCCCTCTGCAAAGTGAAAAGAAATCCGGGCCGCGATGCGGCGGTGCAGCATGGTAGCCGCAGCCCCGGCCGGGGCGCGGCCACGGCGGCGACTCAGTCCACCGGCCGCTGCGAGGCGAACTCGTCTTCCTTGGGCGCGCGCACCAGGGCGATGGCCTTCGCGATCAGCGGCCAGAAAAGCATGATCAGTGCCAGCGTGGTGATGCTGCCGACCAGCGGATTCGACCACAGCACCATCAGGTCGCCCTGCGAGCCGAGCATGGCCTGGCGGAAGGAATCCTCGGCCTTGTCGCCCAGCACCAGCGCCAGCACCATCGGCGCCAGCGGATAGTCGAGCTTCTTGAACACGTAGCCGATGACGCCGAAGCCGAGCATGAACCAGATGTCGAGCATGGCGCTGTGCACGGTGTAGGCGCCGATCGCGCAGATGACGATGATCACCGGCGCGATGATCGAGAACGGGATGCGCAGGATCGACGCGAACAGCGGCACCGTGGTCAGCACGACGATCAGGCCGACCAGGTTGCCAAGGTACATGCTGGAGATCAGGCCCCAGACGAACTCCTTCTGCTCCACGAACAGCAGCGGCCCCGGCTGCAGGCCCCAGATCAGCAGCCCGCCGAGCAGCACGGCGGCGGTGGGCGAACCGGGGATGCCGAGCGCGAGCATCGGCAACAACGCGCTGGTGCCGGCGGCATGGGCGGCCGTCTCCGGCGCAACCACGCCCTCGACCTCGCCGGTGCCGAACTTGCTGCCGTTGCGCGAGAACTTCTTCGCCAGGCCGTAGCTCATGAACGACGCCGGCGTCGCACCCCCAGGCGTGATGCCCATCCAGATGCCCACCAGCGAGCTGCGCAGCGAGGTCACCCAGTATCTCGGCAGCTCCTTCCACGTCTCCCACACCACCTTCGGATCGATCTTGGCCGACTTGCCGGAGAACTTGAGTCCCTCTTCCATCGACAGCAGGATCTCGCCGATGCCGAACAGGCCGATCACCGCGATCAGGAAATCGAAGCCGCGCATCAGCTCGGTCTGGCCGAACGTGAGGCGCAGCTGGCCGGTCACCGTGTCGAGGCCCACCGCAGCCAGCGCGAAGCCGAGCGCCATCGCCACCAGGATCTTGAACGGCGAGCCCTTGCCCATGCCGACGAAGCTGCAGAAGGTGAGCAGGTAGACCGAGAAGAATTCCGGCGCGCCGAACTTGAGCGCGAACTTGGCCACCAGCGGCGCGAGGAAGGTGATCATCACCACCGCAAGCAGCGCGCCGATGAACGACGACGTGAACGCCGCCGTCAGCGCGGCGCCGGCACGGCCCTTCTGCGCCAGCGGATAGCCGTCGAACGTGGTGGCCACCGACCACGGCTCGCCTGGGATGTTGAACAGGATCGACGTGATCGCGCCGCCGAACAGCGCGCCCCAGTAGATGCACGACAGCATCACGATCGCCGAGGTCGGCGACATCGAGAAGGTGAGTGGCAGCAGGATCGCCACGCCGTTGGCGCCGCCGAGGCCCGGCAACACGCCGATCAACACGCCGAGAATGATGCCGACGAACATCAGCGCGATGTTCATCGGCGCCAGCACGACGCCGAAGCCATGCATCAGCGAGTTCAGTTCTTCCATGTCGTTGTGTCTTCGCCGTCTCGATGGCGGTCAGTAACCGAGGAATCGCAGCGGCTCGAGCGTGCCCTTGTACAGCGGCACCTTGAACCACACCTCGAACATCACGAAGAACGCGGCACTCACCGCCACGCCTAGCACGATGCTGCGCACCACGTTGTACTTTCCGAGCACGATCATGAACAGCGCGATGTAGATGGCGGAGGCCACGTACAGCCCGACGAACATGATCGCCACCACGTAGATCGCCACCGGTACCAGCACCGAGAGCACGCGGCCGAGCTGTTCGCGATCGACGAAGGTGCGCTTGTCGGCGGCCTTGCCGAGCACGCTCTGATACAGGATCGCCGCGCTCGAGATGCAGATGATCAGACCGATATAGAACGGAAAGTAGCCGGCGCCGGGGCCGTCGCTGGTCCATTCCGCGCCGAGCCGACGCGACTCGACGATCACCACCGCGCCAACGACGAACAGGATGGCCGCCACCACTGCGTCGACCGTGCGGTTCTTCGCGAGCGGCCGGCTGGTCGGCTCGTCGTCGTGTGTTTCGCTAGACATGCGTGGCCACTCCCGCACTCTGGCGGTCCGGCTGAGGATCCGCAGTTCACGCCAGAGGCGACCGCGGCCCGTGTTGTCGATCGACCGTCGCTGCGTCGGCGCGCGCCACCCCAGGGGCGCCGGCGCAGCGGGTGCACTGCTACTTGGCCAGGAAGCCGGCCTCCGTCATCAACTGCTTGTGCAGGACGTCGGCGTTGGTGAGCCAGCGCACGTAGTCGGTCCCGGTGAGCGCGGTCGTGTTGAAGGCGCCCTTCTCCATGAACTCCTTCCAGTCCGGCGTCTCGCGCACCTTCTGCAGCAGGTCGACGTAGAACTTCACCTGATCCGGCGTCACGCCAGGCGCCATGAAGATGCCGCGCAGCATCACGTAGTCGGTCGGCACGCCGGCCTCCTTGCAGGTGGGGATGTCGTTCCACGACATCGTGTCGGTCACCTTCTGCTTGTAGGGCATGCGCTGGTCGTCGAACACACACAGCGGCCGCAGCGAACCCGCGCGCCACTGCGCCACGGCTTCGATCGGGTTGTTCACCGTGGAGTCGATGTGCTTGCCCACCAGCTGCACGGCCACCTCGCCGCCGCCCTTGTACGGCACGTAGATGAACTTGGTGCCGGTGGCCTTCTCGAGGCCGACGGTGATGATCTGGTCTTCCTGCTTGGAGCCGGTGCCGCCCATCTTCATCTTGCTCGGGCCGGCGGCCTTGACTGCCGCGATGTAGTCCTTGGCCGACTTGTAGGGCGTCTCGGCGTTCACCCACAGCACGAACTGGTCGAGCGCCAGCATCGACACCGGCGTCATGTCCTTCCAGTTGAAGGGCACGCCGGTCGCCAGCGGCGTGGTGAACAGGTTCGACAGCGTGATGATGATCTTGTGCGGATCGCCCTTGGCCTCCTTGACCGACAGAAAGCCCTCGGCACCGGCGCCGCCCGACTTGTTGACGACGACCATCGACTCCTTCATCAGCTTGTGCTTGACGACGATGCCCTGGATCAGGCGCGCCATCTGGTCGGCACCGCCGCCAGTGCCGGCGGGAATGACGAACTCGACCGGCTTGGTCGGCTCCCACGCCAGCGCGGCGCTCGAGGCGAGCGCGGAACCAATGACGATCGCCGAGGCGGCGACGCGCTTGAAGGCGGAACAAGATTTCGACGATCGCATGTCAACTACTCCTGGATGCACAGCCACCCCTCCAATCTTGATCGAACGGGCCCGTGAACGACAGATGGGAAAGCCCGCGCAATGCTCAGATTCCCGAGACGAAAAACGATTGACCGCAGTCAACTTTGAAAAAAAACCTCATCCATGCTTACCCGGAGCCTGCTTCGCACGCGGCACGCGACCCCGCGCGCGCTGCACGCCACAGGCTCAGAGGCTCTTCAGCACTTGCCGCAGCTTGGCCACGATCTCGTCGAGGTGCTTGTCTTCCATCACCAGCGGCGGCGCCACGATCAGCGCATCACCCGTGTTCTTGAGGTTCAGGCCTGCGTCGTACAGACGCTTCTGCGCCTCGTGGCCGCGGGCACCCGGCATGCCGTCGACCGCGACGTCGACAGCGGCCATCAGGCCCACCGAGCGGATGTCGGTCACGACTCCGCAGTCGCGCAGCGAGTGGATCGCATCGATGAACTTCGGGCTCATCGCCGCGGCACGCTCGATCAGCCGCTCCTTCGCGAAGATGTCCATCATCGCCAGCCCCGCGGCGCACGAGGCCGGGTGGGCGCTGTAGGTGTAGCCGTGGAAGAACTCCACGCCCTTGGCCGGGCCGGCCTCGGTGATGGCGTCGTAGATGTCCTGTCGCGCTGCCACGGCGCCCATCGGCTGCGCACCGTTGGTCACGGCCTTGGCCATCGTCAACAGGTCGGGCGTCACGCCGAAGGCCTGGGCGCCGAACGGCGCGCCCATGCGGCCCCAACCGGTGATCACCTCGTCGAACACCAGCAGGATGCCCTGCTGCGTGCAGATCTCGCGCAGCCGGTTCAGATAGCCCTTGGGCGGCGGCAGGCAGCCGAACGAGCCCGCTGCCGGCTCGACGAAGCAGGCCGCGATGTTCTCGCCGCCATACAGGTTGCACAGGCGCAGCAGGTCGTCGGCCAGGTCGGCGCCCTTGTCCGGCTGACCCTTGGCGAACCTGTTCTCCGGCAGCGCCGTGTGCCGCATGTGATACACGCCCGCCAGGCCCACACCGTACGCACGGCGGTTGTTCACCATGCCGGCCAGCGACACGCCGCCCATGTTCACGCCGTGATAGGCACGTTCGCGAGCGACGAACAGCTGCCGCTGCGCCTGGCCCTTCACGCGGTGATAGGCGAGCGCGATCTTCATCGCCGTGTCCACCGCCTCGGAGCCCGAGTTGGTGAAGAACACGCGGTTCAGGCCCTTCGGCGTGTGGTGCGTGATGCGCTCGGCCAGCTCGAAGGCCTTGGCATGCGCGCGCAGGAAGGGCGCGGTGAAGTCCAGCGTCTGCAGTTGCTGAAACACCGCTTGCGCGATCTCGTCGCGGCAGTGCCCCGCGGCCACGCAGAACAGGCCCGACGAGGCATCGATGACCTCGCGGCCCTCGGGCGTGTAGAAATACATGCCCTTGGCGCGGCTGAACATCTTCGGCTCGGCCTTGAATTCCTTGTTCGGCGAGAACGGCATCCAGTACGGCTGGCGCGCCTCGACGGCGGTGGCTTGCGGTTCGGCGTGACCCATCGTGGACTCCTGGTTCGGCGATCAGGCCGCCAGTGTGCCCCAAACAAGGGCGGCCGGCGCAGCACACGCTGCACCGGCCGCCGGGTCTCTCCCGGGCTTTGAGTCGGCTAGACCATCGGATACCCGGTGTTGAGCGCCGGATTGAAGAAGTCGAACTGCTCGTTCGCCGGCACCTTGAGGTTGAAGCGCGGATCGGTGGTTTCGATGTTGAGGTATTTGCGCATCGCGGCATGGATGTGCCGCGGCCGGATCACGAAGCCCGCCGTGTTGTCGATCGCGCCGGTGGTCGGATTGATGCGCCGCGCCTCGTGCTTCGGCCCGCTGGCGCCGAACACGCGGTTGCCCCAGGGTGCGTTGGCCTCCATCAGCACCTGGCAGCCGACCTCATGATGGTCCTTGCCGTTGCCGGTATTCAGCGCCGTGCGGCCGAACTCCGAGTAGATGCGCACGAACAGGCGATTGCTGACGCCCAGCTCGGCACTCTTGGTCCACAGGTAGTCGACCAGGTTGGTCAGCTGCGGCAGCGCGTTGGCCATGCCCTGGTCGTGGTTGCTGTGGGTGTCGAACCCGCCGGAGGACAGCTGGATGGTCGACGCCAGGCCGGCCTGCGCCGCGATCAGCGCGATGTGCGCCTGCTGGAACCCGTTGTCGAACTGCGCTGGCAGCCCTTGCGCGATGCGCGACAGCATCGCCCGCGAGTCGGCCGAGCTCAGGAACTCCTGTACCGTCACTTTCGATCGCGGCAGCAGGTCGCCGCGCGCCTGCAGCGCGCGCATGCGTTCGGCTCTCACCGATTGCGTGCGCGCCAGGTCCGACGCCTTCATGAAGTCGTTGGTCGCGTTCGCCGCATTCGGCGTGGCCAGTGCGCGGAACGCGTTGGCGTCGGGCACGCGCGTGGCCGCCACCAGCCCGGCGCTGGTGCTGAAGCCGCCGCCGTTGATCCAGGCCATCGGCATGCCGGCGCCGTTCTTCGACGCGAACAGCTCCGAGATGTTCGGATAGCCCATGTCGAGCCGGCCGGTGGCATGGGCGCGTGTGCCCTCGTCGTGCCCGTTGGTCTCGCTGTGCACGCCGTTGATGACCAGCATGTTTCGGAAGTGGGCGCCGAAGAACGCCGCGTTGTTGCCCATCGGCGCGACGCGGATGTTGCCTGCCACCACCGCCGGTGTGCCGGCGGCGGCGTAGTTGTTGATCAGCCGGTCGGCGTCGCGGGGGTCGGTCCAGGAGCTCTGGTCCAACCCGCCGGAGGCGTGGATGTTGATCAGGATGCGGCCGGTGTAGCTCTGCGCCTGGGCTTCGGGAATCACGGCCCAGGCCGGGATCACGACACCGGCGCGCGCGGCCAGACTCAGGAATTCTCTGCGTTGCATGATGTCATCCTCCCTTTCGTTCACTCGTAGAGGAACTTCACGTCGCCCAGCATGTAGGCGAGCACGGCGGCCCAGGCACGGCCGGTGTAGTTGGCGTCGTTGCCGTTGTTGTAGACGCAGTTCACCGGGCGGGCGGGCGCCGTGGCGCGGTCGGCCCAGGTGTCGGTGAACAGCTTCACCGTGCGCTGCACCTCGGCGTCGGTCTCGGGCACGTCGTCCTTCCACAGCCACTTGTGCAGGTGACGCACGTTGGCGGTGATCGCGGTCAGCCCGGCGGTGGTGGCCGGCGTGTCGGCCAGCGTCACCTGCGGGAACAGCAGCCGCGTGGCCTGGGCCTTGTCGAGGTCGAGCTTGGCGAGGCTGCAGCTCTGCGACGCCACCAGGCGGTCGATGGTCACCGTCTGCATCATCGTGTGCGCTTGCGCCCGGGTGGTGCGTCCGACACCGTCGAAGTCGCCGTAGTTCAGCGCCGAGCCCGTGTACGGGTTGTTGAACTCGGTCCAGCCCTGTCCGACCACGCCCACCAGCTTGCGCTGCAGCTGCGACGGGCTCAGCATCGTGAGGCTGCCGATGTCCTTCAGCTCGACGTCACGCGTGGCGTTGCTGCTGGCCACGCGCTCGGCACGCCCCCACTTGGTCATCAGCAGGTCGACCAGCAGGTCCTTCACGTTGTAGGCGCCGCGGCCCTGGTCGGTCTTGAAGCGCGCCGCAACGGCCTGCAGCTCGTCGTTCTGCGCCGTGAAGGCGGCCGACAGGCCCGCGAACTGAGGCAGCGTGTTGTCGGTCGGCTGGCGCAGCGGCTCGCGACCGAACAGCCCTTCGTACCAGAAGTACACAGCGCCGAGCGCGAAACGCTGGTCGGCCGCCACCTGGCCACCGGTCCATTGCAGCGCGGTCCGGTTGCCGGTGAAGCCGCCGGGCATTGCGGTGGTGCCGTAGCCGGGTTCCTTGCTGTCGCGGAACCAGTTGTCGCCCGCCCGGTAGTACGCCATGTTGTTGGCATCCTTCGGGTAGTTGTTGGAGCGGTAGGTTCCCGGCAGTGCGTGGTCGACGTTGTTGGTGCGCACCGGCAGGAAGCGGTTGGCCTCGTTCCAGTTCTGGAAGCCCGCAGCGATCGGATCCATCGTGTCATGGCAGGCCGCGCAGGCCGGGTTCTCGATCGTCGGCACGCGGAAGGTCTTGCCGTCGTCCTGCACCCGCACCGCCATGTTGGTGATGTCGGTGGCGAGGAACTGCCTGAACATCATGTTCACGCGGTGCCGGTTGCGGTTGGTATCGGTGGTCGGAAAGCGCGACAACCAGGCATGCGTGGACAGCACACCGGCATGCTCGCGCATGCCGCCGAGGCGCTGCTCGGGCAGCGTGGCCTGGCGCCACTCGGTGTCGTCGGCCGCGTTGGTGAAGCTGCCCTGCACCGTGGCGCCCAGGTACTGCGCCAGGATGCCGTTGGCCACCGTGTAGTTGGCAGTGACCATCTCGGTGAACGGACGGTCGTTGCGCACGATGTGCTTCATCAGCTCGATGCCCTCGCGGCGCAGCGAGGCGTCGAAGCGGTTGCGCGTGGCGTTGTCCACCTGGGTCACGCCGTTGGCGCCGAGCACGGCGCCGGCCGTCGTCCAGTCGGCGGCATTCAGGCCGCCGGCACCGCGCACCGGCACGCCCGGGGTCAGGAAGTGCGTGTCGCCCACATCGTCGAGAAAGCGTTCGAAGGCCGGGCCTTGCATCAGGCCACGGATGGTCTGGCGCAGCGCGGTCTGGCTGCCGGCCGATGCGGCCGTTTCGTCGGCCGTGGGGTTGCGCCCGGCGAACAGCACTGTCGCCTTGGCCAGCACCTTGGTGTCGGCGGCGAAGGCCACGTCCTGCCAGTAACCGCCGGCCTGCGTCGGCGGCGTGACGGTCGTCGTGCACACCTGCGATGCCATCTGCGGCACCAGCGAGCTCAGGTTCATGTAGGCCTGCGAGCTGCTGTTCACGTAGGGCGCGCCGCCGGCGTGCGCGGGCTGACCGATCGACTTCGACAGCAGCAGCGCCGAGTTGTCCTTCGAGAAGTCGCGCAGGATGTTGTAGTTGGCGATCTCGCTCGACGCGGGCGCGAACACCAGGCGCGTGCCGCTGGCCACCCCGCCGGCCACGTGGCAGCCGGCGCAATTGGTCTGCAGGCTGGCCCAGACCGTCGAGGTGAACAGCGCCGGTGCCGTCGTGCACGGCGCCGGCGCCGTGGTCGGCGTGACGCTGCCGCCGTCGCCCTCGTCGTCCTTGCCGGCTCCGCAGGCCGCGAGCACGGCCACGAACAGGAACTTCGCATGGCGCCAATCGATGACGCGAGTATTGCCGACCTCGCGCACCGTTCCCTCGTCCGGGACGGGTGCGCACTTGCTGCGCTGCTTGCTTGACATGCCTACCTCCACTGGCTTCTATCGACCTTGCGCGAGCACAAACCCGGCTCGCAACGTGGAGCGCATTGGGCGCCGGGGTGCATCGGCCATTGCAACGGCGTGTGTGCGCGGCGGCGCTGTAACGGTGACGTTCGCGCACGGCGACAGCAGCGGTCAGATGCACGCCGAAGATTTCACGCGCCGTGTAAATGCAACATGCGCTCTGTAGAACTTCGGAAACACGTACACACGGCCGCGTACTTGCAGTGCGAATTGCCCAGTTACGCGATCGAACTGCCGGCACGCCGGCCGTGGCGACTGCGACCGTCACGCCTGCGCTGCAGGGTTGCCGAGTCCATGGCGACCCCGATTGCGCCGTGGTGTCGGTCGGGCGATGCTGCGTGCCATGAACCCAACCACCGTCTATCGCGCACACCGCATCGTCACGATGAACCCGGCGCGGCCCGAGGCCACGCATGTGGCCGTGCGCGACGGCCGCGTGCTCGGCACGGGCCATCTCGAGGATATGCAGGCCCTCGGTCCGTTCGGGCTCGACGAGCGCTTTGCCGACAAGGTGCTGTTGCCCGGTTTCGTGGAGGGTCACAGCCACCTGATGGCCGGCACGCTGTGGCGCCACACCTACTGCGGTTACTTCGACCTGCACGACGCCGACGGCCGCCTGTGGCCCGGCGCAACCTCGCTCGACGCGGTGGTGCAGGCCTTGGCGGCTGCCGCCGCACGCAGTGGCGACGGCGCGGTCGTGGGCTGGGGCTTCGACCCGATCTATTTCGGCGCCCAGCGCTGCAGCCGCGCCGATCTCGACCGCGTGAGCATGACGCGCCCGGTCGCGGTGCTGCATGCCAGCGGCCACATCCTGAACGTCAACACCGTGGGTCTGCAACGCGCCGGATTCCTGCGCAGCGGCATCGACCATCCGGCATTTCCGCTCGGCGCCGACAGCCTGCCGACCGGCGAACTCAAGGGCCCCGAGGCGATGCTGCCGGTCCTCGACCACGTGGGGCTGAATCGTTCGTTCCTCTCCGGCGACGCCTTCGGCATCCGCGTGTTCGGCCGCCTGTGCGTGCGCGCCGGCGTGACCACGGCCACCGATCTGGCCGCTACGCTGGGCGACGACGAACTCGCCACGCCTGAAGCCATCACCGGCGAGCACGACTACCCGGTGCGGCTGGTGCCGCTGCTGCGAATGATCGGCGTCAAGCCGGCCGACGCGGTGGCCCGCGCCACTGCGCTGCGCGAGCGCAGCAGCGACCGCCTGCGGCTCGGGCGCATCAAGGTGGTTGCCGACGGTTCGATCCAGGGTTTCTCGGCGCGGCTGCGCTGGCCCGGTTATCACAACGGCGCGCCGAACGGCCTGTGGTACACGGCGCCCGAGGCGATCCGCGAGTGCTACACGCTGGCGCTGCGCGCCGGCATCCCGGTGCACACGCACACCAACGGCGACGAGGCCACGGCGCTCGCGCTCGACTGCCTGCAGCAGGCGCTGCGCGAGGCGCCGTCGCCCGACCATCGCTTCACGCTGCAACACGTGCAGCTGGCCGATGCCGCGTTATTCCGGCGCATGAAGGCGCTCGGCCTTTGCGCCAACCTGTTCGCCAACCATGTCTTCTACTGGGGCGAGCAGCACCGCGCGGTCACCGTGGGTCCCGAACGCGCCGAGCGCATGAACGCCTGCGCCACGGCGCTGCGCGAAGGCGTGCCGCTCGCGATCCACAGCGACGCGCCGATCACGCCGCTGGCGCCGCTGTTCACGGCCTGGTGCGCCGTCAACCGCTTCACCGCCACCGGCCGCGTGCTGGGGCCGCACGAGCGCATCGGCGTGATGGATGCGCTGCATGCGATCACCCTCGGCGCCGCCTACACCCTGCACCTGGATGGCGAGATCGGTTCGATCGAATGCGGCAAACGTGCCGACTTCTGCGTGCTGCATGACGACCCCACCGCCGTGCCGCCGGAGGCGCTGAAGGACGTGCGCGTCTGGGGCACGGTGCAGGGCGGACGCGTGTTCGCGGCCGCATGACAGAAGGCGCAGCCGGTCGCGTGCCCACCGTGGTCGTCGGTGGCTACCTGGGTGCCGGCAAGACCACGCTGGTGAACGAGCTGCTGCGCCAGGCCGAGGGCCAGCGCATCGCGGTGCTGGTCAACGATTTCGGCGAACTCACGATCGACGCCGACCTGATCGTCGGCGCCAGCGGCGACGTGCTGGCACTGGCCGGCGGCTGCGTGTGCTGCAGTTTCGGTGCCGATCTGATCGGTACCTTGCGTCAGGTATTGCAGCGCACGGCGCCA
>JAEUPI010000173.1 GCA_016790175.1 Burkholderiaceae bacterium | reverse complement strand
GCTCAGATCGCGTGAAACGCCGTCTCCGGCGCCGACTGATCGGCGCCCATCGTGAGCCGGAACAGCGCTTCGTCGGACACCCGCAGCCGGCGGCTCATCTCGCGCGCGATGTTCATCTGGATCATCGCGAACGGCTCGGCGCTGTGCTCGAACAGCCGGAACAGATGTTCGGTGGTCAGCGCCATCGCGCGGCAGTCTTCCACCGCACGTACCGACGCGCTGCGCGGAAACAGATCCAGCAGCGCCATCTCGCCGAAGCAGTCGCCGGCCGCCAGCTGGTGCAGCAGCAGCTCGCGGCCGGCCCATTCCTTGGTGACCGCGACCCGCCCTGACTCCAGCACGTACATGCTGTCGGCCGCGTCGCGCTCGCGAAAGAAATACTCGCCGGCCGGCACGGCGACCGTGCGCACGGGCTCGAGCAGATGGGCGAGCGCGGCGTCGGCGATGCCGCCGAAGATCGGCATCTGCTGCAGCAGCTCCATGCGCAAGGTGGTCATGGCGCACCTCCAACGGCAGGCCCGGCGCCGGCGGCGACGGGAAAGTCAGTGTAGGCCCGCGAACGCGTGGCTGCCCGTGCATCGCGCCGTCGGGCCCCTAGAATTCGCGCCACCCGTCGTCACGCCGGGCCGCAGAGAGGGTCTTCCGCCTCCATGGTTCACGCACGCTGAGCCTCGCGCATGTCCGTCGAGCGACTGGCCCACACCGCCGTGCTGTTCGCCGACATCACCGGCAGTTCGCGGCTGTTCGTCGAGGCCGGTGACGAGCGCGGCCGCGAGACCGTGGCCGCCACGCTGAGCACCTGGTCGGACCTCGCCGGCACGCACGGCGGGCACGTGGTGCAGCTGCGCGGCGACGGCATGCTCTGCACCTTTCCCAACGTCGACGCCGCGCTGCAGGCGGCGGTGGCGTTGCGCGACCTGGGCTACCTGCCGCCGCTGTCCATGCATGCCGGCATCCATGCCGGAGCGGCCCAGCTCGAGGCCGACCAGCTCTATGGCGATGCGGTCAACATCGCTGCCCGCATGGCCGACATCGCCCGGCGCTTCGAGATCGTGCTGACCCAGAGCGCCGCGCAGCAGTTGTCGAACGCCGCGCGCTGGGACCTGCGGCTGATCAAGCAGGTGCCGGTGAAAGGCCAGCCGCAGCCGATGGACATCTGCCTGCTCGCCTACGACGAGGCCCACTCCACCGAATACCGCCCGCCCGACCGCACCAAGACCTTCAACACGCGGCTCGAGCTGCGCGTGGGCGAGCGGGTGCTCAGCGTCGACACCGGCACGCCGAACTGCCTGATCGGGCGCGATGCCGACTGCACGCTGCAGCTCGAACACCGGCTGGTGTCGCGGCGACATGCGTCGATCGAGCGCGTGTCGGGCAAGTTCTTCCTGCACGACCACAGCACCAACGGCACCTATGTGCAAGACGACGGCAGCAGCGCGGCCACGCTGGTGCAACGCGAGATCATGCAGCTCAAGGGCCAGGGCGTGATCTCGCTCGGCGCCGAGCCGCGGCTGAACCCGGACCACCTGATCCGCTTCGCGGTCGGGGTCTGAGCGGCACGAGCGACGAACACATCGCACGGCCTGGCGCACACGCCGCTCACGGCCGACCAGCTGCTGCGCTCGCAGGAGACCACGCTGGTGTTCCTCGGCAGCATCGCCGAAACGCCGCACGACACCTGCTTCGAACGCGTGCGACGCCGTCGTGTGCGTCATCGCGCGCGACTCGATCGCCTCGCTGCCGTCACGCAGCAGGCGCATCACCAGCGGAGCCCATAAAGGTCCGGCAGACGGGCCACGCAGCAGCGCCGCCGCTGCCGGCCCGTGAGCGAGCAAGACCAGATGCGACGGCAGCTCGATCAGTGCCAGCTGGGCCGTCGACACCAGGCGCAACGCCAAGGCCAGCATCATGCGGCAGGCCAGGCTCGCGGCGGGCGTCATGGCTGGCCTGCGCATGCCATCGCCGTACACGCTGCCGCGCAGCGACTGTCGCGCACGACGTCGGCCGACGCCGGGCGTACCGCCCGCGGCGCCTCGGAGGAGTGGGCCACGAGGACCATGCTGCTCAGCACCGACAACGTGGTCGTTCCGATGACGACCCAGATCGCGAGTCGTTCCTGCAGGCTGACGATCGGATGAGGTTCCATGACTTTTCCTTCGATCGAAAGGCCGTTGCCGGGCGACGGGTCGACGATGCCGCTGCTCCGGGCATGGGCATCGTCGTTTCGCCGCAGGCGACCGCTAGCGCCGCGCCAGAACCGCGCCGGCCTGCCCGGGGGGTGCCAGCCGCGACAGATGGAACGCACCGCTGTCCTCGCCCAGCAGGGTGCCGAGTTCGCCGGACACGCGTGCCGCGACCACCTCGGCCTTCACCTGTGCCCGCGTGAGCTCGCTCTCGTGCGGCTGCTTGTGAAGCCACGACGACCCGCTGTCTTCGGCCACCCACAGGTGCAGTTCACCGCGCTCGATCTGCCGGCGCAGCTCGGCCACCACCTGGGCGCGCGACCGGTCGGGCACGGCATCCACGCGCGCCGGCACCAACGAGCCGCTGTCTTCGCCGTGGGTCACGCCGAGCGTGCCCTGGGCACGTGCGGCCTGCACCTCGGCAATCACCTCTGCCCGTGTGCGCTGGGTGTCAGCCGCGATGCAGCTCCCGACCGCAACGCCGAGGCATGCGGCAACGGCCAGCGCCCGGAACTTCAAACTGCTCATGTCGACTCCTTCGATGGGCACCCGAGAGGCCAAGGGCGGTCGGCGATGCGGAGGTGCCCGTTCTGTCGCCGCCGTGTGGCACAGGTCCTGAGCCACGGCGATCACTGTGGGCGCGACGGCGCCGGCGCGCCATTGCACGAACGAGCTAGTCGATGACCTAGCCGCTGCGCTGCGGCGCCGGTGCCCCCGCCCTAGTCCGAGCGCATCGCACCGCTAGGCCGAAGGTTTAGGCCGTCGCACGCGCGCGGCATGACGTCATGCGCTAGCCTGCGCCCCACAAGAACTGGGGACCGAACATGAAGGTGCTTCTGGTCGACGACCACGAGATCGTCTGGAACGGAACACGCCGCCTGATGGAGCCGCTGGCGCGCGAGCTGCACCCGGACGACGAATTCGCGTTCCATGCCGTGCGCGACGTCGCCGCCGCCTGCCGATTCGCTCCGTCCTCGATCGATCTGGTCCTGCTCGACTACCACCTGCCCGATCGATCGGGCCTCGCCGCGCTGGCAGCGATCAAGGCCCACTTCGAAGCCGTACCGGTGTGCATGCAGTCGGCCGAGGTGTCACCGCAGCGCGTTCGCGAAATCATCGAAGCAGGCGCCGCCGGCTTCGTGCCCAAGTCGTACAGCCTCAACGAGATGGAGGCCGCGCTGCGCGTCGTGCTGCGGCACCGGATCTATCTGCCGGCCGAGTTCGTGCTGGCCGACGATGCCTGTCGCACGCGCGGCCCCGACGAACTGGAGCGCGAAGACCTCGCCGGCTTCATCCGAAGCGAGCTGTCGCCGCGACAACGCCAGGTGCTGGCCCTGGCGATGCGCGGCACGCCGGTGAAGCTCATCGCCCGCCAGCTCTCGATCGCCGAGGGAACCGTGAAGGTGCACCTGTCGATGGTCTATCGCGCGCTCGGGGCGCGCAACCGAACCGACGCACTGTGCCGGGTGTTCGACGCCCAGGCCACCGGCGCCCTGGAGCGACCGTGAACCTCGACCAGCGGACGACCGTCACGGCCGCCGCCGAGGGCGACGATGCGAGCGAGCTCGACGAGCGCCGGCTGCAGGTCATCGCCGATCAGGCCAAGGGCCTGCGCTGGCAGATCGCGGCCACCGCACTCGTGGTCTCGGCCATCGCCTGGCCGCAGGTGCCGATCGCGATCGTCGCGGCCTGGCTGCTCGCCGTGATCGCGGTGCGCGAAGCACGTTCGGCCTTGTTGGGACGGCTTACGGTCGACCTTGCGAGACCGATCGGCGAGCGCCTGCGCACGACGGTGCGCTCGAACGTGCTGCTCGGTGCGTGCAACGGCTCTGCGGCCTTGTTCATGATCGGCCTCGATCCGGTTCGCGACGCCATCCTGACGATGATCCTGGTCTCGTGGGGTGCCGGCGCGGTGTCGACCAGCTCGACCGTGATGCGTGCCTTCATGGCCTACGCGAGCCCGATCTTCCTGCCCACGGCAGCGATCTGGTTTGCGGGCGCCGACGCGCTCGGCTTTGCCGTGGGCGGGCTCGTGCTCATGTTCTTCGGCGTCCAGATCCGGTTCGCACGCCGCAACCTCGAGACGTTCGAAGAGTCGTTCCGGATTCGGCAGGAGAACATCGCGCTGGCGCGCAGCCTCGCTGCCGAACGCGAGCAGCTGGCCGCTGCGCGCGATGCCGCCGTCAGGGCCGACCAGGAGAAGAGTCGCTTTCTCGCGACGGCCAGTCACGACCTGCGGCAACCGCTGCAGGCGATGTCGCTCAACGTCGGCGCGCTGCAGCGCCAGGCGGTCGGCGGCGAGCCCGGTGAGATCGTCGACGACGTGGCGCTGAGCCTGGCGCAGCTGCGTTCGATGCTCGATGCGCTGCTCGATCTGTCGAAGCTCGACGCCGGCATGGTCGTGCCGCAGTTGCGCCCGGTGCAGATCGATCGTCTGCTCGCGGCATTGGCGGCCAGCGTTCGCGCGCTGGCAAGTGACCGCGGCCTGGCGCTGCACTGCCGCTGCGCGCCGGGTCTCACGGCGCACACCGACCCCGAGCTGCTGCGCCGCATGCTGGCCAATCTGCTCGACAACGCGATCAAGTTCACCGCCAGCGGCGCAATCGAGCTGACCGCCGAGGCGCGCGGAAATCAGGTGGCGATCGAGGTGCGCGACAGCGGTGCCGGCATCGCGCCGGAGCATCACCAGCGCGTGTTCGAAGACCTCGTGCAGCTCGATCCGCGCCCGGTGCGTGGCGTGTCCGGCCACGGACTCGGCCTGGGCATCGTCCGGCGTCTGGCCAAGGTGCTGCAGATCGAGCTGGAGCTCGATTCGGCACCCGGCCGGGGCTCGACCTTCCGCCTGTGTGTGCCGGTCGAAGACGCCAATGCGCATCTTGCGGCAGAAACCGCGAGCGACGGCTGGTCCATCGACGGCCGCAGCGTGCTCGTGCTCGACGACGATCCGATGGTGCGCGGCGCCTACGCTCATGCGCTGGCGAGCATGAACTGCCGGGCGATCACCGCCGCCGACGTCGACGAGGCTTCGCGCCAGCTGCCCGGGCAGGCGATCGAGGCGGCAGTGGTCGACTACCAGTTGGCCGGCGGCACCACCGGATTCGACGCGCTCTCGCGGCTGCGCGGGCTGAAGCCGCAGCTGCCGGCCGTGATGGTCACGGCCGCGAACGATCCGGCGGTCGATGCGCAGGCCGCCTCGCACGGCGTGCAACTGCTGCACAAACCCGTGGACGCGGCCACGCTCGGCCGGGCGATCGCGCTGGCGCTGGGGCGCGGAACCGCGCCGAGCCGATGAAAGGCCGACCGATGAACACCGACCGCGGACATCGCTGGCTGTCGCTGGGCGCCGAGGTGCTGGCGCAGGAAGTCAGCGCCGATCCGTCGACGATGCACTGCGATGTGCTGATCGTCGGCAGCGGCTACGGCGGCGCCGTCGCCGCGGCCCGCCTGGCCGGAGCCACGCCAAGAGCAGGCGGCGCGCCGATACGCGTGATCGTGCTCGAACGCGGCAACGAATACCTGCCCGGCGAATTCCCGGCCACGTTCGCCGAGTTGCCCGGGCACGTGCGCTTCAGCGCGCAGGATGGCGCCGCGCCCCGAGGCCGGCCGACCGGCCTGTTCGACCTGCGTCTCGGCAAGGACGTGTCGGTCCTCCTCGGCAACGGTCTCGGCGGCGGCTCGCTGATCAACGCGGCCGTGATGGAGCGCGCCGGCGCCGACGCGTTCGCCGACGGCTCCTGGCCCGGCGGCATCGACGAGCGAACGCTCGAGCCGTTCTACGGCTGCGCGCTCCAGATGCTCGAACCCGAGACGATCCCCGGCGAGCCGGCCAAGCTGCGCGCCCTGATGGCGTCGGCCGGCCAGATGTCGGCGTCGGAATACCGCAAGGCCCATGTCGCCGTCGCGTTTGCCGACGGCATCACGAAGGCCGGCGTCGGCCTGGCCAAGTGCCTCGAATGCGGCGACTGCGTGAGCGGCTGCAACCATCGCGCGAAGAAGTCGCTCGACGTCAACTACCTCGCCTCGGCGAAGGCCAAGGGGGCGGAGCTGTACTGCGGCGCGACCGTCCATGCCCTGCACGCGCTGGCCGGCGCGTCGGGGTACGAAGTCGCCTTCTTCCTCACCGACCCGCAGAAGGCCCCGGCCGACCCTTCGGCCTACAGGCTGCGGGCACGGCGCGTGATCCTCGCGGCCGGCTCGCTCGGCTCCACCGAGATCCTGTTGCGCTCGCACGCGCTCGGGCTCCCGCTGGCCGGCCAGGCGCAGCTCGGCCGGCGCTTCTCGACCAACGGCGACATGATCATGGCCGCCTATGGCCAGCACGAGCCGGCGCACTGCGGCACGCCCGAAGGTGTCGTGCCCGCACGGCGTGCCGTCGGCCCGACGATCACCGGCCTCGCGCGCGTGCCGATCGATGGCGCGCGCCCGCTGGTGTTCGAGGAGTTCGGCATCCCGGCGCCCTTGTATCGACTGCTCGGCGAAGTGGTCACGACGACGGCGATGCTGCACACCCGCTTCGAACCCGACACCAGCGTGCATCGGCCCGGCGAGACGCTCGAGGATCCGCTGGCAGTGAGCGCCGATCGCGTCGACCACTCGCTGGTCTACGGCGTCATGGGCGACGACGGTGCGGTTGGCGCGATGAGCCTCGCCACGGCCGACGGCGGCAGCGACGGGCAGATCACGATCACCTGGAAGGGCATCGGCGACCTGCCGCTCTTCGACCAGCAGCTCGCGCGTCTGCGCGCGGCGCACGAGCCCCCCGGCACGCGCGGCGGCCGCGTGCTGCCCAACCCGTTGTGGCGACCGCTGCCACCGCTGGGCTTCCAGGGCATCCCCACGCTCTCACGGGGCGTGTTCACCGTTCACCCACTGGGTGGCTGCGCGATGGCGACCGATGCCACCAGCGGCGTGGTCGATCATGCCGGCCGCGTGTTCGCGGCCGACGCCGAGACACCCACGCTGCCCGGGCTGGCCGTGCTCGACGGCTCGATCGTGCCGGTGGCGCTGGGCATCAACCCGGCGCTGACGATTGCCGCCCTCGCCGAGCGCGCGCTGCCGATGCTGGCCGACGACTGGTGCCTCGTGGTCGACACCAGCCTGCCGCCGCTGCATCCGCCACGGCCGATGCGCATCGATCGCACGCAACCGGAGACACCGGCGAGCACGCGCTTCACGCTGCACGAACGCATGACCGGCCGCCTGCGCATCGGCGAGGCGCTGCTCGACTGCAGCGCCCTCATCGACTTCGATGCCGCCGACGTGGCCGGCCTGCGTCGCCTGCCGCGTGTGATCGCGTTCTCGCGCGTGGCGCTGACCTTCACCGATGCGCACCGCATCGACCCACCGTTCCAGGCGTCATGCACGGGTCATGCCGAGGTGCTGGTGCGCGACCATTCCGACGACTTCGTGCGCCGCCTGCGCGCGCTGCGGCCGGCTCTGCGCCGGCTGTCGCGCTACGCGGGCTTCTGCGTGCCGACGTCGGCCGCGCAATGGCAGCGCGACCTGCTGGCGCTGTGCAGCCATCTCGGCGCGGTCCGCCTGATCCGCTATCACCTCACGGTCAGCGACAGCGGAAACCCCGACGTGCTCGCCAAGGGCACGCAACTGCGGCTGACCAAGCGGCTGGAGTTCACCGACAGCGGCAACCCGTGGCGGCAGCTCAGCGAAGGGGTCGTCGAGCAGGTCGATGCCTGCCACGTGGAGCTCGGCGCGCTCAGCACCGATCTGTCGTACTTTGCCGAGCAGATGGTTCCGTTGCTGCGCATCGAGCACCAGCACGACGCGCCCAATGCCCTCGGCGACCTGGCCGAACTGCTGCTGTGGATCTTGCGCGTGGTGCTCGAGACGCACCTGCTCAACTTCCTGCCGCCGGAAGACAAGCCGCCCGGGCGCGAGCCGCAACGCCTGCCCGGCCCGGTGAGCGGTATCGATCCGGTGCAGGTGAGCCTGCCGAACAAGGGGGCACCGGGTGCCCCCGAGCGGAAGCTGTCGCGCTACCAGCCGACCCAGACCACCGAAGGCACGCGCCCGGTGCTGCTGATTCACGGCTACGGCGCCAGCGGCTCCACCTTCACCCATCCGGACATCGGCCCCGACGGACGCTCGGCGCCGCTGGTGGCGTCGCTGCTCGACGCCGGCCGCGACGTGTGGGTGCTCGAGCTGCGCACCAGCATCGCGCTGCCGGAGAACCGCGGCACGGCCTGGATGTTCGACGAGACCGCGCAGGCCGACATTCCGGAAGCGATCGCCCATGTGCTCGAGCACAGCACCCAGGGCGCCGGCGGCAAGGTCGACGTGATCGCCCATTGCATCGGCGCCGCCATGTTCAGCGTGGCCGTGGTCGGCTCGACAACGGCGCTGCACGAACGCATCGGCTGCGCCGTGCTGTCGCAGGTGGCACCGCTGGTGACGGGCAGCCCGATGAACCGGTTTCGCGCCTACGTGGCGAGCTACCTGCAGCAGTACCTCGGCGTGCAATCGTTCGACGTGCGGCCCCCGGCCGACGACGCCGCGCTGATGCTGCTGCTCGACGGCATTCTCAACACCTTCCCCTACCCCGACGACGACGGCGAAGCGCAACGCCTGCACGAGACGCCGGGCTTCGCCGCGGTGCGGCACCGCGCCGACGCCATCTTCGGCCAGACGATGCGCCTGGCGAACATCGGCAACCGCATGCTCGGCACGCTCGAGAGCATCTACGGCTTCGTCTCCACGGCCGGTCTGGCGCAGGTGGGCCACTACGTGAGCCGGCAGGTGCTCACCGACGCCACCGGCCAGAACCAGACCATCGCCTTCGAGACGCTCGGCGAGCGCTTCGGCTTCCCGCTGCTGATCCTGCATGGCCGGCACAACCGGGTCTTCGACTGGCGCGGCTCGTTCCGCGCACACGACCTGCTGAAACAGGTGTTCGACGGCCAGACGAACGCTCACGACATCCCCTCGATCGGCGACGACGACCTTCACCTCGGCGCCGGCACGCCGCGTCAGCTGCGGGTGCTGGGCAACTACGGCCACCAGGACACGCTGATCGGCCAGCGCGCCTATCGCGACGTGTTCCCGCACATCGTGGCCTTCCTGAACGAGTTCGTTCGAACGCCCTCGCGACACGAGCCGGCCGGCCCGCCGCTGGTGCTGCGCCCGCCGTGGACGGGCCCGACGCTGGGTGCCGTGCAACGCGTCAGCGAGACCGAGCTGCGCGCCAACCTGGCCCTGCGCGCACCACGCGGCCACGCATCCACGCTTGCCGTGCTGTTGGTTCCGGCCACCCGGGGCTCCGACGGCTGGGCGCTCGACCTCGAGAAGGCCATGGCGGTCTTCACCTCGTCGAGCGAGCTGGTGGCCTCGGCGATCGTGCTGCGGCTGAACGTCCGCGCGTTGCCGCGATACCAGGGCATCGCGGTGCTGACGGTGCACACGACGCTGCCGGCGCCCATCGATCGTGGCGCCGTGATCTCGCCCAAGACCGAGAAGACCGGGCTGTTCGTCGACCCCGACGACGAACCGAACCTACGCGTGCTCGAACTCGTGGCGCAATGGCGCCAGTCCGTGCTGCCCGAACGGATCGACGAGACCGTGATCCGCCTCGACCCCGCCTGGATCGCAGCCGCACAGCTGCCCGGCCAGCCGCCGCAGCGATCGTTGTGCCTGGCACTGGCCAGCTGCCAGTACCCGGCGGGCCTGTTCGACGCGGTACCCGCGCAAGCCTCGTATGCGCGGCTGGCGCGGCGGTTGGATGACTCGCGTGGCGACGAGCCGCGACCGCAGCTGCTGCTGCTCGCGGGCGACCAGGTCTACGTCGACGAGACCGCGGGCCTGTTCACCCAGCCGGGCGGCTCGGCGATCGATCGTGCCTACGAGGTGAACCATCGCCTCGAGGCCTATCGCCGCGTGACGCGATCGCTGCCCACCTACCCGCTGCTCGACGACCATGAGGTGCGCGACAACTGGGAGCCGCCACCCGCGGCCGAGGCCATCGACGCCTACCGGCAGCGCCAGCACAAGCTGGTGAACAGCGCTGCGCACGGCCCGTTCAGCTACCGGGCGCAGCCGGCCGGACTGCCGATGCTGGTGCTCGACACCCGCAGCGCGCGCGATCGCCGCGGCTTGCGAATCGCGCAAGACACCACGCCGCTGCACGATGCTCGCATCGTGCAGAGCGCCGACGCCGCGCAGCTGCAGCAGCTGCTGTCGAACGAGGCCCACGCCAGGGACCCCAAGTTCGTCGTCTCGCCGGTGGCCGTGTTCCCGCTGCATCGAGCAACGGTGTTCGGGCAGGCGGCCGAGCGCATCGCGCTCGACGACTGGGGCGGCTTCCCGCGCTCGCAGCTCCAGCTGCTGCAGCAGGTGCGCGACGGCAACGTGCGCCACGTGGTGCTGCTCGCGGGCGACCGGCATCTGTCCAGCGTTTCCAGCCTCTGGCTCGCGAGGCCCGACGGCAGCGACGTGGAGATCATCTCGATCGTCTCGTCGGGCCTATATGCGCCCTGGCCGTTCGCCAATGCGCGGCCCGACGAGTTCTGGCTCGACGGCCCCTTCACCACCGTCGACGGCGCGATCAGCGGCCACATGCAGACGCCGCTCGTCGGCGGCGGCGACGGCTACGCGCTGGTCAGCGTGACGCGGGGCGACGACGCCGTCTGGACGATCGACGTCGTGCTCGACCTGGCCAGCGGCACGCGCCGCGCCACCCGGCGCCTCGACGGCGACCGGCGCACGGGCTGGCAGGTCTGGCCCTGAGCCGGGCGTCGCTCGTGCGGCGGGCTCACCGCACCACGTGCTTCACCGGCTTGCCCAGCGCGGTGGCCACGCGGGCGGCCACGAGATCGGCCTCGAGATCGTCGAACTCGCGACCGAGAAAGATCGGGCGGCCGGCCGTTCGGTGCACGCGCAGCTCCCAGAAGCGGAATCGATCCTGCGCGCGGCGCTCGCGCAGTTCCACGTGGCTGACCGTCGAGAACTCGGCCACCACCCGCGGGCCGCGCACGATCGCGGCCTGGTGCGCGTCGAACACCAGCGGGTGCCCCCACAGCGCCTGCTGGCCGAACGGCGCCGCAAACCCGAGCGCCACCGCCACCGCGGCCCATTGGCCCCAGACGGGCCACTCGAGCTCGCGCACGGCCGCGCGGCCGAAGTCCGACGCCATGAACAGCGCCGCCGCCGTGAACAGCACCGCGAGCACGGCGTAGATGCCGCGCGGCAGCGCCACGCCGAGGTGGCCCTCGGGCTCGGTGGTGAGGCGAATCGCTGCGCCGAACATGGTCTGCACATTGTGGCGGCCGGCGCGGGCGCGGGTTCGTCAGCCTTCACGTGCCGACAAGGAGCGGATAAGGTCGCCGCACATGGCCATCTCGCCCTCGCTCGAGAGCCCGGACCTGCACACGCTGCTCGGCGCGTCGGCCAGTTTCGGCGCACTCGACGAGGCCACGCGCTCGGCGCTGGCCGCGGCCATGCAGTTGCAGGCCGTGGCGCCCGGGCAGGTGCTGCTGCGCCAGGGCGTGGTGGGCGACGCGCTCTACGTGATCGCGCAGGGCCGATTCGAGGTGCGTGTGCAGCGCCCCGAGGGCGGCGACGCGCTGATCGACACCGTGGGCCGCGGCGAGGTGATCGGCGAGATGCAGTTGGTGGTCGGCGGCGCCGCCTCGGCCACCGTGGTGGCGATCGGCGACGCGCAGGTCTATCGGCTGCAGCGCCGGCAGTTCGACGCCCTGTGCAGCGACACCCCCGCGCTGCTCGACACGCTGGCGCGCATTGCCGCGCGGCATCTGCAGCGGCGGCAGATGCTCGCCGTGCTGCCCGCTCTGTTCGGCCCGCTCAGTGCGGCCGAGCTGGCCGTGCTGGAGCAGCGGATCGGCTGGCGCACGCTGCACCGCGGCGAGGTGCTGTTTCGCAAGGGCGACCGCGGCGATGCCTGGTACGTGGTGGCCAGCGGCCGGCTGGCGGTGGTGGAGCCCGCGCACGACGGCCAGGGCGAGCGCCGGCTCTCCGAGGTGGGCCGCGGCGAAGGCATCGGCGAGATGGCGCTGCTGACCGGCCAGCCGCGATCGGCCACCGTGTATGCGCTGCGCGATGCCGAGTTGGCGCGCTTTCCCGTCGAGGTGGTGACCGAGCTGGTGGCCACGCGGCCGCAGCTGAGCCTGGGCATGCTGCGCGGGCTGGCTCAACGCATCACGCAGCAGAGCAGCCACGCGCCGCGCCCGCAGGAGGCCAGCCTCACGCTCGCGCTGCTGCCTGCCTCACCCGGCGTGGACCTGGCCGGCCTGGCGCAGCGGCTCGCCCGCGCGTTGGCCCGCTTCGGCTCCACCCGCACGATGGGCAGTGCGCAACTGCACGAAGTGGGCGTGGGCCAGGATGCGGCCCGTCGCCCCGAGGCGCACCCCACCTGGATCCGCCTGAACGCCTGGCTCGAGGAGCAGAGCGCCGCGCACCGCTTCGTGGTGCTGGTGGCCGACGCCGAGCCCAACGGCTGGAGCACGTGGACGGTGGGCCATGCCGACCAGGTGATCGTGGTGGCCGATGCCAAGGCCAACCCCCAACCCGGCCCGCTGGAGCGCACGCTGCTGCCAGCCCATGCCGAGGCGCCCGACGTGCAGCGCCTGCTCGTGCTGCTGCACCGTGACGGCGCGCAACGACCCAGTGGCACCGCGCGCTGGCTCGATACCCGCTCGGTGCAGGCGCATCTGCATCTGCGGCTGGACCGTGACCACGACGTCGAGCGCCTGGCGCGCCGGCTGGCCGGGCGCGGCGTGGCCCTGGCGCTCAGCGGCGGCGGTGCGCGCTGCTGCGCGCACATCGGCGTGTTGCGCGCGATGCGCGAGCACGGCATTCCGGTCGACGGGGTCGCCGGCACCAGTGCCGGCGCGCTGATCGGCTACCTGGCCGCGGCCGACCTGGACCACGACACGATGTGCCGCGCCGCGCGGCAGTTCAACGATGCCCGCCCCTTCAAGGGCTACACGCTGCCGCTGTTTTCGCTGCTCGGCGGCGACCGCCTAAGCCGCGCATTGCAGGCCGAGTGCGGCGACACCCAGCTCGAAGACCTGTGGCTGCCGCTGATGGCGGTGTCGAGCAACCTCACGCAGCAGACGATGACGCTGCACACCCGCGGCCCGGCGTGGCGCGCGCTGCGCGCCAGCGCCTCGCTGCCGGGTCTGGTGGAGCCGCTGATCCACGACGGCCAGCTGCTGGTGGACGGCGGCCTGATCGACAACCTGCCGGTGGGCCTGGCGCGCGAGCGGCTCGCCGGCCGCGTGATCGCGGTGGACGTGACGTCGGACCTCGACCTCTCCACCACCGCGCGCAGCTATCCCTCACCGTGGATCGAATTCGCCGCGCGCGTGCTCCGCCTGCGCGGCACCCCGCGCACGGCGCCACCCGGCATCTACGAGGTGATGATGCACAGCCTGCTGCTGGCCAGCCTGGCCCACACGCGGCGCGCGCGGCAGGAGGCCGAGCTGTGCCTGCGCCCCGACCTCGCCGCGTTCGGCCTGCTCGCGCTCGACAAGCACAGCCAGATCATCGAGGCGGGCTACCAGCACGCTCGCGACCATCTGGCGGCGTTTGCGCTTGCGAATCCGATGGCCGATACCCGCTGAAGCGGCACGAACAGCCGTCGAGCCAGGCTCACGCTGGATTCGGATGCAAAACCCGGATGCGCGGCGCGATCTTCGCCTTCAACTCTCGCTCGGCCATGCGCATGTCGTACTCGGCCTGCAGATTCAGCCAGAACCGCGGCTCCATCGCGAAGAACAGACCGAGGCGCAACGCCGTATCTGCGGTGACCGGACGCTGCCCGTTCACGAGCTCGCTGATGCGGCTGGGCGACACGTCGATATCGGCCGCGAGTTGGCGCGCGCTGATGCTCATGGGTTTCATGAAGTCTTCCAGCAGGATCTCGCCAGGGTGGATCTCCGGGAGCATTCGCTTGGTCATGTTTCGCCTCAGTGGTAGTCGACGATTTCGACGTTGTGAGCACCATCGTCTCGCCAGACGAAGCACAGACGCCATTGATCGTTGATCCGTATGCTGTGCTGCCCTCTACGATCACCTCTCAATGCCTCGAGCTGGTTGCCAGGCGGCACCTTCAACGTCGCCAGAGCCGTGGCGGCGTGCAGTTGCAGGAGCTTTCGCCTGGCCACCCGCTCGATATTCCTGAAGCGCGGTACTGCTTCGCTTCGGAAGAGCCTTTCAGTTTCGGCATTCGCGAACGAACGAATCACGGCACATTGTGTTCCGTCACACGGAATCTGTCAATCAGTTCGGCCGATGCGGCACACTGGCGTTGCTCGACCCACCGCTCATGGAGCCTCGCTTGCAGCCGCAGCCCTCAAATGCAGCATGCTCTCGGAGCAGTGTTCCACCACCACTCACCAGGAACTGAGCAATGCCGACAAGACGCCCCATCCGCAACGTCTCGCCCGACAGCGTGGACTTTCGCGATCGTGTGTACCGCCCGTCGGTGGCGCAGATCCCCGCGGCGGAGCTGCGGCCCAAGCTCTTGAGCACCTTGCCCGTGCTGCACCAGCAGGCCACCGACGCCTGCACCGGCTTTGCGCTGGCCACCTGCGTGCACACGCTGCTGCTGCGGCGCGACGGCGCGTTGAAGAAGGCGGTGTCGCCCTTCATGCTCTACGGCATGGCGCGCCGCTACGACAACCTGCCCGGCGAGAAGGCCACCAACGGCTCCACCTGCCGCGGCGTGCTCAAGGGCTGGTTCAAGCATGGCGTGTGCGAAGAGCGGCTGTGGCCCAAGCTCGCCGAGCCCACCGGCAAGATCGCCAATACCGATTGGTGGGACGACGGCGTGCGCCGCCCGCTCGGTGCCTACTACCGCGTGGAGCCGCGCTCGGTGGTCGACATGCAGGTGGCGCTGCTCGAAGCCGGCGTGCTGCTCGCCAGCGCCGAAACCCACGCCGGCTGGGACGAAGGCCA
>JAEUPI010000050.1 GCA_016790175.1 Burkholderiaceae bacterium | reverse complement strand
CTGGGCTCAGGACAGTGGCAGCTGGATCGTCCGCGCGCGTGCGGTCCACCTCGATTCGGCCAACAAGGACAGCACGGGACTCGGTCTGACGATCAACAACAAGACCATTCCCGAGGTCGACATCAGCTATTTCTTCTCGCCGAACCTCGCGGCCGAGTTGATCCTGACCTACCCGCAGAAGCAGACGGTCAGCTCGACCGCCGTGGGTGGTGAAATCGGTACGTTCAAGCACCTGCCGCCGACGCTGACCGCGCAGTATCACTTCACCGGACTCGGCGCCTTCCGCCCCTATGTCGGCGCAGGCGTGAACTACACCAACATCTCCGATGTGCACATCCTCAGCGGCGCCGTCAATCTCAAGCGCAACAGCTACGGCCTCGCCGTGCAGGCCGGTGCCGACATCCCGGTGGGCGGCGGCTGGCTGATCAACGTCGATCTCAAGAAGGTGCAGATCAAGACCAACGTCTACCAGAACGGTACCGACCGGGGCAAGTTCAAGGTCGACCCGACGTTGCTCGGGGTCGGGGTCGGCAAGCGCTTCTGACCCAGCGAGGCCCGTTGCGGCTCAGTCGGGCCGCTGCCAGGCCACGCCTTCTTCGGTCAGCACGGCATCGAGCGGCATGTCGTGAGGTTCGGGCGACAGCCACGGAATGAATCCGTGGCTGTATCCGAGGCCCACCGTGAAAGGCCGCGGCCGCAACGCCGCCAGCGTGCGGTCGTAGAACCCGCCGCCGTAGCCCAGCCGGGTGCCGCGCGGGCCGAATCCGACGCAGGGCACCAGCAGCAGCGTGGGCTCGAACTCCGGCGTGTCCTTTGGCTTCGGAATGCCGTAGGCGTCCTCCTCCATCGGGCAGCCGGGGAACCACATGTGAAACCGCAGCTGCTTCGTCTCGCGGTCGATCACCGGCAGGCCGATGCGCCGGTCCGGCTCGGCCTCGCTCCAGCGGTACAACGCCGGCAGCGCGTCGAACTCCCCCTTGATCGGCCAGTAGGCGCCGATGCTCTGGTCGGGACGCGTCACCAGCCATACACGCAGCACTTCCTGCAGGTGCATGGCACGCTGGTGGCGATCGATCATCGCCTGCCGCTCGGCCTGCAACTGTCGGCGCAGCACGCCCTTGTCGCGCGAAGGTTCGATCGGCAGCTTGAAGGTTCCGGGCATGTCAGTGGCGCCCGGCCGCCCGAAGCCACTGACGCGCCCCCTCGGGGGGCCGCGAACGAAGTGAGCTTGGGGGCCTCATATGAGCATTGTGCCGCCGCTGCGCGAGCGAGCCTAAACTGCTGCGATGGCTTCGCCGGCTGCGCTCGTGGCGCATTGCCTGGAACTGCTCGCCCCGCTGGGCCACGCGCGCGCGAGGCGGATGTTCGGCGGCTGGGGCCTCTATGTCGACGAGCTGTTCATCGCCCTGATCAGCGACGATCGTCTGTACTTGAAGGCCGACCCGCAGTCGCAGGACGAATTCCGGCGTGCCGGCAGCGAGCCATTCAGCTACTCGAGTCGCGACCGCGCCGCCGTGACGCTGGGCTACTGGAGCGCACCCGACGAGGCGATGGACTCGCCGCAAGCCATGCAACCCTGGGCCCGGCTCGCGATGGCTTCGGCGGTTCGCGCCCGGGCCGCCAAGCGGTCCGACACGCCCCGTAGCGCCTCGGACGTCGCGCCGAAGAAGCGAGCGCCCAGGCCGGCCGCGGCAGCGCGCCAGCGAAACAGGCGCGGCAGCGCCTGATCGGCCTGCCACAGCAGCCGCGACGCCCCGCCGGCCGTCCACGGCTGCACCAGCACCGCATCGCCGGAGCGCAGCCGCATGCCTTGCCCCGCGACGAGCACGTGATCTTCGGCTTCGCCATCGCGTGTCAGCCACACGGCGTCGCCGGAAATGCTCAGGCATCCTGATTGACCAACCCGCAGGCGGCGCGCCACGCGAAGCGTCGAGGGTCCGGCAAGCAAGGCGCCCGCTTTCGATTCGAGATACCAATTCATCATGAATCTCCTCTGCCTCAATCGACATTGACAAGCCACCGGTCGAACATCCGTCACATCGATGATCCTCTATGCTTGCGCGATCCGCCAATGAATTCGAGTCACGTCATTCATACGATTCAAGCATGAATCAACGCCAACAGCGGCCACTCGGCCTCGACAACCTGCGCACCTTCGAGGCGGTCGCGCGACGCTTGTCGTTCAGCGCGGCCGCCGACGAGTTGCACCTCACCCAGCCCGCCGTGAGCCGGCAGATCAAGGCCCTGGAAGACGAACTGGGCACGCCGCTCTTCGTGCGGGGCACGCGCCGCGTCGAGCTCAGCCCGGCCGGTGCAACGCTGCGCCATGCCACGCTGCCCTTGCTGGAACACCTTGACCGCGTCGTGCGCGAAATCCGCAGCCGGCGCGGCAGACCACAGGTGAGCCTCTCGACCTTCGCTTCCTTCGCCACGCTGTGGTTGCTGCCGCGACTGGCAGAGTTCCAGAAATCGCAGCCGCCGTTCGACATCCGCATCGCCGCCTACGACCGTCTGAACGATCTCGACGAGCCCGAGCTCGACCTGCTGCTTCGCTACTGTCTGCCCGAGGATGCGCCGCCGATGGCCGAACGGCTGTTCGGCGAGCTTCTCGCGCCGGTGGCCAGCCCTCGGCTGCTCGAGCAGAGCCGCAACGGACAGGTACCGGCTCTCGACGCCCCGGGCGATCTGGCCCGGCACGTGCTGCTCGAGGAGGACGACCCACGCACCACGTCGGGCTTTCGCGTGAGTTGGCGGCGCTGGCTGGCTGGGCAAGATCTGGCCTTGCTGGAACCGCGCGGATGGATCTATCTGAACTACACGCATCAGCAGGTGCAGGGGGCGCTCGCCGGGCAGGGCATCGCCTTGGCGCGCATGCCGCTCGTGCACGATCTGATCGAGCGCGGTGAGCTGGTCGAGCTGTTCGGCGGGCAACGCCGGCTCGCTTCGGAACCAGCCTACTTCCTGATCGAGATGCCGCTGGCCATTCGTCGCGCCGAGTTGAATGAATGCGCCGACTGGATCCGGACCGAGGCCGCGCGCACGCGCGCCGCGCTCGGCGAGCCCGCGACGCGGTGACTCGGTGATTCATGCGCCGGCGAGCGGCCGGCGATGCGAAATGGGCATGATCGGGCAACGCTCGGCACCCTAACATCGCCCCTCCCCGTCTTGGAGCGCTCCCATGCAGCTTCTCATCGGCAACAAGAACTACTCGTCCTGGTCGATGCGCCCGTGGGTGCTGATGCGCCACTTCGGCATCCCGTTCGAAGAGGTGATGGTGCGCTTCGACGCGATGTCGGCGGATTCGCACTTCAAACAGCGCGTCCTGCAGGTGTCTCCCGCCGGCCGCGTGCCGGTGCTGATCGACGACGACCTCGTGGTGTGGGACACGCTGGCGATTGCCGAGTACCTGGCCGAACGCTTCCCCCACCATGCGCTGTGGCCGCGCGACATGCAGCAACGCGCCCGCGCCCGGTCACTGTGCGCCGAAATGCATTCGGGGTTTGCCGCGCTGCGCAGCCATTGCCCGCAGAACCTCGAGGCGTCGCTGCCCGATGTCGGCGCGAGAATCCTGGCCGATCAGCCGACTGTACAGGCCGACCTGCAGCGTGTCGGCCGGATGTGGACCGATGCCCTGGCCGCCAGCGGCGGGCCCTATCTGTTCGGCGCGTTCGGCATCGTCGACGCGTTCTATGCGCCGGTGGCCGGACGCATCCGCACCTATGGCCTGCCGCTGCCCGGCGAAGCGGCCGCCTATGTGACGCGTGTGTTCGAGAATCCGGCGGTGGCGGCCTGGGTCGCCGAGGCAATGGCCGAGGCCGAGTTCCTCGACTTCGAAGAGCCCTACCGGACCTCGCGCACCTGATGCCCCGGGGTTGACTGCGCTACAGTGCGAGCCGTTGGCGCCGCTGCGGTCGGCAGCGTCTGCGTCCCGAGCGTTCTCCGGCATCGATGTCACACCTTCTGCAGCTCCGTCCGACCCTTCGTGGCTGGCTCCTGGCGCTGGCCCTGGTGGTCTGCGGCGCCGCGACGAACGCGGCGCCAGCCCCCGCCGACCCGATCAACGACGCGCGCGAAGCGCTGCGAAAGCGCGACGGCAAACGCCTGGCACAACTGCGCAACAGCACCCGCGCCGAATCGCATCCGCTGGCGATGTGGGTCGACTACTGGGAACTCGGCAATCGCATCACCGAGGCTCGCAACGAGGAAGCCGAGGCGTTCTATGCGCGGTGGCCCGGCTCCTACGTGGAAGACCGTTTTCGCAACGACTGGCTGCTCGAGCTCGGGCGTCGGCGGGAGTGGGCAGCCTTCGCACGTGACTACCCGCGCTTCCGCATGAACGACGACCGCGAGGTGAGCTGCTACTGGCAACTCACCGAGCACCTGGCGGGCAAGTCGGTGCGCACGAGCGCACGCGCGCTGTGGCTGGGCCAACGGGAGGCCGATGACGGCTGCGCCCACATGGCAGGCACTCTGGTGGAAGCCAAGGTGTTCACCAGCGACGACGTATGGCTCAAGCTGCGCCTGGCCATCGAGCAGGGCCGCGCACGGCTGGCCCGCAATGTCGCGCCGTTGATCGATCGGCAGGCGGCCGGCGACGTATCGGAGTTGCTGGACAACCCGCTGCGGTACCTGCGGCGCCAGGGCAGCTCGCCGTCGCGCCAGCAGCAAGAATTGATCACGCTGGCCGTGCTGCGTGCGGCAACCAACGATCCCGACGCGGCAGCGAACCTGATGGCCGAGCGCTGGCAGGCGGCCATGGGCCCCGAACGTGCGGCCTGGGTGTGGGCGGCGATCGGCAAACAGGCCGCCCAGAAGCTCTCGAACGATGCGCCGAGCCACTACCAGCGTGCCTGGGCGTCACTGCGCGCCAGCCCGCGCGATGCCGGTTGGACCGACGAGATGCTCGCCTGGGCCGCCCGCGCCGCGTTGCGCGCCGGCGGCAATGGGCAGCGCTGGTCGCTCGTGCTGCGGGCGATCGATGCCATGTCGACCGCCGAACGACGCGACCCGACCTGGATCTACTGGCGCGCCCGTGCGCTCGCTGCCACCGCGGCCGAGGGCGAGGCCGGTGACGAGCAACGCGGCGCGGCGCGCGAAGCCTTCGCGTCAATCGCCGAGGCGTTCACCTTCTACGGCAAGCTGGCCGCCGAGGAGATCGGATTCGTGCCCGAGTTGCCGCCGCTGGCACCGGTGCCGAGCGAAGCCGACCGCACCAAGGCGGCCGCCACACCCGGCCTTTCGAGGGCGCTGCAGCTGATCGCTCTCGGACTGCGCAGCGAAGGCGTGCGCGAATGGAATTTCACGCTGCGCGGCATGTCGGATCGCGAGCTGTTCGCCGCCGCCGCGCTGGCCTGCGAACGCGAAGTGTGGGACCGCTGCATCAACACCAGCGACCGCACGCGCACCGACATCGACCTCGATCAGCGCTACCCGATTCTCTTTCGCGAGCTGGTGGTCGCGCGCAGCAGGGAGACCGGCCTCGACCCGGCCTATGTGTACGGCCTGATCCGCCAGGAGTCTCGCTTCATCATCGACGCACGCTCCAGCGTCGGTGCCAGCGGTCTGATGCAGTTGATGCCGAGCACCGCACGCTGGGTGGCGCGCAAGGCGGCGCTGGACTTCAAGCCCGAGCTGATCGTCGATCCGGAGTTCAACGTGAAGCTGGGCACGGCCTATCTGAAGCTGGTGCTCGAGGACTTCGGCGGCTCGCAGGCGATGGCGGCAGCGGCCTACAACGCAGGCCCGAGCCGCCCGCGGCGTTGGCGCGAAGGTCCGGCGATCGAGCCGGCGGTCTGGGCCGAGAACATCCCGTTCAACGAGACGCGCGACTACGTGAAGAAGGTGCTGTCGAATGCCGCGGTCTATGCGTCGCTGCTCAATGGCCGCACGCTGTCGCTGAAGGCCTGGCTGGGCGCGCCGATCGGCCCGCGCGAGGCGAGCGCTCCGGCCGTCAACGTGGAGCTGCCCTGACGGGCGCCCCCCGCCCGTCGTGAAGAGCTACGTCGTCGGCGGTGCGGTCCGCGACGGTCTGCTCGGCCTGCCGGTACACGACCGCGACTGGGTTGTCGTCGGCGCCACGCAGGAACAACTGGTCGCGATGGGTTACCGTCCGGTCGGCCGCGACTTTCCGGTCTTCCTGCATCCGCAGACCCACGAGGAGGTGGCGCTCGCGCGCACCGAACGCAAGTCGGGCGCGGGCTACCACGGCTTCGTGTTCCATGCCGCACCCGACGTGACCCTCGAGCAGGATCTTGCCCGTCGCGACCTCACGATCAACGCAATGGCGCTGGACCCCGACTCCGGGACGCTCATCGACCCCCATGGCGGCGAGCGAGATCTGCGTGCCAGGGTCCTGCGCCATGTGTCGCCGGCGTTTGCCGAGGACCCGGTGCGCCTGCTCCGGCTGGCACGCTTTGCCGCGCGCTGGCCCGACTTCGACATCGCGCCGGAGACGACCTTGCTGCTGCAGCAGTTGGTGTCGTCGGGAGAAGTCGATGCGCTGGTGCCCGAGCGGGTGTGGCAGGAAGTGGCGCGCGGATTGATGGAGTGCGCGCCTGAGCGCATGTTCGACGTGCTGGCCCGATGCGGCGCCCTCGAGCGCCTCGCCCCGGCGATCGGCGCCAGGTTGCCGCCGACGGCCCGATCGGCACTGGCCGCCAGTGCGCGCGCGCAGCAAGCGCTGCCGGAGCGCTTCGCGTTGTGCTGCCATGTCGACGTCGGCACTGCCGATGCCGCAGCGGCCGAACGGCGCGTCGAAACGCTCTGCGATGGCTGGCGCGTGCCGAACGACTGTCGCGACATGGCACTGCTGCTCGCGCGCGAGCATGCCGGCCTGTCCGACCTGGCTCGAGGCACGCCCGCAGCAATGCTGATGCTCTTCGAGCGATGCGACGCGTTTCGCCGACCGGAACGGTTCCGTGGCCTGCTGCAGGCCTGGCTCCAACTGTGCCTCGTGACTGGCGCGGCCGGAGATGCGAATCGCCTGGAGCAGGCCCTGACCCTGGCGCGCGACGTGAGCGCGGCTGCCTTGCAGAAGGACCTTCCGGTTCCCCCGCCCGACGGGCCGGCGATGGGGCGCGCGCTGCACGACGCGCGCATGCGAGCGATCGCCGACGGTTTTGCCGGGACTTGAGCGCCTGCGCGAGGCGCGGCCGACGCCTCGGGTACAAACCGGCGCATGCGGCTGATCGACGGCATCCAGCGCTTCGGGTTTCGCAAGTGGTACGAGCGCGAGCTGCTGAAGAGCCACGCCCACCTGACGCTGACCTTCCTGTGCGCCGTGGCCGTGTTCGCCGCCGTCGAGGCGGCGCTCACCTTCCGCAGCCTGCAGGATCAGATCGTCGACGCGCTGGCCATCGTCGCGGCCGGCGCCATCGGCATCTGGGCACTGCGTCGATACCTCTATCTGCTGATGCACGCGGAGTTCGTGGCCAACCAGGCCGACTGCCCCCGCTGCGGCGTCTATGCACGCTTCAAGCTGGCCGAGCCCGCGGAGACCGAAGGCGCGATCACCGTCTGCTGCCGCGATTGCGCGCATCAGTGGGCGATTCGCGAGTGACCGCGAAGACTACAAGAGCATCCCGACGCCCATCGCGATCAGGCTCAGCAGCACGCTACTGGCCAGCGGCAGATAGATCTCGCGCCGGCCGACGCGGAAGCTGAAGTCGCCCGGCAGCCTGCCGAGCCCGACGCGCTCCAGCCAGCCGCGCAGGCCGTTGAAGACCAGGAACGCCAGCACGAACACGATCAACCAGCGGATCATGGGCGTTACAACCGGTGCGTGCGATCGCCGGCTGAAAAGCCGATTGGATCGAAGGTGCAACCGCGCGCGAGCGCGATCACCTTGAACAGCTCACCCATCTCGTGCTCGTCGATCAGTTTGTGGGCAGCGGCGCGCGACGCGACGTCCGCGATCCGCATGCGTTCGGCCAGCCCGCAGTTCAGGAGGAACCGGCCCTGCGAGGTATAGCCCAGCACGTCGAGCCCGGCATCCTGCGCAGCCAGCGCGATGGCGGTGAAGTTCACGTGCGCGGTGATGTCCTTCTCGCCCGGATCGACCAACGGTTGGGCATCGGCGCGATGCGCGCGATGGCACATCAGCGTACCGGCCGTACGCTGCGGATGGTAGTACTCGGCCTCCGGAAATCCGTAGTCGAAGAAGAACGAGACGCCCCGCGCCAGATGCTGCGCGAGACTCGCGACGAAGGCCTCGGCCTGACGATGCAGCTCCACGACCGTGCCGGGCGCGAAGGCGTGCGCCACCGGCGGTCGCAGGCCGGTCGGCCGGTCGTCCCAGGCGAACGCACCGCCCCGGCAGGCCACGCCGCGTTCGTGCCACTGGCTGCCGTCCCAGGCCAGCAGCTGAATCGGCATCGCGTCGAGCACCTCGTTGCCGATCACCACTGCGTGCATCGTCTCGGGCCAGCGATCGAGCCACTGCACACGGCCGCCGAAGCGTTCGAGTCGCGCCTGCTGACGCGCGCGCAAGGCGCCCGACAGATCGACGATGCGATAGTGCGGCAGCTCGTCGCCGAGCGTGTCGAGAAGCACCTCGGCGAGCGCACCGGTGCCGGCACCGAATTCGACCACCGTCTCCGTGGCGCAGGCCTGCAGCGCCTGGCGCAGCTGCGCCGCGAGGCATTGGCCGAACAGCGGCGACAGCTCGGGCGCCGTGATGAAATCGCTGCCCGAACCCGGCCATGCACCGAACACCGGGCCGCCTCGGGCGTAATAGCCGAGCCCGGGCGCGTAAAGCGCCAGCGCCATGTAGCGGTCGAAGGGCAGCCAGCCGCCGGCCGACGCGATCTCCTGGGCGATCCGGGCGTGGAGGCTCGCCGATACACTGAGGCATTGCTCGCTGGCCGGCATCACCGCATTGTAGGAATCATGTCCACGCGACCCCGTGTGTTGATCACCGGTGCGGCTCGTCGCATCGGTTGCGCGATCGCGCGCGAACTCGCCGCGGCCGGGTTCGATCTGGTCCTGCACGCGCGCGCATCGGCGGCCGACGCCCGGGCGCTGGCCGCAACGCTGCGCGCACGGGACGTGCGGGTCGACGTCGTCCTCGGCGACCTGGCCGATGCGCAAGCATGCGACGCACTGATGGCGCAGGCGGTCGCGGAAGGGCGGCCACTCGATGCGCTGGTCAACAACGCCTCGCACTTCGACTACGACCGTCTCGAGACCTTCGGCTTCGACGCGCTTGATGCGCATCAGCATGTCAACGTCGGCGCGCCGTTGCTAATGACGCGCGCGCTGCATGCACATCTGCAACGCCGCGGCGCGCAGGGATGCGTCGTGAACCTGCTCGACCAGAAACTCGCGAACCCGAACCCGGACTACCTGTCGTACACGCTGTCGAAGGCGGCGCTGGCCGCCGCCACGCCGATGCTGGCAGCCGCGCTGGCACCGACGCTGCGTGTGTGTGCGGTCTCGCCCGGTGTGACGCTGCCCTCGGGTTCGATGAGCGAGGCCGAGTTCGCGCGGGCACACCGCATGACGCCGCTGCAGCGCAGCTCCGCGCCCGAGGACATCGCGCGCGCGGTGCGCTTCCTGCTGGAGTCGCCTGCGATCACGGGGGTGAACCTGCTGGTCGACGGCGGCCAGCACCTGCAGGCGCAACCGCGCGACGTGATGTTCATGGCCAGGGAGGGCAACGATGCATAGCCTGCTGCTGCAGCCGAGCCTGCGCGACTGTCGTCGACTCTTCCTGCGCGACTACGAGGTCACCATCAACATCGGCGTGCACGATTTCGAGAAGCGCGCCGAACAGCGCGTGGTGATCAACGTGGATCTGTTCATCCCGCTCGCGGTTTCGACACCGCAGCACGACAAGCTCACGGAAGTGGTGGACTACGATTTCATCCGTCGCACGATCGCCGAGCGGGTTGCACGGGGTCACATCCACCTGCAGGAAACGCTCGTCGACGACGTGCTGCGCGCCATGCTCGCCCACCCTGCCGTGCGTGCAGCGCGCGTGTCCACCGAAAAGCCCGACGTCTACGCAGACTGCGCGGCCGTGGGCGTCGAGGTCTTCGGCATGAGAAACGACACATCCTCATCGACATGAACACCGTCACCGAGCCCGGCCTCGCCGGCGCACCGGCAGAAGCTGCCGCCGAGCGCAGACGCGCCCACGAGACCAACAAGCTGTCCAAGCGTCTGCACCGGCTGGTCGGCCAGGCCATCGCCGACTTCAACATGATCGGTGCCGGCGACAAGGTGATGGTCTGCCTTTCCGGCGGCAAGGACAGCCACGCCCTGCTCGACCTGCTGCTGAGCCTGCGCGAGCGATCGCCGGTGCCGTTCGAGATCGTCGCCGTCAACCTCGACCAGAAGCAGCCCGGCTTTCCCGAGCAGGTGTTGCCGGACTATCTGCGCTCGCGCGGCGTGACCTTTCGCATCGAGCAGCAGGACACCTACTCGATCGTCAAGCGTCTGATCCCCGAGGGCCAGACGATGTGTTCGCTGTGCTCGCGCCTGCGCCGCGGCATCCTTTATCGCGTGGCCGGCGAGCTCGGCGCCACGCGCATCGCGCTCGGCCACCACCGCGACGACATGGTCGCCACGCTGCTGATGAACATGTTCTTCGGTTCGCGCCTGAAGGGCATGCCGCCCAAGCTGGTGAGCGACGACGGGCGGCACGTGGTGATCCGCCCGCTCGCCTACGTGGCCGAGGACGATCTGATCCGCTGGGCCGAACACCGGCGATTCCCGATCATCCCGTGCACGCTGTGCGGCAGCCAGGAGAACCTGCAGCGTGTGCAGGTGCGCAAGATGATGCGCGAGTGGGAACGGCAGTACCCTGGCCGCATCGACAACATGGCTTCAGCCATGGGGCGGATCACGCTGTCACACCTGATGGACCGGAACCTCTACCCCTTCACCACACTCGAACCCACCGGTCGTGCCGACCCGGGGGGTGACAAGGCCTTCGACGACGAGGAGGCCTGCGGCACGATCCCGACAGTCGAGTTGCCGGTGCCACCGATCGCCGGCACAACGCGCAAGGCCTGATCCGGCGACGGCGTCCGACGAGGTGATGCGATGAGGTTCCCGAAGACCGTCTCGATGCTGTTGGCCGCGGCCTTGCTCGCCGGCTGTGCCGCGATGAACACCTTGCAGGCCGAGATTGCCACCTTCGGCGACTGGCCCGCCGACCGCAAGGTGGGCAGTTATGCGTTCGATCGCCTGCCCTCGCAGCAGGCACGCCCCGAGCAACAGCAACGGCTCGAAGACGCCGCCCACCGCGCGCTGGCCGCAGCCGGCTTCGCGGCCGCCGCGCCCGGCGCCACACCGGACGTGCTGGTGCAGGTCGGCGCCCGCATCACGCGCACCGACTACGTGGCCTGGGACGACCCGCTGTGGTGGCGCGGCGGCTTTGGCTATTGGCGGCCGCGGCCCTGGATCGGGCCTTACTGGCGGTATCCGGCCTATACGCAGACCCGGTTCGACCGCGAAGTCGCGCTGCTGATCCGCGACCGTGCCAACGGTACGCCGCTGTACGAAGCACGCGCCAGCAGCGACGGCTACTCTTCCGGCGGCGCCGAGGTGCTCGAGGCGATGTTCCGCGCCGCAATGACCGACTTTCCGCGCAGCGGCGTCAATCCGCGCAGCGTCACGGTGCCGCTGGCGCCGTGAGCGGCAGGCTCCAAACGGTTCAAGGCCTCGGCGCGGCCAGTGCGCGCAGGTCGTCCTCCCACGACTTCAGCCGCTCCACCGCGCGTTGCCGCTGGTCGGGTTTGGTGGAGTTGTGCAGCTGCGCGGCGAATCGGCAGTTGTAGTCGGTGAGCCGGTCCGCGTAGGTGCGGTAGGCCGGCCGCGGCGACATCGACGCGTGCGCCGCGAACACCCGCAGCGCCGCCTGCGTGCGGCCGTTGTCGGCCCCGTTGGCCACCAGACTGCGCAGCGTCTGGACGATTTCGCGCTGCCGGGCCTGGCGCTCGGCCAGCCAGATCTGCGGATCGAACGGCGAGCCGGCCATGGCCTGGGCGACCAGCGCACGCTGCGGGTCGTCGAGCGTGCCGTACAGCGTTTCGGCGCGAGACACCGTGCGCTTGATCGACGCCTCCAGTCGCTCGGCGCGTGTGCTCTGCAGGAAGTCGGCGCGGAAATCCTCGTCGCCCTTGTCGTAGCGCTTCTCCACATGCGCCACCTGCTCGGGCTTGAGCGTGCGCACGATGCCGGCCAGTGCCGGCACTCCCCGCTCGTAGGCAATCGACGCGCGTTCGCGCAGCTCGCTCCACCACCGGCAGACCTGCTCCGGCGTCACATCGGACAGCACCTGCTGCCGCGCCCGGGCAAGCGTCGCCGCGTACTCCGGCAACTGGTTCGCACGATGCCAGGCGAACCAGTCCGCCAGCGCTGAGCGCGCCATGGTCGACTGCTCGCCGTCGAAATCGAAGTAGCCGTCGAGCCACCAGTAGACGAGATCGGGCGCCTGGTTGTAGGCCAGCCGCAGGGCGCTGCAGCCTGCGAGAACCAGTACGCAGGCCGCGATAATCCAAGCTTTCAGGCGCGAGGCAACCGGGATGGCGCTGGACATCGTGATCATGGCGGCAGGCAAGGGCACGCGGATGAAGTCGGAGCGGCCCAAGGTGCTGCACAGGCTCGCCGGGCGGCCCTTATTGCAGCATGTTCTGGCCAGCTGCGCCGCGCTGAAGGCCGAGCGCACACACGTGGTCACCGGATTCGGTGCCGAACAGGTGGAACAGACGCTCGCCGGGCAGCCGGTGCGTTGTGTGCGACAGGAACCGCAGCTCGGCACGGGCCATGCCGTGCAGCAGGTGGCACCCTTCCTCGACGGCGATGGCACCACGCTGATCCTCAACGGCGACGTGCCGCTGCTCGCCAGCGCGACGATGCAGCGGCTGGCTGCCGCCAGCAACGGTGGCGCGCTGGTGCTGCTGACCGTCGAGCTCGCCGACCCCAGCGGCTACGGCCGCATCGTGCGCGACGGCACGGCGGTGCGCGGCATCGTCGAACACAAGGACGCCACGCCGACGCAGCGCCGGATCCGCGAGGTCTACACCGGCGCGATGGCCGCTCCGACGGCGCAGCTGCGTCGCTGGGTCGGCGCCTTGCGCAACGACAACGCACAACACGAGTACTACCTGACCGATATCGTCGCGATGGCCGTGGCTGAAGGCGTGCCGGTCACGACGCTCCCGGTGGGCGACGAAACCGAGGTGCTGGGCATCAACGATCCGCTGCAACTGGCCGACATGGAGCGGCGCGTGCAGCGTCGCCAGGCCGAGGCGCTGATGTCGGGCGGCGTGCGGCTGGCCGACCCGGCTCGGCTGGACGTGCGCGGCGAACTGCATTGCGGTCGCGACGTGGAGATCGACGTCAACTGCGTCTTCGAAGGCCGTGTCGAACTCGGCGACGGCGTGCGCATCGGTGCCCACTGCGTGATCCGCGACACGGTGATCGAGGCCGGCGCCGAGATCCTGCCGTTCACCGACTTCACCCGCGCACACATCGGTGCCGGCGCGCAGGTGGGCCCGTTCGCGCGGCTTCGGCCCGGCGCCGATCTCGGGCCCGAGGTGCACATCGGCAACTTCGTCGAGGTCAAGAACGCCACCCTCGCGCGCGGCGCAAAGGCCAACCACCTGGCCTATCTGGGCGACGCCACGGTCGGCGAGCGCGTCAACTACGGCGCCGGCTCGATCACCGCCAACTACGACGGTGCGAACAAGCACCGGACCGTGATCGGCGCGAATGTGCATGTCGGCTCCAACTGCGTGCTGGTGGCGCCGGTCACGGTCGGCGAAGGTGCGACCATCGGCGCCGGAAGCACGATCGGCAAAGATGCGCCGGCCGGCCAGCTCACGGTGGCGAGGGCCAGGCAGACCACGATCGCCGGCTGGGCGCGGCCGGTCAAGAAGAAGGAGAAGGGCTGAGCCTGGACGAGCGGCTCCAGAAGGAGCCGCTCGCCTGGCGAAGGCACGAACGCGATTTCACGCGGGAGTGCTGAGCTGGCTCGCCGCCAGGCACAGGTCGGCCCACGACCGCGCCTTTTCGGCGGGACTGCGCAGCAGGTAGGCCGGGTGGTAGGTCACCACCACCGGCCGACCGCGGTAGCGGTGCACGCGGCCGCGCAGGCGGCCGATCGGTTCGCTGCTCTCGAGCAGCGCTTGCACCGCGAAACGCCCCATCGCCAGGATCAGCCGCGGATTCACGAGTTCGATCTGGCGATGCAGGAAGGCGCCGCACAGGGCGAGCTCGTCGGGCTCGGGGTTGCGGTTGCGCGGCGGACGGCACTTCAGTGTGTTCGCGATGAACACCTGATGCTGCGGTCCGGCCTCGCCGCGCGTGAGGCCGAGCGCCTGCAGCATGCGGTCGAGCAGCTCGCCCGCCGGGCCGACGAAGGGTTCGCCGAGCCGATCTTCCTGCTCGCCCGGCGCCTCGCCAACGATCATCCAGTGTGCCTGCGGGTTCCCGACGCCGAACACCGTGTGCCGCCGGCCTTCGCAGAGCCGGCAGGCGCGGCATGACGCGACCCGTTCGCGCAGGGCAGGCCACTCGAGCAAGCCGATCTCGCGCGCACGCGCATCGCGGTCGGTCACCGATTCGGGCCGTACCGGCGCGTGCGCATCGGCAGAGCTCGTCGTGGCGGCGGCAGGCGGGCGACGCACCGGCTGCGGTTCACGCCTCGCTGCGTGCGTGGGGCCGTGCGTAGGCCCGCGCGCGGGCCCCCGGGTGGCCTCGTGCATGGCCGGATCGCCCGCCGGTGCATCGGCCTCGGGCGCCGACCGTGGTGCCCAGAGCGTGATGCCCATCGCAGCCAGCATCGTGCGCTGGCGCTCGCTCCAGCGCATCACGCCGCGTCTCCCAGCTCCAGGTGCATCACGATGGCATTCTCGCGTCCGAGCGGGCCGGCCGGGTAGTAGCCGCGCCGATGGCCGGCGTCGCGAAACCCGTAGCGGCGATACAGGCGCTGCGCATCCACATTGCTCTCGCGCACTTCGAGCCACAGCCGCGCCGCGCCGAGCTCGCGGGTCCAGCGCACCAGCTCGTCGAGCATCGCGCGCCCATGGCCTTGCCGCTGGTGCGCCGGCGCGACGGTGAGGTTGAGCAGGTGCGTCTCGTCGACGCCGCGCATCGCGACGAAATATCCGAGCCAGCCACCTCCTGCGTCGACGCGCTTGGTCATGCGGTAGCCGGCCGCCAGCGAGTCGACGAAGTTGCCGCGGCTCCACGGAAAACGGTACGACGCCGTCTCGATGCCCATCAGGGTCTCGAGATCCTGCAGATGAATCGGCAGCAGCCGAATGCTGTCGGCCGGGGTCACGACGATACCCGCCTTCCTGGCCCGAGAACGTGACTCAAGACGATGTCGCTGCGCGCTGCGCCGAGGCCGCTTCGCGCTCTGCGGTGGTGAGCGCCACCTTGTCGCGCAGGTACACCGGCCCCGCCTGCGCGGCGGCGACCGAATGGCCCAGCGCCCATTGACGACGCGCGATCGACAGCAGCGCCTGCGCACGGTCGCGCTCGCCAGGTACGCGCCAGGCCGAACCGGTGGGCAATCGCGCGCCGAAAGCCTCGATCGCACTGCCGACCACGCAGTCGGGCGGTTGCACCTGCCAGCGCTGCAGCAGTGCCGGCAAGCTCCACAACGCCGGCGCATCGAGTACCCACCAGCCATCGGCCGTCGGCTGGTATCGAGCGGCGTAGATCTCGTCCATGCGCGCATCCATCGTCACCCACAACGAAGCGACCGGTCGGCCCAGCTGTGCATGCGCGTCTTCGGCGACGACCATCAGGCTGTCGATCGGCAGCACGGGCCTCTGCAGTCCGAAGGCCAGACCCTGGGCCACCGCGCAGGCGCTTCGCAAGCCGGTGAAGGCCCCCGGTCCGGCGCCGAAGGCAATCGCATCGAGGTCGGCCGGCCTCAGGCCGGCGCCTTGCAGCAGCTCCATCAAGCACGGAATCAGTCGCGCCGACGCGCGTGCACCACCGGCCTCGCAGGCGAGCCACTGCCGCGGCCCATCGGCGAGCGCGACGGCCAGCCGATCGGTCGACGTGTCCAGCGCCAGCAGTCGCGGCCCCATAAGGGGCGCCAGTGTAGCCGTGCGATCATTGCGCCGCCCGCGCCGCTTCGTGCGCAACCGCGTGCTCCATGGCCCTGCTCCTGACCCCCGATACCGTCGGCTATCTCGCTGCCGCACTGACCACGGCTTCGTTCGTGCCGCAGGTCTGGCACAGCCTGCGCTCGCGCAACTTCGCCGGCCTGTCGCTGCGCATGTACACGATGTTCTGCACCGGCGTGGCGCTGTGGCTGGTCTACGGCTGGATGCTCGGGCAGTGGCCGATCGTGATCGCCAACGGCGTGACGCTGGCCCTGGCCGGCACCATTCTCGCGATGGCGCTGCGGGCCCGGGCCGCGCGCGCGCCCGGGACCTAGAACGGGTTGTTGCTCGCGCGCCGGATGGCCTGCGCCGCCAGCTGCGTGTGCGCCACCGGGCCGAGGCGCCGGTCATCGGCCCACAGGTGCGTGCTCGCGCTGGCGCCGGTGGCCAGCGTGGCCGTGGTGCAATCGGGCACGGCAGTCGTGCAGGCGGCATCGGTCACGTTGCTCAGGCCATAGGCCGACGGCACCTTGGTCAGCGCCGACACCACGTCGTCGGCCAGCACCAGCCCCCAATAGCGGCCATCCTGAACGATGTCGACGCGCACGCGGGCGTTGTAGGTCGCGGTCAGGCAGGTCAACAGCGCGGCCTGTCCGGGGCTGGCGGCGTCCCTCGTGCGGCCATAGGGCGACAGACCGAGGTCCGGCACGGTCGAGACGATGATGCGCGCGCCGGCGTCGATCAAGCGGTTGACCTGCTCGGCCACATGATGGCCACGCGCCCGCAGTTCCAGCTCCATCGGCGTGTTGACGGTGGGATCGGAATCGCAGGTCTTGTCGCCGGCAAAGGTCTCGTAGACCTCGATGATGTCGTGCAGACCGATCATCACCGTGAACAGGTCCTTCGAAGTCGGCGGCGTAACCAGCTGGGCGTCGATCTGCACATCGAGGTCGGCCGCCTTGGCACCGGCCACCGCGCGTGTGGTCACCGTGGGCGTCACGCTCGTGCCCGTGGTGCAGCGATCGGTCACCATGCCGTAGGCCCCGGCCAGCTGCTGTGTCCAGATCGGCAGCAGGCGACAGTCGAACACCGCGCTGCTGTCGAGGCCGTTGACGCCGTAACGCTTGCCGTCGCTGGCCAGGCCGCTGCTGTCGTCGCCGAGCACGATGATCTGTTGCGGCACGAAGGGGTCGATTTGCTCGGTGCTGCCGCCGCATGCGTGCAACATCCAGCCGCCAATCGCCGCCATCAGCGCCACGCCGCCGCGCCGGGCCGTGTCAGTCGAGAACATCCGCATCGATTCTTCCGTTGTGGCCGCTCGGCTCACCGCCCTCAGGTCGAGGCGGCGCGCTGCAACCGGTCATTCACGCCTTCCCATTCGGGCATGTCGGGTGGGCGCTCCACCCAGATCAGCTTGACGCCGGCGGCGTCGAACTCGCGCAGCACGGCATACAGCTCGCGGGCCACGGCCTTCGGGTCGTCGGGCATGGTCCGAACCCAGCGATGGCGCCGCGGCGCGGAGCGTGAATATACCGCCAGCCCCGTCATGTTCGCGGGCAGCACCGACAGGGCCCGCCCCAGCTGCTGGGTCTCCATCAAGCGCAGCGTGGCCTTCGGCGCGTAGTGGCTTTCCAGCGTGCCGGGGGCGGGCGTGGCCTGATCGTCGGCGTCGACGAGCGCCTCGCCCAGCGTGCTCTCCAGTTCGGCCCGCGTGAGCACGCCGGGCCGAAGCAGCACCGGGCGCCGCGTCGAGCAGTCGACGATCGTCGATTCGATGCCCAGGTCGCAGGCGCCGCCATCGAGCACGATCAGCGCGTCGCCGAACTCGGCGGCCACGTGCGCCGCGGTGGTCGGGCTCACGGCGCCGAAGCGGTTGGCACTCGGAGCGGCCAGCCCGTGCACGCCGAGTGCGGCGCAGCGCGCAAGCAGGGCCCTGGCCACCGGATGCGAAGGACAGCGCAGTCCGATCGTCGGCAACCCGGCCGCTGCGGCCTCGGCCCGGCCCTCGGCACGCCGCACGATCACCGTGACCGGACCCGGCCAGTGGTGGGCCATCAGCCGCTCGGCGCGCGGATTCAGCGTCGCCGCAAAGGCCAACGCGCCGTCGCGGTCGGCCACATGCACGATCAGCGGGTGATCGGCGGGCCGGCCCTTGGCGCGGAAGATCGCGCCGACGGCGTTGTCGTCGTCGGCTCGCGCGGCCAGGCCGTAGACCGTCTCGGTGGGCATCGCGACGAGCTCGCCACGTGCCAAGGCCTGTGCGGCCTGCTCGATCGCATCGATTCGCGCTCCATCGAGGACCGGCATCGCGCGCGGCCTCAGAGGCTGAGAGGCAGGCCCAAGCGCCGCGCTGCCTCGCGTGCGATGCGAAGCGCGTCGTCTGCCCTGTCGGCCGTCACCGTCAGGTGACCCATCTTGCGAGCGCGCCGGGCCTCGGTCTTGCCGTACAGATGCAGATGCACCCCGGGCAATGCGAGTGCCTCGTGCCAAGGTGGCGGCACGCCATCGGGACCCCACAGGTCCCCGAGCAGGTTCAGCATCGCGGCCGCACTGTGCGCGCGCGGCGGCGTCAGCGGCAGGCCCGCCATTGCCCGCACCTGCCATTCGAACTGGCTGCAATCGCACGCGTCGATCGTGCAATGGCCCGAGTTGTGCGGGCGTGGCGCCATCTCGTTGGCCGCAATCCGGCCATCGTCGAGCAGGAAGAATTCGACGCACATCACGCCCACATAGCGCAGGCTCTCGGCAATCGCGCTGGCCGCCTGCACCGCCTGTGCCTGCGCAGCCGGCGGCACGTCGGGCGCCGGCCACAGGGTGAGCGCGAGGATGCCATCGCGGTGGAGGTTTTGCATCGGGGCGAAATGCACCAGCGATCCGTCGTGGCCGCGGGCGAGCACGACGCTGAGTTCGGCAGCAAGCGCCAGCCGCTGTTCGAGCACGCAGCGCAAGCCGCCGAGTTCGCGCCAGGCCTGCCGCAACTCGACTGCGTTGCGCACCTGGCGCTGGCCCTTGCCGTCATAGCCGAGTGTGCAGGTCTTCAGCACGCCAGGCAGCAGCGTCGGCGACACCCGCGCCAGATCGGCCTCGGTCTGAAGCACGGCATGGGGTGCGCAGGGCACGCCGCAGCGCCCGAAGTGGGCTTTTTCGAGCGCACGATCCTGGCACACGGCCACGGCGTCGGCCCCTGGCGCGACCGAACGCGACTGCGCCAGCGCGCGCAAGGTCTGCGCGGGCACGTTCTCGAACTCCGTGGTGATCGCCTGCGCCTGTTGCGCGAGCTGCGCCAGCGCATCGGCGTCGTCGTAGGCAGCGCGAAGGTGCACGTCGGCCACGGCGCCCGCAGGCGACTGCGCATCCGGGTCGAGCACCACGCAGCGGTAACCCAGACGTTGCGCCGCATGCACCCACATGCGTCCGAGCTGGCCACCACCCAGCACGCCCAGCGTGGCGCCAGGCAGCCATCGAGCGATGGCGCTCACTTCAGTGGCGCCCGGCCGCCCGAAGCCACTGATCTCCCCCTCGGGGGGCCGCGAGCGTGAGCGAGCTTGGGGGCTTCATCTCAGTTCCTGATTCATCGCGCGCGCAGCCTCGGTCTGCCGCACGCGAAACGCGTTCAGCCGCTGGCGCAGTGCGGCGTCGTCGTTGGCCATCATCGCCACTGCGAACAGGGCCGCATTGGCGGCGCCGGCATGCCCGATCGCAAAGGTGGCCACCGGCACACCGGTCGGCATTTGCACGATCGAGTGCAGCGAGTCCACGCCCTGCAGATGGCGGCTCGGCACCGGCACGCCGAGCACGGGCACCACGGTCTTGGCGGCGAGCATGCCCGGCAGATGGGCGGCACCGCCGGCGCCGGCAATGATGGCCTTCAGCCCGCGCCCTGCCGCCGTCTCGGCATAGGCGAACAGGTCATCGGGCATGCGGTGCGCCGAGACCACGCGACATTCGTGGGCGATACCGAACTCGGCGAGAATCCGTGCCGCATGCTGCAGGGTCTCCCAGTCGCTGGATGAACCCATGAGCACGCCCACGAGGGGCGCATCGGAGGACGCTTCGGCGGACAAGAAGGGCGCTCTCTTTCGCAACGGCCGCGAGAAGGGCTTGCATTGTAGGAGGCCCGCCCGCACCTGGCGCTCAACACGCGCCGCCCACACGCCATGATCGACATCACGCTGAAGAATTTCGAGACCGACCTGATCCACGCGTCGATGAACGCGCCGGTGCTGCTGGATATCTGGGCACCGTGGTGCGGGCCCTGCCGTACCCTGGGACCGCTGCTCGAGCGGCTCGAGGTTGCGTATGCCGGCCGCTTCACGCTGGCCAAACTCAACAGCGACGATCAGCCCGAGATCGCCGGTCAGCTGAGCCAGGCCTTCGGCGTGCGTTCGATCCCGTTCTGCGTGCTGTTCGACAAGGGTGCACCGGTCGACGGTTTCGTCGGTGCGCTGCCCGAAGCCCAGATCCGCGCCTTCCTCGACAAACACGTGCCCACGGCAGCCGACGTCCAAGCCGAAGCCGAAGCCGAGGCTGCCGAGGAACTCGAGGCTGCGGGCGATACCGATGCCGCGCTGGCCAGGCTGCAGCAGGCGGTGGCGGTGGCACCGGGAAACGACGCCGCCCGCTGCGACTATGTGAAGCTGCTACTCGAACTGAAGCGCGTGGACCAGGCGCGCATGGCGTTCGAGCCGGTGGCCGGCAAGGTCGCCATCGATCAGCGCATCGCGGCGCTGGCTCACTGGCTCGATGCATGCGAGGCAGCGCCCAAGGCACGCGCCGCCACGGATCTGACCGCCGCGATTGCGGCGAACAAGCGCGACTTCGCTGCCCGCTTCGAGCTCGCGCAGACACATTTCGCTGCCAGCCGATTCACCGAGGCGATGGACGAGTTGCTCGAGATCGTGATGCGAGACAAGACCTGGAACGAGGAACTCGCGCGCAGGACCTACGTGGCCATCCTGGAACTGATGACCAAGCCCGCACAAAAGGCAGCCGCGGCCGAACCGGCCAGGGGCGCGCTCGAGGTGGCCGGGAAATCCACCACGGCGCCGGCTGATCCGGTGGTCGAGCAGTACCGGCGCAAGTTGAGCATGGCGCTGTTCTGAGTCGTCTTCGAGGGCGGGCCGGACCAGGCGGCTGCGGGGCCGCCATCGCCCGCACGAGACGCTGCGGTCGGGCGAGCCCCGGCGCGAGGCCCGACGGCGAGGCCGGCACCGAACCGTAGAATTCGCCGTTCCGCCCGCCCAGCGGGTGCCTCCCAGAATTGAGGATCGCCTCGTGTTCATCTCCCAAGCTCTTGCGCAGACCGCGCCGGCCGCCAGCAGTGGCGGCGCCGAATCCAGCCTGATGAGCCTGCTGCCGCTGGTACTGATGTTCGTGGTGCTGTACTTCATCATGATCCGGCCCCAGATGAAGCGGCAGAAGGAGCACAAGGCGCTGGTCGAAGCGCTGGCCAAGGGCGACGAAGTCGTCACCGCCGGCGGCATGCTGGGCAAGGTGTCCAAGCTCGGGGAGAGTTACATCCACGTCGAGGTCGCCAACGGGGTGGAGGTCCAGGTCCAGCGCAGCTCGGTCGTGCAGGTGCTGCCCAAGGGCACGGTGAAGTGAACCCGGGTCCGCGAGTGCCCGCGCTCCGATGAACCGCTATCCGATCTGGAAGTACCTGCTGCTGGCCGTGGCGCTGGTGGTGGGCTTGGTCTTCACACTGCCCAACTTCTTCGGCGAGGCGCCGGCGGTGCAGGTCTCCAGCGGCAAGGTCACGCTGAAGGTCGACGCCGGCCTCGTGGCGCGGGTCGAGTCGATCCTGCAGCAGGCCGGCGTCAAGGCCGACTTCGTCCAATTCGACGGCAGCTCGGTCAAGGCCCGCTTCGCCGACACCGACACCCAGATCAAGGCCAAGGACGCGATCGCGAAGGCGCTGAATCCCGATGCGGCCGATCCGAGCTACATCGTCGCGCTGAATCTGCTGTCGCGCTCGCCGACCTGGCTGGCGTCGATGCATGCCTTGCCGATGTACCTCGGGCTGGATCTGCGTGGCGGCGTGCACTTCCTGATGCAGGTGGACATGAAGGCGGCCTTGACGAAGAAGGCCGAGTCGTTCACCGGCGACATGCGCAGCCTGATGCGCGACAAGAACATCCGCCACGCGGGCATCACCCGCGAAGGCAACGACGTGGCGATCCGCTTTCGCGACCGCGGCGCGCTCGAACAGGCGCGTGCCGTATTGACCGAGCAGCTGTCCGATCTGCAGTGGGCCGAAGTTGCCGACGGCAGCGATGCAAGGCTCGTCGGCTCGCTCAAGGCCGAAGCCGCGAATCGCGTGCAGGAGCAGGCGATCCAGCAGAACATCACCACGCTGCACAACCGCGTGAACGAACTGGGTGTGGCCGAACCGGTAATCCAGAAGCAGGGTCTCGACCGGGTGGTCGTACAGCTGCCGGGCGTGCAGGACACCGCGAAGGCCAAGGACATCATCGGCCGCACCGCAACGCTCGAGATCCGCATGGTCGACGACAGCGCCGAAGCGGTCTCGGCACTGCGCGGCGACGCGCCGGTGCCCTTCGGCACCGAGCGCTACATCGAGCGCGGTGGCGCGCCGCTGATCGTCAAACGCCAGGTGATCCTGACGGGCGAGAACCTGACGGATGCACAACCTGGCTTCGACGGCCAGACGCAGGAACCGGCCGTCCACCTGACGCTCGATGCCAAGGGCGCGCGCATCTTCCGCGACGTCACGCGGGAGAGCGTCGGCAAGCGCATGGCGATCCTGCTGTTCGAAAAGGGCAAAGGCGAGGTCGTCACCGCGCCGGTGATCCGCAGCGAGATCGGTGGCGGTCGGGTGCAGATCTCGGGCCGCATGACCACCTCGGAAGCAAACGACGTGGCCCTGCTGCTGCGCGCCGGCTCGCTGGCGGCGCCGATGGAGATCATCGAGGAACGCACGATCGGCCCGAGCCTCGGCAAGGAAAACATCGACAAGGGCTTTGCCAGCGTGAGCTGGGGGTTTGCCGCGATCGCGGCCTTCATGTGCGCGTACTACCTGCTGTTCGGCCTGTTCTCGACGCTCGCGCTCGCGTTCAATCTCCTGCTGCTGGTGGCGGTGCTTTCGATGCTTCAAGCCACGCTCACATTGCCCGGCATCGCGGCCATCGCGCTGACGCTGGGCATGGCAATCGACGCCAACGTGCTGATCAACGAGCGCGTGCGCGAGGAACTGCGCGGCGGCGCCTCGCCCCAGGCCGCCATCCATGCGGGCTACGAGCGCGCCTGGGGCACGATCCTGGACTCCAACATCACGACGCTGATCGCGGGCCTCGCGCTGCTCGCCTTCGGCTCCGGCCCGGTGCGCGGCTTCGCGGTGGTGCACTGCCTCGGCATCCTGACCAGCATGTTCTCGGCGGTGATGTTCTCGCGCGGCCTGGTCAACCTCTGGTACGGCCGGCAGAAGAAGCTCAAGGGCGTGTCGATCGGCCAGGTGTGGCGGCCCGACCAGGCTGCCGCGGCGCCGGTGAAGGCGGAGGAAGCCTGATGGAGTTCTTCAGGATCCGGCGTGACATCCCGTTCATGCGCCACGCGCTGGTGTTCAACGTCGTCTCGTTTCTCACGTTCGCCGCTGCCGTCTTCTTCCTGGTCACGCGTGGCCTGCACCTGTCGATCGAGTTCACCGGCGGCACGGTGCTGGAAGTGGAGTACGCACAGAGCGCCGACATCAACAAGACTCGCGCTGCGGTCGAGGCCATGGGCTTCGGCGAAGTGCAGGTGCAGAACTTCGGCACCTCGCGCGACGTGATGATCCGGCTGCCGATTCGCGGCGACACCAAGCAGAGTGAGGTGGCCGCGTCGGTGTTCCAACGGCTGTGTGCCGCCGAGGGCGGCACGGTTTCGGCACGCCAGTACACGACGCCGCAGGGTGAGCAGGTGAGCCGGCCCGCCTGCGGCGGCGCTGGTGGCGCCGAACCGGTGAAGCTCTCACGCACCGAGTTCGTCGGACCTGCGGTCGGCAAGGAACTCTACGCCGACGGGTTGAAGGCGCTCGCCTTCGTCGTCGTGGGGATCATGATCTACCTGGCCTTCCGCTTCGAATGGAAGTTCTCGGTGGCGGCCATCGTCGCCAACCTGCACGACGTGGTGATCATCCTCGGCTTCTTCGCATTCTTCCAATGGGAGTTCTCGCTGGCGGTGCTTGCCGCAGTCTTGGCGGTGCTGGGCTACTCGGTCAACGAATCGGTCGTGATCTTCGACCGGATTCGCGAGGCCTTCCGTCGCTACCGCAAGATGAATACGCGCGAAGTGATCGACCATGCGATCACGAGCACGATGAGCCGCACGATCATCACCCACGGATCGACGCAGATGATGGTGCTGGCGATGCTGCTGTTCGGCGGCCCGACCTTGCACTACTTCGCGGTCGCGCTGACCATCGGCATCCTGTTCGGCATCTATTCGTCGGTGTTCGTCGCGGCAGCGATCGCGATGTGGCTCGGAGTCAAGCGCGAGGACCTGCTGCGCGCCGGCGGCAAGGAGCACGATCCCAACGATCCGAACGCCGGTGCCGTGGTGTAGAGTAGTCCGAACCTCCCCCGAATTCGCACCCTACATGTCTGTCGGCAGCGCGCCCAGCCCACTCGCCCAGCAGGCGCGTCGCCGGTATGCCGAACATCTGCTGTCCGGCCTGCCCGGCCTGGCCAGCGCCGTTGCCACGACGGCACTGGCGCTGCTCGACAAGCCCACGGTCCCCGCGGTTGCACTGATGCGGCGCGATCTGTGCAAGGCGCTCGGCACATCCGGCAGCGCCTGGGGCCAGGCCATGGCCGACGGCATGCGCCGGCTGGCTTCGCAAGGTGGCGTCGGTACGCGCATGCAGGATCTGCCGGGTGCCGGTGACGCCGCGTTGTCGCTGGTGGACGACGATACGATTGAACGCGAGATCCTGACGTCGCGGCTGGCGCTGGCCATCATGGATCGCGCGTCCTGGGAATTCTCCGACCTGCGCGCACGCATTTCGTCGCTCGAACGCCGCAGCGAACTCGACACCAACGACATGCTGCGAGCCCATGTCATGGCCCGGGTGGTGCTCGACGGCTGGCGGGCCTCGGGGCTGAACCAGGAAGGATGGCGCGAGTTGCAGGCCGTGTTGCACGATGAGTTCGCGCACCTGGTGGAGGAGGCCTACCACGAGACAAACCGCTGGCTGATCAGCCAGAAGGTGCTGCCCGAAATCGACCTGCGGCCACTGATCCGCCGCTCGCGCGGCGGCGTCAGCGGTGGCGGGCTCGCCACCGGCTCGGGCGATGGCCAGGCGAGCGGCTCTTACTCGGAGTCGGCCCGCGGGTCGCTCGGCCACGGCCAGCGAGTCGGCGACGAGACGCGCCTGATGACGCGCGCCGGTCCGCTGCGCCGCGAGCATGCGGGTGAGGTGCTCGGCCGGCTGAACAACCTGGTGGGCCGCCACAGCCCAGGCTTTGGCGACACCGCTCACATGCAGCCGGCATCGCCGGCGCTGGTATCGGCCATCCAGGCGGCACAGGTGGGGGTGCAGCAGCGCCTGGTGGTGGCCACTCAGCGCGGCGATGCGCAGGTGATGAGCACGCCGGCGCTGCTGGCCGAGTTGCAGCAGCGCAAGCAGGCGCTCAAGCAGGCCGCAGCGACGCCGATCGAGCGTGCGACGATCGAGATCGTTGCCATGATGTTCCAGGCCATCCTGACAGAGGATCGCATCCCGGCATCGATCCGCGTCTGGTTCGCGCGCCTGCAGATGCCGGTGCTGCGCGTGGCCGTCAGCGAGCCCGACTTCTTTGCCACCATCGACCATCCGGCACGACGTCTGATCGACCGCATGGGCGCCTGTGTGATGGGCTTCGACACCTCCACCGAAGCAGCCGGCGAAGCGCTGGCCAAGGAGATCAAGCGCGTCGTGCAGGTGGTCGAGGCCTACCCGGATACCGGTCGGCGCGTGTTCCAGACCGTGCTGATCGAGTTCGAGAAGTTCCTCGAGCACTACTTCAAGAACGAAAACGAGGCCACCCGCAAGGGCGTTTCGCTGGCGCAGCAGATCGAGCAGCGCGAAACGCTGGCCATCCAGTACACGATCGAGCTTCGCCGCATGCTCAACGAGGTGCCGGTGCAGGAAGACGTGCGCCAGTTCCTGTTCCAGGTCTGGGCCGACGTGATGGCCACCACCGCCGTGCGCTACGGGGCACAGGCCGAGCAGACCAAGGCCATGAAGCGCGCCGCCACCGATGTGATCTGGTCGGCCGGCGCCAAGGTCACGCGCGAGGAGCGCGCCGAGGTGATCCGTCGCCTGCCGCCGCTGCTGAAGACCTTGCGCGACGGCATGGCCTCGGCCGGCATGAGCCCCGAGAAGCAGGACGAGCATATCCAGACGCTCAACAACTCGCTGGCGGCTGCGTTCACCGCCAAGACGGCCGTCATTCCCAGCGATCGCCTGGAAGACCTGACATTGCGCCTGGAGTCGCTCGAGGAGCTGCTGCCCGACGCGGCGGACGTGAAGATCGACGAGTCGATGGTGCTCGACCTCTCCGGGCACGAAAGCTCCGAGCTGGAAGTCGTGGCCGAGGGCGGTTCGATGCCCACGCCGGCGATGCTGGCCTGGGCCAGGGAACTGCAGGTCGGCAGCTGGTACATGCTCGACTACCGCAGCCGCAACGAGCCGGTGCAGCTGGCATGGCAGGGCATGAAGAAGCAGCTCTCGCTGTTCGTCACCCCACAGGGTCGCTGCGTGCTGTTCCAGCAGCAGCGGTTGGCCGCCTTCCTGCAGGCCGGGCTGCTGCTACCGGCGCAGGAGGAATCGCTGACGGTGCGCGCCACGCGTACGGCGCTGGCCAAGCTCGATGCCGATCCGTCGCGGCTGTTGAACTGAGACCGGGGTCGCGGGCTCGGACCGCGCACGCGCTCAGTGAATGAGCCGCTCGTCCGGGTCGACGAACAGCTCGTCGAGGATCAGCGTGTCGGGCTCTTCGCCGAGACTCCAGAAGACCATCAGCACGATCACTTTCAGGTCGTCCAGTGCGATCGGGCCACTGCCCACGGCCTTGGCGCGGTCGAGCACCAGTTCGCGCATCGCCGGCGGCAGCACGCCGGCAGACTCCAGGAAGCTGAGGAATCCGATCGATTCCTCGCCGAGCAGATCATGTTCGGCGGCCGTGTAGACGCGAATGCTGTTGCCAGCCGGCGGCAAGGCCTGTCCTTCGCTTCCTTTGGGCAGGCCGTCGAGCCAGCTCAGCGCCTCCTGGATTTCGTCGTTCTCGAAGCCCACCGCCGACAGCTTGCGCGTCAGCTGATCGTGGTCCGGACAGGCGTCGGGCCGCCAGTAGTTCTCGTACAGGTAGACCAGAACGTCGAACATGGGGCCACTATACGCCGCAGGGCGATACCCCTTGCGTCAGGACGCCGCTCTTCGCTGGTACAGGCCACCGGGTAGGCGTGCCAGCCGACCCTGAAGCTCAAGCTCCAGCAATCGTGCACTGAGCGCACCGGTGGCCAAGCCGGTGCGGGACTGCAGTGCGTCGAGCGAGACGGGCTCGTAGCCCATGACATCGATCAAGGGATCGGCGGTATCGAGGCCGGGCAGTGCGCGCTGGTGCGCCGGCGACGCCGTTGGGCTCTGCCCGATCTCGTCGAGCACGTCCTGCGCCGTCTCGACCAACTTGGCACCCTGCTTGATCAGCGCATGGCAGCCACGGGATTGGGGCGAATGGATCGAGCCAGGGATGGCAAACACCTCACGACCGGCATCGGCCGCCTGCGCAGCCGTGATCAGCGATCCCGATTCCAACGCCGCCTCGACGACCAGCGTGCCGACGCTGAGACCGGCGATGATGCGGTTGCGCTGCGGGAAGTTCTGCGCCAGTGGCGGCGTGCCCAGCGGAAACTCGCTGACGATCAGGCCCGTGTCGGCAATGCGGTGCGCCAGGTCGCGGTGTCGGCGGGGATACACACGGTCTGCGCCGGTGCCAATGACGGCGATGGTGCCGGCGCCGCCCGCCAAGGCGCCGGTGTGCGCAGCGCCATCGATGCCGAGCGCCATGCCCGACACGACCACCAGTCCGGCCCGCCCCAGGTGTTCCGCGAACGCGCGTGCGTTGTCGGCGCCCTGCGGTGTGGGGTTCCGGCTGCCGACGATGGCCAGGCACCGTGCTTGCAGCAAGTCGGTGCGTCCCTGCAGATACAGAAACAACGGAGGATCGGCCGTCTGCAACAGGCACTCCGGATAACGCGGATCGCCCAAAGCGAGCCAGTCGCGACCGGGCGCAGCATCGAGCCAGCGCTGTACCTTGGCCAGTTCGACATCGACGGCTACCGTGTCGTCGGCAAGCGCGCGGGCCATGTCGGCCCCCAATGATCGTTCGAGGGTGTTGCCGGCGGCTGCGAAGACGTCTTGCGGTGTGCCGAAAGCCGCCAGCACGCGTCGCAGCTGCTGCCGCCCGATACCCGGCGCGGCCAGCAACTTCAGCCAAGCCGCGAGCTCGTCGGCGTCTCGCCCGGCCATCGGCGGGCCTGCGGAATCAGGGCTGCGTGAAGCGGTCGCCCGGCTTGACCGGGTCCTGCGACTGGATGATCAGCGCGTACGACACCCGTTCGAAGGTGCGGAACACGAACAGCGTGCCGACGCGCTCGTCGGGCAGCTTCATCACCGGTCGCGACGAATCGGTTCGATCCACCGCGGTCGTGCCTGCACGCCACAGCGCGAACACATGGCCACGCTCGACGCCGTCGCGGGTACCCTTGTTGATCGTGATGATCTGGTTCTGGCCCGCCGACATCGCCTCGCCGTAGATCGAGACGATGCGCCCGTCCAGCGGCTTGGATGGCGCATGCGGCACGTAGGCGGAATAGTCCGCCGGCGGCACGGGTGCCAACCGGTCGCCGATTCCAGCCTCCTGGCGGATGCTGGTCATTCGGAAGGTCGCCGGCACGATCTGCGCGTTCTTGCCGTCGGCCGTGGCCAGGCCGCCTTCCTTGACGAATTCGGCAGTGCCGACGTAGCGGGCCTCGTAGCCGAGCAACTCGCCGGTGATCGGATCGTTCAACGGCCTGCTGTCGCGGAACACGCGGAAGTCACGCATGCCTTTCAGGTCGCCACGCACATAGGCCGTCTCGCCGCGCGACATCAGCACGCGCCCTTCCTGTGAGGCCACGATGCGCGGCGCCGTGGCGAGCTCGTCGGTATTGAAAACCACCGCTTCGTTGAGGAACGGACCGATCAGGTGCAGCGGGATTGCGGGGATCGCGCCGCTGTCCAACGTCTCCGCACGCACACGTGGGGACAGCTTGACGGTGTTGGTGGGCACGTCACCGGCGCCCGCGGGCTGGGCCACGCGCAGCATCGCCCGATCACCCACCTTGACCAACATCAGCATCTGCCCTGGATAGATCAGGTGAGGATTGCGGATCTGGTCCATGTTCATGCCCCACAGCTCGGGCCAGCGCCATGGCGAGCGCAGGAAGAGCTTGGAGATGTCCCACAAGGTGTCGCCCTTTTGCACGGTGTGCGAATCCGGCGCATTGGGGGCCAGCTCCGACAGGGGCACACCGGCCTGGGCCACCTGCTGCGCGGTGTTGCGCTGTTCGGGCGTCACCGGCCAGGTGGTTGCCGCCGCCAGCGCGTTTATCGACACGAGCGCAGCGCCGACGCACCACGGCAGGATCTTGCGTGGGAAGCTCAGGCCATTGTCGGTTCGATTCATCAACGCAGTCTCCGCTCGTGGGCGATGCCAAAATCGCGGCCGTGCAAGGGCATTGCTCGACCCGAACACACCGGCGTGCCAGCGCCGCCAGAATGCTCATGCTCCTTGGTAGATTCTGCCCATAAAGCCTTGATGCCGCAACGAAACTGCCCTCGCATACGAAAGCGTGTGGAGCCCGTCACGGCTTTGCCCGTTGCAGCCGATCCACAGCGGTAGCCGCTTGTTTCGCCCGACGATCCGACCGTTCCGATCCCATGCCCCAGTTGAGTATTCTTCGATACCCGGATCCGCGACTGCACAAGGTCGCCCGCGCGGTGCCGCAGGTCGATGTACGCATCCGCACCTTGGTCTCCGACATGCTCGAGACGATGTACGCCGCCGAAGGCGTGGGCCTGGCCGCGACCCAGGTTGACGTGCACGAGCGCGTGATCGTGATCGACACCTCCGAGCAACGCGACCGGCCGCTGGTGCTGATCAACCCCGAAATCGTCTGGCGAAGCGCGGAGACCAGTCTCGGCGAGGAGGGTTGCCTGTCGGTGCCCGCGATCTACGACAAGGTCGTGCGCCACACGGAAGTGACGGTGCGTGCGCAAGATCGCGACGGCGCCTGGTTCGAGCAGCGCGTAGAAGGTTTGACGGCGGTGTGCGTGCAACACGAGATGGACCATCTGATCGGAAAGGTGTTCGTGGAATACCTGAGCCCGCTGAAACGCGAGCGCATCCGCACCAAGCTGGCCAAGCGGGCTCGCGAGGACCCGGTCGACCAGCGCCGGTCGGCGTGAGCCCGCAACGACGCGACTTCTCGCCTCGCCGCCACAGGAACGGATCGTTCGCTTGAAAGTCGTGTTTGCGGGCACTCCGCCGTTCGCGGCCGCCGCGCTGCAGGCCATCGTAGGCGCGGGTCACGAGATCCAACTCGTCCTGACGCAACCCGACCGCCCGGCGGGCCGGGGCCTGCAGCTTCAGGCCTCGGCGGTCAAGCAGGCCGCTCGTTCCCACGGCCTCGCGCTGCTGCAGCCGCCGGGCTTGCGCCTGGACGGTCGCCATGGCGAGGCCGCCGCGCAGGCCCGCGACGCACTGCGGGCAATAGCTCCCGACGTGGCCGTCGTCGCCGCCTATGGGTTGATCCTGCCGACCTGGCTGCTCGATCTGCCGCGGCACGGATGCCTGAACATCCACGCGTCGTTGTTGCCTCGCTGGCGCGGCGCGGCGCCAATCCAGCGCGCGATCGAGGCCGGCGACCCGATCACCGGCATCACGATCATGCAGATGGACCCCGGCCTCGACACCGGCGACATCTGCCTGGCCCGAACCGAGCCGATCGCGGCCGACGACACCAGCAGCTCGCTGCACGATCGCCTGGCCGGGATCGGTGCCGACCTGATCGTCGAGGCGCTGGAGCGGCTGGCGCAGAACCGTCTTGCGCACGTCGTGCAACCGACAGAGGGTGTGACCTACGCGCACAAGATTCACAAGCGCGAAGCCGCGATCGATTGGCGCGACGCCGCGGCGGCCATCGAACGCCGAATGCGCGCCTTCGATCCGTTTCCCGGCGCGACGCTGCGCCTCGGCGAGCGGACGATCAAAGCCTGGCGGGGCGCGGTGCGCCCACATGTGCCGGGCGCCCAGCCCGGCCAGATCGTCTCCACGTCGCCCGGGCCGATCACGGTCGCCTGCGGCGACGGCTGCCTGGAGCTGATCGAGCTGCAGCTCCCCGGAGGCCGCCGCCTGCCCGCCAGGCAATGCCTGGCCCACGAGGCGCCAGCCCTGGGCACGCGCCTGGACGCGGCCACCCCGGCACCGCCGGATTGAACTGTCGGCCGCCGGCCGCATCTACAGCCCTCGTCGCCACCACGCGCCACGCGCAGGACCCCCGCCATGTTCAACCTGATGAAGACCGCCATCCTGATGGCCGCCATCACGGCGCTGTTCATGCTGATCGGCCGCATGCTCGGCGGTCAGGCCGGCATGATGCTGGCGCTGGCAGTTGCACTGGCGATGAACTTCGTCAGCTACTGGTTCAGCGACAAGATCGTGCTGCGCATGTACAACGCGCGCGAGGTCGATGAAAGCTCCGCCCCGCAGTTCGTCGGCATGGTGCGCGAACTCGCCACTCGGGCCGATCTGCCGATGCCGCGCGTCTATCTGATCGACGAGGACGCGCCCAACGCGTTCGCCACCGGAAGAAATCCCGCCAATGCCGCCGTCGCGGCCACCACGGGCATCATTCGCGCACTCAGCGAGCGTGAGCTGCGCGGCGTGATGGCGCACGAGCTGGCGCACGTGAAGCACCGCGACATCCTGATCTCGACCATCAGCGCCACGATGGCCGGCGCCATCGGCATGCTGGCCAACTTCGGCATGATGTTCGGTGGCCGCAGCGACGACGGGCGCCCGGCGAATCCGATGGCCGGGCTGTTGGTGGCCATTCTGGCGCCACTGGCTGCCAGCCTGATCCAGATGGCCATCAGCCGTGCGCGCGAGTTCGAGGCCGACCGCGGCGGCGCCGAGATTTCGGGCGACCCGCAGGCATTGGCCTCGGCGCTGCAGAAGATTCACCGCTACGCCCAAGGCATCCCGTTGCACGCGGCCGAACGTCACCCCGAGACGGCGCAGATGATGATCATGAACCCGCTTTCCGGGGGCGGGTTGCGTGGCTTGTTCTCCACGCACCCGTCGACGGAAGAGCGCGTGGAGCGCCTGCTCGCGATGGCTGCGGGGCGATAACCCCCCATTTCCTGCATTCGGGTGGCCGTGCGACGGCCGAAGATGCGTGCGTCACGCACCATCGGGTCCGTCGCATGCGCCCTGTCCTGCTGCTCGTCACGCTAGCCCTCGCCGGCTGCAACCTGCTTGGAGGCGACGACGCCGAAGCCATTGCCGCGAGGCGCGAAGCCGACGGCAAGGCCATCGGCGGTGCCTGCCGTCACGCAGGCCGCGCCATCGAGGATTGCTACACGCTGAATCGGAAGGCCGACAAATCCGCGGTCTATGCCGGCTGGCGCGAAATGAACGACTACATGCGGGAGAACAAGATCGATCCGGTGGCTCCGCAGCTTTCCGCAGAGTCCACCGTGGCGCACGCCGGCGACGGCAGCGGTGACGGCAAACGGGCCACCAAGTCCGGCGACAAGGCGGTCGACAAGTCCGGTGAGAAGGGTCCAACGAAGGCCGGCGGCAAAGGCGAAGGCGCCAAGGGCGGTGACAAGACGAGCGACAAGGCAGTCGACAAGCCGTCCGACAAAACGAAGCCGAAGGACGCTCACGGCGCAGCCGACGCGGCCGTCCACAACGAATCCTGAGGCGCCCGGTCGCCGACCCGGCGGTGTAAGCGGGGTACCCACTCGCCCGGTTGCCAGATGTCCCCATCGGGTCGGGAACCACGCATGCGCATTGATCGTGGCGGCTCGAAGCCCCGGAACGGCGTAGGACAATTCGCCGATGGCGTCGCCGTGCTCTACCCCCATTCCGATCTGGCGCCACCCGGAGTTCGGCCGCGGCGCGCGCGAAATGGCCGGTATCGCGCTCGGTGTGGCGGCCTGGGGGCTGGTGGCCGGTGTCGCCATGGCCAAGAGCGGCCTCGGCGTCGGCTGGTCGGTGCTGATGTCGCTGCTGGTGTTCTCGGGCACGTCGCAACTCGCCGCGTTGCCGCTGATCGTCAGCGGTGCGCCGATGTGGGTGGTTTGGGCCACGGCGTTGTGCGTGAACCTGCGATTCGTGGTCTTCAGCGTGCAGTGGCGTCCGTATTGGGTCCACCTGCCCGCACGGCAGCGTGTGCCGCTCGCATACTTTTGCGCCGACCTGAACTACGTGACGTTCTTGCGGCGATTCCCCGATCCCAGGCCCGCGCCCGAGCAGTGGCCCTACTTCTGGGGCGGCATGGCGGTGAATTGGGGAGCCTGGCAGACATCGTCGCTGCTCGGGATCGCGCTCGCGCACCAGCTGCCGATGCATTGGGGTCTCGGTTTCGCGGGCACGATGGCCCTGCTCGCGATCACATACACCCTGGTCACTGATCGCGCGACCTGGATTGCGGCCGTCGTCGCCGCCTGCGCCGCGGTGGCGGCATATGCGTTGCCGTTGCGGCTCAACATCCTGGTGGCGATTGCCGCGGCGGTGGCGCTCGGCATCGTGATCGACCACGCACGTCCACGTCCGCCGGCCCGCGCCGAGGAGATCGCATGAGCGCCTGGGAGATCGCCATCGCCATCGTCGGCATGACGGCGATCACCTGGATCACGCGCGGGTTCTTCTTCTTCCGCCGCGCCGAGGTGCCGGTGCCGGCGTGGTTGATCGAGAGCCTGCGCTATGCGCCGCTGGCCGCGATGGTGGCCGTGGTCGCGCCAGAGATCGTGATGACGCAAGGTACGCTGATCCAGACCTGGAAGGACGCACGCCTGTACGGCGCCGCAGCGGCCACGGCCTGGTTCTTCTGGCGTCGCGACATGTTCGGCACCATCCTCGTCGGCACCGGCACGATGCTGGCAATGCGGCTCGGGCTCGGCTGGTAGCAGCGCACGCCCCACGCGCACCGGATTCCCTCACTCACCTGAAACGCCACACACCATGAAGATCCTTCGCCTGCAAGACCTCATCGATCAGGGCCGCGTTCGCGGCCAGCGTGTGTTCATTCGCGCCGATCTCAACGTGCCGCAGGACGAGGCCGGGCGCATCACCGAGGACACCCGCATTCGTGCCTCGCTGCCTTGCATCCGCATGGCGCTCGACGCCGGTGCGGCGGTGATGGTCACCTCGCACCTCGGCCGCCCGACCGAGGGCGAGTTCAAGCCCGAGGACTCGCTGGCCCCGGTGGCCGAGCGACTCGCGCAACTGCTCGGCCGGCCGGTGCCGCTGAAATCGAACTGGGTCGATGGCGTCGACGTCAAGCCCGGCGACGTGGTGCTGCTCGAGAACTGCCGCCTCAACAAGGGCGAGAAGAAGAACAACGAGGAACTGTCGAAGAAGATGGCCGCGCTGTGCGACGTCTTCGTGCACGACGCGTTCGGCACCGCGCACCGCGCCGAGGCCAGCACCTACGGCATCGCGCAGTTCGCCAAGACCGCCTGCGCCGGTCCGCTGCTGGCGGCGGAGATCGACGCGATCGGCAAGGCACTCAGCAACCCGAGGCGTCCGCTCCTGGCCATCGTGGCCGGCAGCAAGGTGAGTACCAAGCTCACCATCCTGCAGAGCCTGGCGAAGAACGTCGACGGTTTGATCGTCGGCGGCGGTATCGCCAATACCTTCATGTTGGCCGCCGGCCTGGCCATCGGCAAGTCGCTCGCCGAACCCGATCTGCTGGCCGAGGCCCAGGCCGTGATGGCCGCGATGAAGGCGCGCGGCGCCGAGGTTCCCATTCCGGTCGACGTGGTTGTGGCCAAGGAGTTCAAGGCCGACGCGCCGGCCACCGTGAAGTCAGCCGCCGACGTGGCGGCCGACGACATGATCCTCGACATCGGTCCCAGGACCGCGCAAGTGTTGGCCGACAAGCTCAAGGCGGCAGGCACGATCGTGTGGAACGGTCCCGTGGGTGTCTTCGAGTTCGACGCCTTCGCCAAAGGCACCGAGACGATTGCGCGCGCCATTGCGGCGAGCAGCGCGTTCAGCATTGCCGGCGGCGGCGACACGTTGGCCGCAATTGCCAAGTACGGCATCGAAGAGCAGGTGGGCTACATCTCCACCGGGGGCGGTGCCTTCCTCGAGATACTGGAAGGCAAGACGCTGCCCGCATTCGAGATTCTGAGCCGGCGCGCAACGGCCTGATCGGCGCCCTCTTCTCCCGGGCCTATTGCTGCGTCCACGTCGAAACTGCTTTGGTTTGCCCGCATCCCGGCGCCGCCGAAACCGGCGTACCCTGGGATGCCCGCACGCCAACGACAAGGAGACAGGCATGAAGCTCGACTTGAGCCCGGCAGAAATGGCCCTGCGCGACGCGGCGCTCGAGTACCACCGCGCACCCACGCGCGGCAAGATCTCGATCACGCCGACCAAGCCGCTGTCGAATCAGCGCGACCTGTCGCTGGCCTACTCGCCCGGCGTGGCCTATGCGTGCCTGGCCATCGAAGCCGATCCGACCAAGGCCGCCGAGTACACCTCGCGCGCCAATCTGGTGGGCGTGGTGACCAACGGCACTGCGGTGCTCGGGCTCGGCGACATCGGCCCCCTGGCCGGCAAGCCGGTGATGGAGGGCAAGGGCTGCCTGTTCAAGAAGTTCGCCGGCATCGATGTGTTCGACATCGAGCTCGCGCAGAAGGACCCGGACAAGCTGGTCGAGATTGTCGCAGCGCTGGAGCCCACGCTCGGCGGCGTCAATCTCGAGGACATCAAGGCGCCGGAATGCTTCGCCATCGAACGCCAGCTGCGCGAGCGACTGAACATCCCGGTCTTTCACGACGATCAACACGGCACCGCGATCATCTCCGCCGCCGCACTGATCAACGGTCTGGAGCTGGTGGGCAAGAGACTCGGCGACGTGAAGGTGGTGGCCTCCGGCGCGGGCGCGGCGGCCATCGCGTGTCTCGATCTGTTCGTCGGGCTCGGCGTGAAGATCGAACATGTGTTCGCCGTGGACTCCAAGGGTGTGGTCCGCGAGGGCCGTGGCGACAAACTCGACGAATCGAAGCAGCGCTACTGCCAGAAGACGAACGCCCGCACCTTGGCCGACGTGGTGCGCGGGGCCGACGTCTTCCTCGGTTGTTCGACCTCGGGCGTGCTGACCCCGGAGATGGTGGCCACGATGGCGCCGAAGCCCATCATCCTGGCGTTGGCCAATCCGGAACCCGAGATCCGGCCCGAACTTGCCAAGCAGGCGCGGCCGGACTGCATCGTGGCCACCGGGCGATCGGACTATCCGAACCAGGTGAACAACGTGCTGTGCTTCCCCTACATCTTCCGAGGCGCACTCGACTGCGGCGCCACGAAGATCACCGAGGCGATGAAGCTCGCTTGCGTGCGCGAGATCGCCGCATTGGCCAAGGCCGAGACAAGTGACGAAGTGGCCACGGCCTACGCTGGCGAAGAACTGCGCTTCGGCCCCGACTACATCATTCCCAAGCCGTTCGACGCGCGACTGATCCTGCGCATCGCCCCGGCGGTGGCGAAGGCCGCCGCGGAGTCGGGCGTGGCCACGCGGCCGATCGCCGACTACGACGCCTATGCGCAGCAGCTGTCGCGCTTCGTCTACCAGACCGGCATGTTCATGCGGCCCGTCTTCGCAGTGGCCAAGGCACAGCCTGCGCGTGTGGTGTATGCCGAAGGCGAAGACGAGCGCGTGCTTCGCGCCGTGCAGGTGGTGCTCGACGAGCACATGGCCAGACCGATCCTGGTCGGCCGTCCGGCGGTGATCCAGATGCGCATCGAGCGCGCTGGCCTCCGCCTGAAGCCGGGCAGCGACTTCGAGCTGGTCGATCCGGAGAACGATTCGCGCTTTCGCAGCTACTGGGAGCTGTACCACAAGCTGATGGGGCGCGACGGCGTTTCGCCCGAGGCGGCCAAGGCCGCGGTGCGGCGCTCGAACACGCTGATCAGCTCGCTGATGCTGCGCCGGGGCGAGGCCGACGGCATGCTGTGCGGCCTGGTCGGCCAGTACGATGCGCACCTGGGCCACGTGAAGGCCGTGATCGGCACGCGGCCCGACGCGCGCACGATGGCAGCGATGAACGCGCTGATGCTCGACAAGCACACCTTGTTCATCGCCGACACCTTCGTCAACGAGGAGCCGAGCGCCGAGGACCTGGCCGACATCGCCCGCATGGCGGCGGCAGAGGTCAGGCGTTTCGGCTTGCCGCCGAAGGTGGCCTTTCTGTCGCACTCGATCTTCGGCTCGTCGCAGCGGGCATCGGCGCGCCGCATGCGCGCCGCGCGCGATCTGTTCGTCAGGCAGGTGAGCGATGTGGAGTGCGACGGCGAGTTGCATGGTGACGCCGCCCTGTCCGAGGACGTTCGCAAGGGCTACCTCGCTGGCGGCACGCTGACCGGCTCGGCCAATCTGCTGCTGCTGCCGAATCTCGATGCGGCGAACATCCTGTTCAACGTGCTCAAGGTCACCGGGGGTCACAACGTGACGGTCGGGCCGATCCTGCTGGGTGCGGCAGCGCCGGTACACGTGCTGACGCCGTCGGCCACGATGCGTCGCGTGGTGAATATGACGGCGCTGGCCGTGGCCGACGCCGCGGCATTGCGCGAGCCTTCGCGCTGACTTTCACGGCGATGACCGGCCGTGGGCGCGCGGCCACGATAATGCGTGCCTTGCCGATCCTGCCTGGAGAAGAACAACCCATGCCCCGCGCCACGAAGATCGTCGCCACGCTGGGCCCGGCATCGAGCGAACCCGCCGTGCTGGAGCGGCTGCTGCGCGCCGGCGTCGACGTGGTACGCCTGAACTTCAGCCATGGCAGTGCGGCCGATCACATCGCCCGGGCGCAGCTGGTGCGCGACACCGCCGAACGCGTGGGCAAGCCGGTCGCCCTGATGGCCGATCTGCAAGGCCCCAAGATCCGCGTCGGCAAGTTCGCCGAAGGCAAGGTGACACTGAAGAACGGAGACGCCTTCGTGCTCGACGCGGGGCGCGCGGAGCCTGGCGACATCCGCGCCGTGGGCCTGGACTACAAGGAGTTGCCGCGCGACGTGAAGCCTGGTGACACCCTGCTGCTCAACGACGGCCTGATCGTGCTGACCGTCGACGCCGTGCGCGGCGAGCAGGTGCACACGATCGTGAAGATCGGCGGTGTGCTGTCTAACAACAAGGGCATCAACAAGCAGGGCGGCGGTCTCACGGCGCCGGCGCTCACCGCAAAGGATATGGAAGACATCAAGACCGCCATGGCCTTTCAGGCCGACTTCGTGGCGGTGAGCTTCCCGAAGAGCGCGACCGACATGGAGATGGCGCGCCAACTCGCCAACGTGGCCGGAGAATCGTTACGCCACAAGCCGGCCATGATCGCGAAAATCGAACGCAGCGAGGCGATCCCGCAGCTGGAGGCCATTTTGCGTGCCAGCGACGGCATCATGGTCGCGCGCGGCGACCTCGCGATCGAGGTTGGCAATGCCGCGGTACCGGCGCTGCAGAAGCGCATGATCCGCATGGCCCGCGAGATGGACAAGCTGGCGATCACCGCCACGCAGATGATGGAGAGCATGATCACGAACCCGGTGCCCACGCGCGCCGAGGTGAGCGACGTGGCCAATGCGGTGCTCGACGGCACTGACGCCGTGATGCTCAGTGCCGAGACGGCAGCCGGCTCCTACCCGGTGGAAACCGTCGAGCACATGGCATTGATCGCGCTCGAAGCCGAGCGTGCCGAGGACGTGGAGCTCGACGCCGACTTCACTCACAGACATTTCGGGCGCATCGATCAGAGTATCGCGATGGGTGCGCTCTTCACCGCTCACCATCTCGGTTGCAAGGCCATCATCGCGCTCACCGAGAGCGGCTCCACGGCGCTGTGGATGAGCCGGCACCTGATCCACGTGCCGATCTTCGGGCTGACATCGAAGGCCGGGTCCGAACGGCGCATGGCCCTCTACCGCAATGTGTTTCCGATCCTGATGCCGTCGTTCACCGACCGCGATCAGGCTCTCGCCGAAGCCGAACGCGTGCTGGTGCGCCGCGACGTGCTCAAGCCCGGCGACACCTACGCGATCACCTGTGGCGAACCGATGGGCTACCCTGGCGGCACCAACATGCTCAAGGTCTGCCGCGTCGGCTGAGTCCGCGCACAGGGTCGCCCACTGCGGGCGACCCTGTTGCTGACGAAGGACCAAGCGCGTCTCGCGCGCGAGGGCTGAGCGCCACCTTCACGCCGGCATTGCCTTGCCGCAATCGAGGCCGCAACGCCTGCACAGTCCCCCACGACCAAGGCGTGCCGAATCGAGGCTGCCTCCGTAGAATCCCTGTGAGTCACGGCCCGGTCACGGCCATCGGCTCGGTGGCCGGCTTTCATCGACACCCGACAGGATTCACCATCATGGCACTCGTCTCCATGCGACAACTGCTGGACCACGCCGCCGCGAACGGTTACGGCATTCCGGCCTTCAACGTGAACAACCTCGAGCAGGTGCAGGCCGTGATGACCGCGGCCGCCGAGGTCGGCGCCCCGGTGATCCTGCAGGCCAGCGCCGGCGCACGCAAGTACGCCGGCGAGTCCTTCATCAAGCACCTGATCCAGGCCGCCACCGAGGCCTACCCGCAGATTCCGCTGGTGATGCACCAGGATCATGGCACTTCGCCCAAGGTCTGCCAGGGTGCGATCGACCTCGGCTTCGGTTCGGTGATGATGGACGGCTCGCTGCGCGAAGACGGCAAGACGCCCGCGGACTTCGACTACAACGTCGACGTCACCCGGACGGTGGTGCAAATGGCGCACAAGGTGGGCGTCACTGTCGAAGGCGAACTCGGATGCCTGGGCAGCCTGGAAACCGGCACCGCCGGCAAGGAAGACGGCATCGGTGCCGAAGGCAAGCTCGACCACAGCGCGCTGCTGACCGACCCGGAAGAGGCCGCGCAGTTCGTGAAGGCGACCCAACTCGACGCGCTCGCAATCGCCATCGGCACCAGTCACGGCGCCTACAAGTTCAGCCGAAAGCCGACCGGTGACATCCTCGCGATCAGCCGCGTGAAGGCGATCCACAAGCGCATCCCCAACACCCATCTGGTGATGCACGGATCGTCGTCGGTGCCCCAGGAGCTGCTTGCCTTGATCAATCAGTACGGCGGCAAGATGAAGGAGACCTACGGCGTGCCGATCGAGGAGATCCAGGAGGCGATCAAGCACGGCGTGCGCAAGATCAACATCGACACCGACATCCGCCTGGCGATGACAGGCGCCGTGCGCAAGTTCATGGCCGAAAACCCCGACAAGTTCGATGCTCGCGAATGGCTCAAACCGGCACGCGAAGCGGCGTACCGCGTCTGCAAGGAGCGCTACCTGCAGTTCGGGTGCGAGGGCCAGGCCGGCAAGATCAAGCCGTTGGGTCTGACCGTGATGTCGCAGAAGTACACACAAGGGGAGCTCGCGCAGACCGTCGTTTGACGCGGCGCGATCGGTCGTCGAACACCAGGGCCCGCCCGCCCGCGTCGAGCCGGCGGGCTTCGTCGTCTATGGCGGGCGCGGGCACAATGACCGCTCCTCACAGCCACAGATCGACCCGCGCGCCATGGCCGACGCCCTCTACGAATCCCACCTGAAATCTCTGCCGCTGATCGCCCGAGGCAAGGTGCGCGACAACTATGCCGTGGGAAGCGATCGCATCCTCATGGTCGCCAGCGACCGCATCTCGGCCTTCGACGTCGTGATGGGCGAGCCGATCCCTGGAAAGGGCGAGACGCTCACACGCATGGCGCTGTTCTGGTTCGGCAGGTTGGCGCACGTGGTACCCAACCACTTGACGGGTATGTCGCCGGAATCGGTTGTGGCGCATGACGAAGTGAATCAGGTGCGCGGTCGCTCGATGCTCGTCAAGCGTCTGCAACCATTGCCCATCGAGGCCGTGGTGCGCGGCTACCTCGCCGGATCGGGCTGGAAGGAGTACCAGCAGTCAGGATCGATCTGCGGTCTCGCCCTGCCGAAGGGTCTGCGAAACGCCTCCAAGCTCCCCGAGCCCGTCTTCACACCGGCCACCAAGGCGGCCGCCGGAGAGCATGACGAGAACATCAGCTTCACGCAGGCAGCAAGACTCATCGGTAGTGACATGGCTGCGCGAGTGCGCGACATCGCGATCCGCCTGTATCGCGAGGCCGCCGAACACGCTCAGGCTCGTGGCATCATCATTGCCGACACGAAGTTCGAGTTTGGTCTCGACACCGACGGCACATTGACTCTGATGGACGAGATCCTTACGCCCGATTCGTCGCGGTTCTGGCCGGTTGCGTCGTACAAGGAAGGCGACAACCCGCCCAGCTACGACAAGCA
>JAEUPI010000035.1 GCA_016790175.1 Burkholderiaceae bacterium | reverse complement strand
GACCCACTCGAGGGTCAGCTCGATCGCCCTTGCCGCCTCGCCCATGGCCTGCGCGCCGAGCACGATGCGTTCGTTCTGCAGGTTCTTCATCAGCGCATAGAAGCCCTTGCCCTCTTCGCCCAGCAGGTGGGTTGCGTGGACACGGCAGTTCTCGAACACCAGTTCGGCGGTGTCGCTGCAGAGCCAGCCATGCTTGTCGAGCGAGCGCGCCACGCGAAAGCCCGGCGTGCCGCGTTCGACGACGAACATCGTGATGTCGCGGTTGCGGCCGGGGTCGCCGGTCTTGGCGGCCACGAAGAACAGGTCGCCATGCACGCCGTTGGTGATGAACATCTTGCTGCCATCGAGCACCCAGTGCTCGCCATCGCGGCGGGCGCGTGTGCGCATCGATGCCAGGTCGCTGCCGGCGTCGGCCTCGGTCATCGCGATGGCGCACACCGTGCGGCCGGCGATCACGTCGGGCAGCCAGCGCGCCAGCTGCGCTGTCGTGCCGGCGTTCACCAGGTGCGGGCTGGCCATGTCGGTATGCACCAGCACCGTCACCGCGAAACCGCCGTAGCTGCTGCGGCCCAGCTCCTCGGCGAGCACCACGGTGGCCAGCGTGTCGAGCTCGCTGCCGCCGTAGGCGGCCGGGTATCGCATGCCCAGCAGCCCGAGCGCACCCATCTCGCGCAGCACCTGGCGCGGCACATGGCCCTGCTGCTCCCAGGCATCGGCCTCGGGCATCACGCGCTCGGCGATGAAGCGGCGAATGGTGTCGCGCAACGCCTCGTGCTCCGGGGTGAAGAAAGGGTGGGTGGCGGTCACGGTGCTCATGAGGTGATGGTGCCAAATAGAGATCGCCAATCGGACTCATCCGATCAATCAACACACAAGAATGCTATCGATCGCCACAATTCAATCCATTCCATCAACCACATCACTCAGGAGCACCCCCATGTCCCTCATCAACACCCCGGTGAAGCCGTTCAAGGCCCAGGCCTTCCACAACGGCAAGTTCGTCGAGCTCACCGAGCAGTCGCTCAAGGGCAAGTGGTCGGTCATGATCTTCATGCCGGCCGCCTTCACCTTCAATTGCCCCACCGAAGTGGAAGACGCCGCCGACCACTACCCGATGTTCAAGGACCTCGGTGCCGAGGTCTACGTGGTGACCACCGACACGCATTTCGCGCACAAGGTGTGGCACGAAACCAGCCCCGCGGTCGGCAAGGCCCGATTCCCGCTCGTCGGCGACCCCACGCACCAGCTGACCCGGGCGTTCGGTGTACATATCGAAGAAGAAGGCCTGGCGTTGCGCGGCACGTTCGTGATCAACCCCGAAGGCATCGTCAAGACAGTCGAGGTCCACGACAACGCGATCGCCCGCGACGTGAAGGAAACGCTGCGCAAGCTGCAGGCCGCGCAATACGTCGCCAAGAACCCGGGCCAGGTGTGTCCGGCCAAGTGGCAGGACGGTGCGAAGACGCTGACGCCGTCGCTCGACCTCGTCGGCAAGATCTGATGGGCTGAGGCAACGAGAAACGACCATGTTGGACGACACCCTCAAGACCCAGCTCAGTGGCTACTTGCAACGCCTGCAGCGGCCGGTGGAGCTGGTGGCCTCGCTCGACGAGCGCGAGGCTTCGCGAGAGCTGCGCACGTTGCTCGGAGAGATCGCCGCGCTGTCGCCGCTGGTGCGCGTGCGGTTCGACGGGCAGGCCGCGCGTCGGCCGTCTTTCACGATCGCCGGCGCCGGCACCGAGATGTATCTCGGTTTCGCCGCGATCCCGCTCGGCCACGAGTTCAGCTCGCTGGTGCTCGCGCTGCTGCACTCCGGCGGCCACCCGCCGAAGTCGGAGCCGGAGCTGATCGAACAGATCCGCGCGCTCGAGGGCAACTTCGTGTTCGAGACCTACATGAGTCTCTCGTGCCACAACTGCCCCGACGTGGTGCAGGCGCTGAACCTGATGGCGGTGCTGAACCCGCGCATCCGTCACGTGGCGATCGATGGCGCGCTGTTTCAGCACGAGGTGGCCGAGCGCCAGATCATGGCCGTGCCCACGATCTTCCTGAACGGCCAGCCGTTCGGCTCCGGCCGCATGGAGGTGCACGAGATCCTCGCCAGGATCGACACCGGCACGTCGGCGCGCGAAGCGGCCAAGCTGGCTGCCAAGGAGCCATTCGACGTGTTGATCGTCGGCGGCGGCCCGGCCGGCGCGGCCGCGGCCGTGTATGCCGCGCGCAAGGGCATCCGCACCGGCATCGTGGCCGAGCGCTTCGGCGGCCAGACGCTCGACACGCTCGGCATCGAGAACTTCATCTCGGTGCCGCACACCGAGGGGCCGCAGTTTGCTGCGGCACTGCAGGCCCACGCCAGGGCCTACGACGTCGACATCATGAACGGTCAGCGCGTCGCGTCGCTCCAGCCGGCGGCCGAGCCCGGCGCGCTCGCCACCGTGACGCTCGACAACGGCGCCACGCTGCAGGGCCGCAGCGTGATCCTCGCCACCGGCGCTCGCTGGCGCAACGTGAACGTGCCGGGCGAAGCGGAGTACCGCAACAAGGGCGTGGCGTACTGCCCGCACTGCGACGGGCCGCTCTTCAAGGGGCAGCACGTGGCGGTGATCGGCGGCGGCAATTCGGGCGTCGAGGCGGCGATCGACCTCGCCGGCATCGTGGCCCATGTGACGCTGATCGAGTTTGCCCCGGCGCTGAAGGCCGACGCGGTGCTCGTGGCCAAGCTCAAGAGCCTGCCCAACGTGCGCGTGCTCACGAACGTGCAGACCACGGCGATCGTCGGTGACGGCCGCAAGGTCAATGCGCTGCGCTACCGCGAACGCGACACCGGCGCCGAGCACACGATCCACCTCGCCGGCGTGTTCGTGCAGATCGGCCTGGTGCCCAACACCGAGTGGCTGCGCGACACGGTCGAGCTCAGCCGCCATGGCGAGATCGTGATCGACGAGCGCTGCGCCACCAGCGCGCCGGGCATCTATGCCGCCGGCGATGCAACGACCGTGCCCTACAAGCAGATCATCGTGGCAAGCGGCGAGGGCGCGAAAGCCGCGCTATCGGCTTTCGACCACCTGATGCGCATGCCGGTAACACCCGAGGCTGTGCCGGCATGACAGGCTCAGTGCAGCGCGCAGGCCCCCGGCCCGTCGGGGTGCCCGCAGCTGCCGCAGGGGCCGGCGGCCATGGCCGGCATCTTGGGTTCGGTTTCGGCAGTGGCAAACACCGACAGCTGCTTGGCGAGGTGCTTGCTGTGGCAGGCCGGGCACTCGGGCACGGTGTCGCTGCGCACCAGCGCCTCGAATTCGCGGCCGCAGTCGCCGCAGGCGTATTCGAAGATCGGCATGGCGGGCTCCTTGACTCAACTGCCTGCATTGTGCGGCACCGGGCCGATGCTCGAATGTGACCGCGCGCACACAATCGCGCCGGCACGGGGCCGATCAGGCCTGCAACGAAGCCAGTACCCGGCGCACCGGCTCCGGAATCGGCACCGGCCGGTTCTTCGCGCGGTCGACGTACACGTGCACGAACTCGCCCACTGCCGAGGCCAGGATCTCGGTGTTGCGAAACACCGCCAGCTCGTAGCGAACGCTGCTCTTGCCCAGGTGCGCGACCTTGATCCCCACATGCACGGCGTCGGGGAAACCCACCGACGAGAAATAGGTGCAACGTGTCTCGACCACCAGCCCGATCACGGGGCTGGCCGCCACGTCGAGCACGCCGGCATCGATCAGGTGCTTGTTGACGGCGGTGTCGAACCACGCGTAGTAGACGACGTTGTTCACATGCCCGTAGGCGTCGTTGTCGGCCCAGCGGGTGGATATCGGTGTGAGGTGGCGGTACGCGCTGCGCGTGGTGGGCTGCGGTTTCTCGCTCAAGT
>JAEUPI010000034.1 GCA_016790175.1 Burkholderiaceae bacterium | reverse complement strand
GGGCGCGACCCGCGGGCTCTCACGCAGGCAACCAGCTCAGCCCGACAGACAACACCAGGCGAGGAGGCGTGGCGGAGCCGCCAAGATGAACGCCCTCTTCTTCGTCCTCGCCATCCCGCTCGCCGGCGGCATCACGCTCGCACTGTTCGGCCACCGCGACCGCGCGATGGAGATCAACGTCGCCTTCAGCGCCGGCACCTTCGTCGCCGCCTGCGTGCTCACCGCGCAGGTGGTGGCCGACGGCCCGCTGTTCGCCTGGGACCGAGAGTTCTTCATCGACCCGCTCAACGTGTTCCTCGTCGCGCTGACCTCGTTTGTCGGCATGACCACGGCACTCTTCTCGCGCCCGTACATGCGCGTCGAACGCGACCACGGCAAGATGACGCCGCCGCGGCTGCGCCTGTACCACAGCATGTACCAGCTGTTCAGCTTCACGATGCTGCTGGCGCTGATGACCAACAACATGGGCATTCTGTGGGTGGCGATGGAGGCCGCGACGCTGACCACCGTGCTGCTGGTCAGCGTGTACCGCACCGCAGCCAGCCTGGAGGCCGCATGGAAGTACTTCATCCTCTGCGGCGTCGGCATCGCACAGGCGCTGTTCGGCACCGTGCTGCTGTACATGGCGGCCGAGAAGGTGGTCGGCGCCGAAGGCGGCGCGCTGCTGTGGACCAACCTCGACGCGGTAAAGGCCAGCCTCGACCCTCACATCATCACGCTCGCCTTCGCGTTCCTGTTCATCGGCTACGGTACCAAGGTCGGGCTGGTGCCGCTGCACAACTGGCTGCCCGACGCACATGCCGAGGGCCCGACCCCGGTGTCGGCCGTGTTGTCGGGGCTGCTGCTCAACGTGGCGCTGTACGCGGTGCTGCGCTGCAAGGTCCTGACCGACGGCGCGTTGAAGAACCACCTGGCCGGGCAGATGATGATCGGCTTCGGGTTGCTGTCGGTGGTGGCGGCGGCGTTCTTCCTGATGCGTCAGCGCGACATCAAGCGCATGTTCGCCTACTCGTCGATCGAGCACATGGGCTTGATGACCTTCGCCTTCGGGCTCGGCGGCAGCGTCGCCAACTTCGCCGGCCTGCTGCACATGACCGTGCATTCGCTGACCAAGTCGGCGATCTTCTTCGCCGTCGGCCATGCCGCACAGAAGGCCGGCACGCAGGTGATGGACGAGATCCGCGGGCTGGTGAAGGTGAGCCCGCCGGTGGGCTGGGGCCTGATGATCGGCTCGCTCGCCATTCTGGGCATGCCGCCTTTCGGCGTGTTCGCCAGCGAATTCCTGATCATCACCACCGCGATGCGCGAGCAGCCGTGGGCCACGCCGTTCCTGCTGCTGGCGCTCGGGGTGGCCTTCGCCTCGGTGTTCGGCCGTGTGCAACCGATGGTCTTCGGCGATACCCACCTCAAGCCGCTGGCGCATCAGCCGGCGCTGATGCCGGTGTTCGTGCACCTGGCGCTGAGCCTGATGCTGGGCCTGTATGTGCCGCCCTATCTCGATGGCTGGTTCCGCCAGGCGGCGCGCATGATCGGCAGCTGAGCATGCGCGTACCCGGCCTCGAACTGACCGCGCGGCGACTCGACGCGCCGCTACCGATCGCGCACATCGATGTCTCGGTGCCGCAGTGGCGTGCGCTTGCCGAGGCGGTGGCCGACGTCGAGGGCCGCCTGGTGGCGCTGTGGGGCTCGGAGCTGCCGCGCGTCGGTGCCGCCCGGGCCGCCGTACATGGGGCCTACGCCACCGCCGACGGCTTGATCTGGGCCACGCTGAGCGTGGGCGACGACGGTCGCTATCCCGACCTGGCCGCTGTCTTCCCCTGCGCAGCGCGCATGCAGCGCGCTGCGACCGACCTGTGCGGCTTGCACGCCACCGATGCCGCCGACGAGCGTCCCTGGCTCGACCATGGCACGTGGCCGCGGGCCTATCCGCTGCGCAGCGCCGACCCGCCGGGGGCGGGCGCGCGGCACGATGGCGGCCCCGGCGACTATGCGTTCGTGCGCGTCGTGGGCGACGGCGTCCACGAAATACCGGTCGGCCCGGTGCACGCCGGCATCATCGAGCCGGGGCACTTTCGCTTCTCCATCGTCGGCGAGAAGGTGCTGCGGCTCGAGGAGCGGCTGGGCTACGTGCACAAGGGCATCGAGCG
>JAEUPI010000012.1 GCA_016790175.1 Burkholderiaceae bacterium | reverse complement strand
CTGGCAGTCGAACTTGCGCGTCAGCCAGCCGGCCATGCCGACGTGGTCGGGGTGCATGTGGGTGGCGAAGACGCGGCCGATCCGGCGGCCATCGTTGCCCTTGGCCAGCAGTTGCCGCCACGCGGCCAGCGTCTCGTCGGTGCGCATGCCGGTATCGACCACCGCCCAGCTGTCGCCGTCGTCGATCGCCCACAGGTTGATGTGATTCAGCTGCATCGGCATGGGCATCCGCATCCACATCACGCCAGGCGCCACCTGCAGCGCGTCGCCCGGCACCGGCGTCGTCTCGAATGGATAGACGAGCGTCGGCTTGTCGATCCGGGGCTCGGGGGATCCGCGATCGTTCATGGGTTCAGACTCCGCTCGGATTCGATCGGGGCCGCGGCGCCGAACCCGATCGCTTCGAGACGCTGTGGCTCACTTCAGCCCGGCCTTGAAAGCCTCCAGCACCTCGGTGCCCGCGCGGCCGCGGCGGTCCAGCGCGTCGGCCCATTCCTTGGCCACTTCGCCCATCGCCGCCGCGGCGGCAGCCTTGTCGGCCGGCGACAAGGTCACCATCTTCATGCCGGCCTGCTTGACCTTCTCGATGTCGCCCGCTTCGTCGCGCTCCACCTGCGCGCAGGTGCTGCGCACGATCTCCTCGCTCATCTTCGTCAGCGCGGCCTGCACGCCGGCGGGCAGGCTCTGCCAGCGCTTCTCGCTCATGACGTAGTTGGCCACGAACGAGCCGAAGTTCTCGCCGATGGTGGAGGTCTGCGACAGCTTGTGGATGTCGTAGGGCACCAGGCTGTTGAACGGGAACAGCACGCCGTCGATGGTGCCGCGCGACAACGACTCGTAGACCTCCGGCGTGGGAATCAGCACCGGCGTCAGCTTCATCTTCTTGAGCACCAGCTCCTTGGCCGAGCCGGAGGCGCGGATCTTCGCGCCCTCGAGGTCCTTCAAAGCCGCGAACGGCTTGCGCGTGACGATCTGGTACGGCGGCAGCACCACCGTGAAAAGCAGCCGCACACCGTTGGGCTCGAACTCCTTCTTCGAGATCAGCCCGCCGGGCCGGGCCAGGTTCCAGTAGGCGAGCGTGCCCTTGCACGAGCCCGTGAAGGCCAGCGGCAGCTCGGCCACCACCGACAGCGGCATCTTGTCCGAGACGAAGCCGGGCGCCACGTAGGCGATATCGGCCACCCCCGACTGCGTGAGCGCGAGCAGGTCCTTCGCCTTGCCCAGTTGCTCCGCCGGGTAGTGCTCGAACACCAAGTCCTTGGCCGCCGGCTCGCCCTTGAGTCGCTCGATCATTGGCTGGATCATGTACTTGGGCAGGTAGTGGCCCACCGGGAACGAGTCGGCGATCTTCAGCTTGATCGGCGTCTGCGCTTGCGCGCCTGCGGCCATCGACAACGCAGCCACGGACCCGAGGATGCACAGCACGGACAGAGCGGTTGTGGTCATTGAGCGTTTCCTTTCGTCGGAGGTGGATGAAGCGCACACCGGTACTGCCGCTACGGCGACATGCGCGATGGAAGCCACAGGATGATCTGCGGAAACGCCACCAGCACCGCCAGCAGCAGCAGGTGGCTAAAGACATGCGGCCATACGCCGTCGAACACCTCCTTCAGCGGACGGCGTGCGTAGCGCGATACGACGAAGACGTTCAGCCCGACCGGCGGCGTGACCAGCCCGACTTCGGCCACAACGATCACGACCACGCCGAACCAGACCGGATCGAACCCGAGTGCCTTCACCAGCGGCAGCACGATCGGCACCGTGAGGATGAGGATCGCGACCTGGTCCATCACGCAGCCCAGCAGCACGTAGCCGAGCAGGATCAACGCCATCACGACCCAGCGCGACAGGTCGAGCGCGCCGACCCACTGCACGATCGCCTGCGTGGCCTGCGTCAGCGTGAAGAAGTAGCCGAAGACCTTGGCGCAGACGACGATCATGATGATCATGCAGCTCGCATGGCCGGCGTTAGTCAGGGCGCGCATCAGCGACTTGCGGTCGACGCGGCGCGCGGCCAGAGCCAGCACGAAGGCGCCGAAGGCCCCGAGCCCGGAGGCTTCGGTCGGGGTGGCGATGCCCGTGTAGATGACGCCGGTGACAGCCATGAACAGCATCAGCATCGGGCCGACGACGCGCAGCGCGGCGATCTTCTCGCGCAGCGTGTGCGCCGCCGCCACCGGCGCGCGCGAAGGCTCCAGCTTCACCAGCACCCACACCGTGGCCATGATGGTGAGAGTAACCAGGATGCCCGGGATCACGCCGCCCACCAGCAACTGCCCGATGCTCACGTCGGCGATGATGCCGTACAGCACCAGCGCGATGCTGGGGGGGATCAGCATCGCCAGCGTGCCGGAGATCGCCACCACACCGGCGGCGAGCTTCGGCTCGTAGCCCTGCCTGAGCATCGCCGGCAGCGTGGTCGACGACAGCGTGGCGGCCGAGGCGGTGCTCGAGCCCGAGATCGCGCCGAAGCCCGCGCCCGCCAGCGCAGTGGCCATCGCCAGACCGCCGGGCACGCGCCCGACCCAGGCCGCCGCGGCCTTGAAGAGGTTGTCGGCGACGCCGCTGAGGATGACGAACTCGGCCATCAGGATGAACATCGGCACCGAGATCAGCTCGTAGGAACCGGCGCTGGACAGCGGCGCGGTGGCGAGCACCCCCGCCAGCGTGTCCGCGCCGCCCACCAGCAGCAGGCCCACGCTGCCCGCCACCGCCAGCGCGAACGCCACCGGCATGCCTGCGGCCAGCAGCACGAACAGCAGCAGGGTGACGCCGCCGGCGATCATGGCGCGTGCCCCTCCTCGGCGCCCGACAGCGGCGGCAGCGCGACCCACGTGCGCCCCGTGAGCAGCGTGCCGGCGAAGCCCGCCGCATCCAGTAGCAGGCGCAGCGCCAGCAGCCCGAAGCCCAGCGGCAGCAGCACGCTCACCGACCAGCTCGGCGCGCCGAGTCCGCTGGTGGAGATGTCGCCGGCGGCGAACTCGGCCCAGGTCCTTTGCGCGGCGACGAACGCCGCCCAGCCGAACACCGGCGCCGCCAGCACGGCGAGCACCGCCTGCACGGCATAGCGCAAGCGCCGCCCCATGCGCTGGTGCAGCAGGTCCACCGCGACGTGGCCGTGAACCTTCAGCGTGTGCGAGACGGCCAGGAAGAACACCGCGGGCATCAGGTAGCTCGAGATCACCTCGTACGACCACGCCAGCGGTGCGTTGAACAGGTAGCGCAGGGACACATCGGCCACCACCAGCAGCATCAGCGCCAGCATCAGCGCGGCGCCGACGGCCATCAGCGCCGTGTCGAGCGCGTCCTGCAGCGTGCGCCATCGCGCATGCAGCGCGGCGAACCCCGCGCGCGGCTCGTCGACGACTTGTTCATGGGTCGATTGCATGAGCCGCCCGTGCTCAACCGCGCCGCTGATCGAACGCCCGTCCGTACACCATCGAGGCGATGGTGTTGCGCAGGATCTCGGTGGTGCCGCCGCCGAGCGCGAAGCCACGCGAGTCGCGCACCATGCGCTCCAGCGGCAGCGCGCGCGTGAAGCCGGCGTGGCCGTGGATCTGCAGCGCCTCGTTGGTGACGCGCTGCACCATCTCGTTGGCGTAGAGCTTGGCCATCGCCGCCTCCAGCGGGTCGGGAAAGCCGTCGACCAGGTTTGTGGCGGCGCGATAGATCATCAGCCGCGCGGCGTGAAGTTGCACCGCCATGTCGGCGATCTTCCACTGCAGACCCTGGAACTCGCAGATCGGGCGGCCGAACTGCTCGCGCTGCTGCGAGTAGGTCTTCGCGGCCTCGTAGGCCGCCTGCGCGACGCCCAGGCACATCGCGGCGTTGCCCACGCGCTCGGGGCCGAACGAGCTCATCAGGCGCTTGAAGCTGCGCGTGGAGCCCGGGTCGCCCTCCATGATGACGTTGGCGCGCGGCACGCGGCAGCGGTCGAAGAACAGCTCCACCTCGGGCATGCCGCGCCCGCCCATCTTGCGCTCGGGGTGGCCGACCTCGAAGCCCGGCGTGCCGCGCTCGACCACCAGCGCGCCGATGCCCTTGGGCCCCTGCGTCCTGCCCCAGCGCGCGAACACGAAGATGTGCGTGGCGAGATGCCCGCCGGTGCAGTAGGCCTTCTGGCCGTGCAGCACGACGTGCTCGCCGTCGGGCGTGGCCGACGTGACCATGTCGGTCATCGCCGAGCCGGCGCCGGGCTCGCTGATGCCGATGGCGAAGTTGTTCTCGCCGCTCACGCAGCCGGGCAGCCAGCGCCGCTTCTGCTCGTCGCTGGCCATGATGGCGATCGCGCGCGAGGGCCCGTTGATCGCGATCTGCGCCACCAGCGCGGTGTTGAAGCACACGCGCGCGACCTCCTCCAGCAGGATCGTGCCCTGGATGATCGGGGCGCCCGAGCCGCCGTAGGCCTCCGGCACCACCATGCCGAGGTAGCCGAGCTTCGCGAGAAGGGTGCGGTTCTCCGCCGGGAACTCCTCCTTCTCGTCCCAGTAGGCCGCCCTTTCGGCGAAGGCGCGTTCGGCGGTCTTGCGGATCTCTTGCCGGATGGCTTCGAGTTCGGGGTCGATCTGGAACATGGCAATGCCTCCGTTCAATGCCCGACGAAACGGGGCTTGCGCTTCTCGAGGAACGCGGCCACGCCTTCCTGCCGGTCCGCGCTTTGCAGTACCACGTTCTGCACATGCGCC
>JAEUPI010000005.1 GCA_016790175.1 Burkholderiaceae bacterium | reverse complement strand
GCTGTACGGCGTGCTGTCGGAAATGAACACCGGGCTCGACAAGATCATCACGATCGAGGATCCGGTGGAATACCAGCTGCCGGGCGTACTGCAGATCCCCGTCAACGAGGCCAAGGGCCTGAGCTTCGCGCGTGGGCTGCGCTCGATCCTGCGCCACGATCCCGACAAGATCATGGTCGGCGAGATGCGCGACGCCGAGACCGCGCAGATCGCCGTGCAGGCGGCTTTGACCGGGCACCAGGTGTTCGCCACCGTGCATGCGAACAACGTGTTCGACGTCATCGGTCGGCTGTCGACGATGGGCATCGACCCGTACAACCTGGTATCGGCGCTCAACGGCGTGGTGGCGCAACGGCTGATGCGGCTGGTGTGCCCGCACTGCGCCGCACCGCATCGGCCGGATGCCGATGAGCTCGAGCGCAGCGGGCTCAGCGGCCCGCTCGAGGGTTGGCGTTTCCGCCGCGGTGCCGGCTGCACGCACTGCCGCGGCACCGGCTACAAGGGCCGGCGCGCGATCGCACAGATCCTGGCGCTGGACATCGGGCTGCGCAGCCTGATCGCCGAACGTGCGAGCCCCGCCTCGCTGCGCGACGCCGCGCGCCAGCGTGGCCTGCGCAGCCTGCGCGACGCGTCGCTCGAGCTGGTGGCCACGGGCTTGACCACCTTGGAGGAGAACAACCGTGTCACGGCCGTGGAAGAGTGAGCTGAGGGTGCGGTTGCGCACCAGCCGCTGCGATGCCGTGATGCGGCGCGGCAACTGGCGCCCGCGCGCACTGGCCGCGGCCGGAGCTGAAGGCAAGCCAGCCGAAAGCCTGGCCGCGGCGATCGGCGGCGTGCGCGAATCACTCGCCCGGCTGGGCGACGCCACCTGGCATGCATCGTCGAGGCCCGCCGTGACCTTGAGTGTGCCGGACGAACGCGTCTACTACGCGCTGCTGCCGGCGCGGGGGCCCTGGGCACAGCAGCAGTCGCAGGCCCGCGCCTACTTCGAGACTGCGCTCGGTCGCGACAGCCTGACCGTGCGGGCTGCCTTGCTGCCGCATGGGGGGCACTGGCTTGCGGCCGCCGTCGAGTCCGACGACGTGCTGCAGTGGCGCTCCAGCGTCGACGCCGCGGGCGCCAAGCTGGCGCAATTGCGCCCGGCTCTGGCCGACGATCTGTCGCTGCTGTGCGTGGACCGCAGCGTCGCCGATGCCTTGCTGGTGCTGTTGCGCGACGAAGGCGCCTCGCTCGTGCGGCTGCACGGACTGCACCCGGCCGCGCTCAGCTGGCTGCGCGTGGGCCCGCACGATGCCAGCGGGCTCTTACGCGGCGTGCGCGCGTTCGCGCTCGGTGCGCCACCGGTGCGTGACGACGCGCCGGTGATCCTGCTGCCGCAGGACGACGCACAACGACAACGCTGGACGGTGGCCGCCGCCCATTGCGGCTGGGAGCTTCGCGCACCGCTGCACCCCTTCTCGGCCGAGGGCCGGCCATCGTGAACGCGGCCGACCTCGATTTCGTCGCCCCGCCGCCGCGGCCATGGAGCGGCCTCGTGCTGGCACTGGTGGCACTCGCCGCACTGGGCGCCGTGCTGGTACAGGCCTGGCTGTTGCGCCAGGAGACCCAGCGCGCCGCGGTGCGCGACGTGCGCCCGGCCGCCGTGCGCGCGCCGCTGTCGGACACGCAGCGGCGTGGCCTGGTGCAGGTGAAGTCGCTGGCCGCGCAGATCACCGCGCCCTGGTCGGACCTGCTGGCTGTCTTCGAGCAGCACACGCAGCCGGCGGTCGGGCTGCTGCGCCTGGAGCCCGATGCTCGCTCCGGCCGTGTGAAGCTCACCGCCGAGGCCAAGGACGTGACGGCGATGATGGTCTACGTGACCGCGCTCGAAGCCGACGTGCGGCTGGTGGAGGTGGTGCTCGCCAATCATCAACTCGAACGCGACGTGCCGGGCAAGCCAGTGCGCTTCACCGTGCAGGCCGGGTGGCGCCCGGCACCGACGGTCACCGCGGCGCAGAAGACGCAGCCATGAGCCCGTCCTCCGCCCCGCCGCTGCCGACACGTGATGCGCTGGCCAATCGCCTGCGCTGGTTCGCACAGCGCCGGCTCGGCTGGCCCGCCGCCGCGGCGCTGCTGCTGGTGCTGGCGGCCGCGATGGTGCAAGCGTGGTGGCTGCCGACCCTGAAGGCCGAACGCGATCGCGCCCAACAGCGTCAGCGCTTGCGCGTCGAGATGCCGAGGCTGAACGAAGCCGCGCCGGACCCCGAGCGCGAGGCGCTGCGCTGGATCGACGCGCTGCCGCGCGTGGATCAGCGCGGCCACCAGGTGCGAGCGCTGATCGAGCGTGCGCAGGCCAGCGGCGTGACGATGGAGCGCACCGACTATGCGGTGCAACCCGACCAGACCTTGCCGATCTCGCGCCTGAACGTCAGCGTGCCGGTACAAGGCTCCTATGCAGCCGTGCGGCGCTACCTGGCCGGCGTGCTCAACGACCTGCCGAATGCGGCGCTCGAGAGCTTGCAGCTCGAGCGCGGTGACACCCGCACCGACGAGTTGCGTGCGACGGCCCGGCTGATGTTGCTGTACCGGGTGGAAGGCCCATGAAGGCGAAGCGCATCGCGCTGTTCGGCACGGCCATCGGCGTGGCCGCCTGGTCGGCCGGGATCGTCGTCACACGGCAGTCGTCGCCGGTGAATGTGGTCGCCGTGGCTCCTCGGCCGACCACGGTCGCCGCTCCGGCGGTCGCCGCCCCCGCCGCACCGGCGCTCGCCGCCACCGCCGAACCCGCACTGCCGCGCCGGGCCCAGCTGGTCGCCGAACCTGGCGGCGACAGTTTTGCGGCTCGCCAGTGGCTGCCCCCTCCGCCGCCACCGCCGCCGCCACCCAAGGTCGTGCAGGCGCCTCCGCCGCCGCCGGCTCCTCCGCCGCCGCCCACGCTGCCCTACAAGCTGGTGGGCCTGATGGATGCCGGCGCGGGAGCGAAGCCGCAGGTCTTTCTCGCGCTGCAGGACCGCCTGCTCGTGGCCTCGCCCGGCGACGTGCTCGATGGCGGCTTCCGGCTCGACGCCGTGAGCGCGCGCGAACTGTCGTTCACCCATCTTGCCAGCAATGTCACGCTCAGGATGAGCGTGACGGGAGCGCCATCGTGAATCGTCCCCCTCTCGTCCACCCTGTGCCGAAGCGCGCGGCCATCGTGCTCGGCATCGTGCTCGCCCTCGGCGGCTGCGCAGCGCAACAGCTGCACGACGACGGCATCCGACTGCTGGCCGAGGGCAAGCCGCGCGACGCGCTGCCCCAGCTGAAGAAGGCGACCGAGCTCGACCCCGGCAATGCCCGGTTCCGCATCGACTACCTCGCCCAGCGGGCGTTGCTCGCGCAGGCACTGAATGCGCGCGGTGACGCCGCGCGCGAGCAGGGCCAGCTCGACGCGGCCGCGTCGGCGCACCAGGAGGCGCTGCAAGTCGACCCCGGCAACGAACGCGCGCAGCGCGGTCTGCAGCTCGTGCTGGAGGCCAAGCGCGCGCAGGCCGAGATCGCCCAGGCCGAGCGCGCGATCAAGGCCAACCAGCTCGAGCTGGCGCAGGACATCCTGCGCCGCGCGGCCCGCGACCTGCCGAACTCGACGGCCGTGGGCAGGCTGCTGCGCAGCGTGGACGAGCGCATCGAGACCGCCCGCGTGGCACGCGAGCGGCAGCTGGCCACGCAGGCCGCGTTCAAACGACCGGTGACGCTGAGCTTTCGCGATGCGAACCTGAAGATGGTGTTCGAGGCGCTCTCGCGCACGGCCAACGTGAACATCATTCTCGACCGCGACGTGAAGAACGACCTGAAGACCACGATCTACGTGAAGGACGCGTCGGTCGAGGACACGATCGACCTGATCCTGCTGCAGAACCAGCTCGAAAAGCGCGTGCTCAACAACAACACGCTGTTCGTCTACCCGGCCACGGCGCCGAAGCAGAAGGAATACGCCGAACTCAAGGTGCGCAGCTTCCAGCTCAGCAACGTGGACGCCGCGCACATGGCCAACATCGTGAAGTCGCTGCTGAAGACCAAGGACATCGTCACCGACGCCAAGACCAACACGCTGGTGATGCGCGACACGCCCGACGCGATCGCGGTGGCCGAGAAGGTGATCGCCGCCAACGACCTGCCCGAACCCGAGGTGATGCTCGAGGTCGAGGTGCTGGAGGTCTCGGCCGACCGGCTGAGCAACATCGGCGTCAAGTGGCCCGAGGGCTTCGGCGTCGCCACGCCTAGCACCACGCGCACCTACGGCGACCTGAAGAACCTGACGCGCAACGATCTGCTCGTCACGCCGCTCGCGCTGAGCCTGAACCTGATGCTGCAGGACACCGACACCAACATCCTGGCCAGCCCGCGCATCCGCACGCGCAACAAGGAGAAAGCCAAGATCCTGGTCGGCGACAAGGTGCCGGTGATCACCAATCTGCTGACGCCACAACAGGCCGGACAGACCTCGGTCATCACCGGCTCGGTGCAGTACGTCGACGTAGGCATCAAGCTCGAGGTCGAGCCGCTGGTGCACGTGGAGGGTGACGTCGGCATCAAGGTCAACCTCGAGGTCAGCAACATCGCCAAGACCGTCGAGACGGCCTCGGGTATCGCCTACCAGATCGGCACGCGCAGCGCGCAGACGTCCCTGCGGCTCAAGGACGGCGAAACGCAGGTGCTCGCCGGGCTGATCAGCGACCAGGACCGCAGCACCGCGAGCAAGGTGCCCGGCCTCGGTCAGGTGCCGGTAGCAGGACGCCTGTTCTCGAGCAACAACGGCAACGCCAGCAAGAGCGAGATCGTGCTGTCGATCACCCCGCGCGTGATCCGTCCACAGGCACCGCCGGAGGCGCGGGTAGGCGAAGTATGGTCGGGCACCGAAACGCTGGTGCGCGACAAGCCGCTGCGGCTTGACCCGATCGGCGCGGCGAGCACCAGCCCGAACGCGCTGATCGAGTTGCGCGGTGCGCCCGGACAGGCGCAAGCGGCGGGTGCGGCGACCAGTCCCGCGGCCGCTTCGCAATTGCCGCAGCCGGCCACGCAGCCCAAGGCGGGTGGCGCGGGCGGTAGCTCGATCCTCAACTCGCAGCGGCCGGCCGCTGCGCTGGGCAACGGCCCTGCGCCGGCATCGGCCGGCGAATCGACTGCAGCCGGCGGTGCAGCCGATACCGGCGCTGTCGTTGCCGGTGCCACGACTGCCGGCGCGTCCGGCAGCGGTAACGGCAGCAGCTACTCGGGCACCTATGCGCCCGCCGGCGGCAGCGGCACGATCGCGCCCCGCCCGCGTCGACCCGCACCCGCGTCGATCCAGCCCGGCCGTGCGATGGCACCGGCCGCGCCCACACAACCGGCCGGTACCGCATCGCCGCCCCCGCCGGCCCCGAGCACCGACGGCGCCAGCGAATGACCGGCCTGCCCGTTCGAGCGGCCACGATGCGCACGCGCGGATTCACGCTGATCGAGCTGGTGGTCACGCTCGCCTTGCTCGGCGTGCTCGCGATGATGGCCGCGCCGATGGCCGAGTTGGCGGTTCAACGCAGTCGCGAGCAGGAGCTCCGCGGTGCGCTCCGCGAGCTCCGCATGGCGATCGACCGCTACAAGCGCGCGGCCGAACAGGGTCTGATCGCGCGCAGTCTCGGCGCCTCGGGCTACCCGCCCAATCTCGACGTGCTCGTGCAAGGCGTTGCGAACCTGCAGGACCCGAAAGGTGGCCTCATCTACTTCTTGCGCCGGCTGCCCCGCGACCCGTTCGTGTCGACCGAGGCAGCGATGTCGGCCACCGGGTGGGGCCTGCGCAGCTACGCCAGCGCACCCGACGATCCGCAGGAGGGCGACGACGTATTCGATGTGTACTCGCGCACGCCGGGCATCGGCCTCAACGGCGTGCCCTACCGCGAATGGTGACCAAGGCCATGATGCGCACCCGTGCTGCACGAGGCTTCACGCTGATCGAGATGATCGTCGTGATGGCGGCCATCGGACTGCTGCTGTCGATCGCCGTGCCGCGCTACATGGCGGCGATGGAGCGCGGGCGCGAGCAGGTGCTTGAGCACAACCTGCGCACGATGCGTGAGGCACTCGACAAGTTCTATGGCGACAACGGTCGCTATCCGGATCGCCTGGAGGATCTCGTCGAACGACGTTATCTGCGAGCGATACCGGTCGACCCCTACGCCGAAAGACCCACCTGGATTGTGGTGGCGCCGAAGGATGCTGGGCGCGGCGGCGTGATCGACGTGCGCAGCACGCGCACCGACGTGCGCGGCGAGCCGTTGCCCGATCGGTTGGCGCCGCCGGACCCCGCCGCGGCGCCACCCGGCGGCCTGGTGGACCAGGAGGCCGGCGGCAGCCAAATCGTCACCGTGCGACCGGCGCTTGCCTCGACCGAGAGCGGAGGCACGCCGTGAGCCTCCATCGGCCGACCCAGCGCGGTGCCGTGCTGCTCGGCGCACTGCTGGTGATCATGCTGGCCGGGCTGGCCACCCTGACCTATACGCAGTCGTGGCATGCCGCCAAGCAGCGCGATCTCGAGGACGAATTGCTGTTCATCGGCCAGCAATACCAGGCAGCGCTCGAGTCTTACTACCGGTCGTCGCCCGGCCCGGTGAAGCACCTGCCCGTGACTCTGGAGGAGCTGGTGCGCGACGCGCGCTTCCCGCAGCCCGTCCGTCACCTCCGTCGCCTGTACGCCGATCCGTTGGAGCCGCAAACGCCCTGGGCCATCGTGCGCCGAGGGCCGCAGATTGTCGGCATTCACAGCCAGGCCAGCGGCGAGCCGATCAAGCGTGCCGACTTCGACCTTGGGCTCGAAGCCTTCACCGGCGCGCGCAGCTACGCCGCGTGGCAGTTTCTGTTCGTTCCCCGCACGGTGACGCCGGCAACGCGTTCACCTCTACCCGCCACAAGCA
>JAEUPI010000221.1 GCA_016790175.1 Burkholderiaceae bacterium | reverse complement strand
GTGCCCTGCATCGGCGCGTTGATGGCCTGGCGCTCGGCACCGGCGCGGCGCGGGCCGTTGCCGCCGCGGATGTCGGGCAGCTCGATGCGGCGGCCGAACAGCGTCTCCACGTAGCCGCGCTCGGCGGCGCGAGCCTTGGTTTCGTCCATGTAGCGCTTGACGCCGGCGAAGCGCTGGAAGTAGCGGTCGATGTAGGCCGCTGCGGCAGCCTTCTCGATACCCAGGCTCTGCGCGAGGCCGAACGCGCCCATGCCGTAGATGAGGCCGAAGTTGATGGTCTTGGCATAACGCCGCTGTTCGGCGGTCACGTCACCGGGCGGGGTGCCGAACACCTCGCTCGCGGTGGCGCGGTGCACGTCCATGCCCTGCGCGAAGGCGCGCGTGAGGCCCTCGTCGCCGCTGATGTGCGCCATGATGCGCAGCTCGATCTGCGAATAGTCCGCGCTGAGCACCACATGCCCGGGTGGCGCCACGAAGGCCTCGCGCACGCGCCGGCCTTCGGGCGTGCGGATCGGGATGTTCTGCAGGTTCGGATCGTTGCTCGCGAGCCGCCCGGTGACCGCCACGGCCTGCGCGTAGTTGGTGTGCACGCGGCCGGTGGCCGGGTTCACCATCTGCGGCAACTTGTCGGTATAGGTGCCCTTGAGCTTGCTGAGGCTGCGGTGCTCGAGGATCTTGGCCGGCAGCGGGTAGTCGGCGGCCAGTTCCTGCAGCACGTCTTCGTCGGTACTGGGTGCGCCGGAGGCCGTCTTCTTCTTCACCGGCAGCCCCAGCTTGCCGAACAGCATGTCGCCGATCTGCTTGGGCGAACCCAGGTTGAACGGCTGTCCGGCGAGCGCATGCGCTTCCTGCTCCAGCGCGACCATGCGCTCGGCCAGCTCGCGGCTCTGCTGTGCCAGGCGCCTGGCGTCGATCAGCACACCGTGGCGTTCCATGCGCGCCAGCAGTTCGCACACCGGCATCTCGATGTCGCGGTACACGCGGTGCAGGCCGGGCTCGCGTTCGATTCGCGGCAACAGTACCTGGTGCACGTGCAGCGTCATCTCGCTGTCCTCGCCCGAGTACTCGGTGGCGCGCGTGACCTCGACTTGCGAGAAGGGAATCTGGTTCGCACCCTTGCCGCACAGATCTTCGTAGCTCAGGCCCTTGCGATTCAGATGCCGCTCGGCCAGGCTCTCCAGGCTGTGCGGCCGGTGCGCCTCGAGCACGTAGCTCTCGAGCAGCGTGTCGTGCCGCCAGCCGCGCACGGCGATGCCATGGTTGGCGAACACATGGGTGTCGTACTTGATGTTCTGGCCCACCTTGGCGGCAAGCGAATCCTCCAGCCAGGGTCGCAGCGCGACGAGCACCTCGTCGCGCGACAGCTGCGCCGGCGCGCCCGGGTAGTCGTGCGCCACCGGCACATAGGCAGCCTCGCCCGGCTGCACGGCAAACGAGATGCCGACGATGCGCGCACGCATCGGGTCGAGCGAATCGGTCTCGGTATCCAGCGCGGCCAGCGGCGCCGCCCGCAGCGTTGCGATCCACGCGTCGAGCCGTTCGCGCGTGAAGATCGGCTCGTAGTGGCGCTTCAGCGGCTGCGCATCGGCCGCGATGCCTTCGTCGCCCGTCGTGCGCACGCCCACGCTCGCCGGCGCCGGCGCCGCTGGAGCGACACCGAGATCTTCTTCCAGTTCCTTGCGCCAGCTGCGGAAGCCGTAGCGCTGGTAGAACGCAAGCAGCTGTTCGCGATCCACCTCGCGCAACGCAAGTGCCTCCAGCGCCGGCCAGCCCGGCACCTGCACCGAGAGATCGCAATCGGTCACCACGGTCACCAGGCGCCGCCCCTGCGGCAGCCAGGCCAGCGCCTTGCGCAGGTTGTCGCCGGCCACGCCCTTGATGGTGTCCGCAGCAGCGATCACGCCGTCGAGCGAGCCATGTTCGGCCAGCCACTTCACGGCTGTCTTGGGGCCTACCTTGTCGACGCCGGGCACGTTGTCGACGGCATCGCCGATCAGCGTGAGGTAGTCGACGATGCGATCCGGCGGCACGCCGAACTTGGCCTGCACGCCGGCGACGTCGAGCGTCTCGTTGCTCATCGTGTTGATCAGCTGCACCTGCGCATCGACCAGTTGCGCCAGATCCTTGTCGCCGGTGGAGATGATCACCTTGTGGCCACTTGCCGCCGCCACGCGGGCCAGCGTACCGATCGCGTCGTCGGCCTCGATGCCGGGCACTTCCAGCACCGGCCAGCCGAGCAGGCGCACCACCTCGTGGATCGGCTCGATCTGCCTGACCAGGTCTTCCGGCATCGGCGCGCGGTGGGCCTTGTACTCGGGGTACCAGGCGTCGCGGAACGTCGGCCCCTTGGCATCGAACACGCAGGCCGCATGCGCACCGCGGAACTGCTCGCGCAGCCGCTTCATCATCGCCACCATGCCGTGGATCGCGCCGGTCGGAAAGCCGTCGGGCGAGCGCAGGTCGGGCATCGCGTGGTAGGCGCGGTAGAGGTAGCTCGACCCGTCCACCAGGATCAGCGTGTGGTCTTCCATCGGGGCACGGTCAATGGGCCGAGTTGCGGCAGGGTGGGCATTGTGCGCTGCCATTTGGCAATGGCCGGCACCTAGAATCGTCTCCATGAGTCTGCTTCGAACGGCCTGCACCCTGACCCTTTTGCTCGCCGCATCGGCCGCCCTTGCCGCGCCGGCCGCCGGCGCGGCCGCACCCGCAGGCACAGCGAGCCGGCCCGGCGAGCCCGAGGTGCGCCGTGTCGTGCTCGAGGACGACGCGGTGCGCATCGAGGAGCTGCGCGTGCGCGGGCAGGTGCAGCGCATCACCGTCACGCCCAAGACGGCGGGCACCCGCCCGTACGAGATCGTGCCCGCCGATGCGTCGCGCGATGCGTCGCAGACGCGTGGTCTCGCCGGCCAGCGCGTCTGGAATCTGTTCTCGTTCTGACCCACCGCGGCGGGCTCCGGCACCGATGGCGGTCTTCACCGAGCTTCACACGGACGAGGTGCGCGCCTGGCTGCGGCCGCTGCAGGTCGGTGAACTGGTGTCGATGGAGCCGGTGACGGCCGGCATCGAGAACACCAACTACTTCGTCGACACCGCGGACGGCCGCTGGGTGCTCACCTTGTTCGAGCGTCTGAGCTCCGATCAGCTGCCGTTCTACCTGAGGCTGATGCAACACCTCGCGCGCCACGCGCTGCCGGTGCCCGAGCCGCGTGCCGATGCGTCGGGCGAGATCGTGCA
>JAEUPI010000197.1 GCA_016790175.1 Burkholderiaceae bacterium | reverse complement strand
CGGCGGGGGTGGATCCAAGCCGCCGCCCAACGACGGCTCGCCGGCGGTGATCTCGATCCTCGATGCCACGGTGACCGAGGGCGCGGCATCGAACGGCACCACGATCACGATGACCAACCCGGACGGCGTGTTCTGCCGTCTCGCCTACGCGACGCAGAACGGTTCAGCGCTGGCGCCGGCGGATTTCACCGCGGTGCAGGGCGACTTGGTCCAGATCTCGGCTGTCGCGAACACGCCGCTGCCGCTGACGATCGCCGACGACGCGCTGTTCGAGGCGAACGAGACCTTCCAGGTCATCATCGCGCTGGCGGCCGGCTCCGACGCCCGCTGCCAGCTCGCCAAGAGTGTCGCGACCATCACGATCGCCAGCGACGACCAGGCTTCGGTGGTGTCGATCGCCAGCGCGACGATCAGCGAAGCCACGGGTGGGCAGGCGCTGGTGTCGATGACCAATCCGACCGGTCGCACCTGCAACGTCACGGTCACGAGCGTCAACGGCACGGCGACCGCGCCCGAGGACTTCACCGCGGTGACGGGCCTGGGCGTCACGCTGGCCGGCGCGGGCAGCGTGCCGGTCAACCTGACCACGGTGAACGACATCCTCGTCGAACCGGCAGAGACCTTCACGCTGACGATCGCGTTGGCGCCCGGCTCCGACCAGCAGTGTCAGCTCGGCACGGCCACGGCGACGATCACGATCACCAGCGAGGACCTGGCCTCGGTGATCTCGATCGCCGATGCGACGGTCACCGAAGGCGCCGCGAACAATCTGACGACGATCTCGATGACCAATGCGACCGGCGTGAACTGCCGGCTGAGCGTGACCACGGCCAACGGCACGGCGGTGGCGCCGGGTGACTACACCGCGATCAACGGTGCCACGTTCGACATGAACGCAGTGACCAGCGCCACGCTGAACCTCGCGGTGGTCGACGACGTGCTGGTCGAGACCAACGAGACCTTCACGATCAATCTCGCGCTGGTTGCGGGCTCCGATCCGCGCTGCCAGATCGGTGATGGCCAGGCCACGATCACGGTCGTCAGCAACGACGCGTTCTCGGTGATCTCGATTGCCGACGTCACGGTGGCCGAAGGGGCCATTGCGCAAGTGCCGGTCACGATGACGAACCCGACCGGCGTGAACTGCAGCTTGAGCGTGACCACGACCAACGGCACCGCGGTGGCGCCGGCCGACTACACGGCGATCAGTGGTGCGTTGTTCGCCGTCAATGGCGTCGCGAGTGTCCCGCTGCCGGTGACGACCGCCGACGACTTCATTGTCGAGGCCAGCGAGACCTTTACCGTCGGCATCGCGCTGGCCACGGGCTCCGACCCGCGCTGCCAGATTGGCGACGGCACGGCGACAGTCACCATCACCAGCGCGGATGCGTTCGCGGTGGTGTCGATCGGCGACTTCTCGGTCCCCGAAACCGGCGGCACTGCCCTGGTGCCGGTCACGATGACCAACTTCGTGGCCGGGCTGAGCTGCCCGTTGACGGTGACCACGGCCAACGGCACTGCGACCTCGGGCCTCGACTACAACCCGCCCAGCTCAACGTTCACCATCGGCGCCGCCAGCGCCAATCTGGGTGTGCCGATTCTCGATGACACGCTCATCGAGCCCAACGAGACCTTCACGGTCACGGTGGCCCTGGCCGCAGGCGCAGACCCGCGTTGCCAACTCGGCGACGGGCAGGCGACGGTGACGATCGTGAGCAACGACGTGGCCGCGGTGATCTCCATCGCCGATGCCACGGTCGCCGAAGCAGCCGGTGCCGACCAGACGACGATCTCGATGACGAACTTCGTGGCCGGTTTGAGCTGCCCGTTGACGGTGACCACATCCAACGGCACCGCCGTGGCGCCGGGCGACTTCGCTGCGAAGAGCGCCGAGGCGTTCACGCTCGACGCAGCGAGCAAGCCGCTCGCGTTCACGATCGTCGATGACACCGGCATAGAGACCGCGGAGTCCTTCACCGTCACCATCGCCTTGGGGGCTGGTGCCGACTCGCGATGCCAGATCGGCGACGCAACGGCCACGATCACGATCGTCAGCGACGATGCGGCCGCGGTGATTTCGATCGCCGATGCCACGGTCACTGAAGCGGCCGGAGCCGACCAGACGCTGATCTCGATGACGAACGCCGTGGCCGGCCTGAGCTGCCCGTTGACGGTGACCACGACCAACGGCACCGCCGTGGCGCCGGGCGACTTCGCTGCCAAGACCGCGGAGGCCTTCACGATGGATGCGGCAAGCAAGGCACTCGCGTTCACGATCGTGGACGACGTCACTGCCGAGGGTCCGGAGACTTTTACGGTCACGATCGCGCTGGCCGGTGGTGCCGATTCGCGCTGTCAGATCGGCGACGCGACCGCCACGATCACGATCAACAGTAACGAGTAGCCGCATCTGCGAAATCATCACGCCGCGCCGCGCAAGGATTCCGCGGCGCGGCGGCGTTGCTGTAACCGCACCCTGGAGCCCGCCGCCCGGGCGCCGACATCCCGTTCGCATAACGGGAGAAGGCGATGCGCTGGGTTCGGATGTGTGCGTATGCGTGGTTCGCGATCTGTGGCGTGGTTCACGCCGAGGCCGCACCGCAGTCGATCATGCTGGCGGCGGCAAGCCCGCTGCCGCCTACCGATGCGGTGTCGAAGCCCTGGCCTTCGCCTGCGCAGCAGATCACGGTGCAGCTGCCGGGCATGAGCCACCACTTCGACGATCCGGTCGACGAAGACGGCGTGGCGATGACCAACCGCAAGTACAACGAGCGCAACTGGGGCCTCGGCGTGCAGCTCGAGCGCAAGCTGCAGGGCGACTGGCAGGGCTGGGTCGGCAAGACCGCTTTCGGCATGATGCGCGACAGCCTCAACGAAATGGGCGGTTATGCCGGCCACACCTGGCAGAAGCGGCTGGTGGAGACCGGCACCTACACGTTCGATGCCGGCGGCGGCGCGTTCCTGTTCTATCGCACGCTGGCCTTCGACGGCCCGCATGTGCTGGTGCCCGCGGTGCTGCCGGTGCTGTCGGCCACGAAGAAGGACTGGGGCCTCGGCCTCAACATCGTGGCCGTGCCGCGCGTGAAGCTGGCTGACGGCACGATGCCCGGCGTGATCTACGCGCAGTTCACCAAGGGCTATTGACGCGCGAGTCCTGACCCGCGAGTCCTGACTCGCGCCCCGGCCGGGCAACACATCCGGCGGCTTGACGGCCGCGGGCGAAACGGCGGACAGTGTCGTCCCCATGTCCGCCATGCCGACACTCCACGATCCCGCACGCCACGAGCCGCTCGTCGAGCGGCCGTGGGACGAGCGGCGCGCACACGAGGCGATTGCCTGGATCGTGCGCGAGACCGAAGCCGCGTACCGGCCCACGAGCTACTGGCCCGTTCACCCGAAGGATCTCGATCCCGGCGAGGACCCGTCGGCACCTTCGACAAGCCTGTACTTCGGCGCAGTCGGTGTGGTGTGGGCGCTGCGCTACCTGCGTGCGGTCGGCGCCTGCCGCGCCACGCTGGCCGACGGCATCGATCTGGACCGCTTGCGCGACGACAACCGCGCCTGGCTCCGCTCGCAGGGGAGCGACGACTTCGGCGCCTATCTGATGGGCGACCTGCCGATCGAGATGATGGCCTTTGCCGACGGTCCGACCGCCGCCCGCGCCGACGCCGTGGCGTGGCTGATCGACGGCCAGATCGCGCATCCGGCCCGCGAGCTGATGTGGGGCTCACCCGGCGCGTTGCTCGCTGCGAGCTTCCTGCACGAGCGCACCGGCGATGCGCGCTGGGCCGATCGGGTCCGCCGCATCGCTGCGCAGCTGCGCAGCGAGTTGTCGTGGTCCGAGGCCCACGGTTGCCACTACTGGATCCAGGACCTGTACGGTCAACGCTGCAGCTATCTCGACGGCGTGCATGGTTTCGTGGCCACGGCGTTGGGCCTGATCCGCGTGCGACATCTGCTCGATGATCGCCATTGGGCGTTCTGGCAGGACTGCATCGCGCAGACGGTCCGCCGCAGCGCAAGCTGCGACGGCGCACTCGTCAACTGGCGTCCGGAGTTGATCGTCGCGGCCGGCCGGCAGCCGAAATGGTTGATGCAGTTCTGCCATGGTGCGCCGGGCTTCGTGATCTGTCTCGCGGGCTTTCCGGGCGACGAGCTCGATGCGCTGCTTCTGGGGGCCGGGCAGGCCATCTGGGCTGCCGGACCACTCGCCAAGGGCGCCAACCTGTGCCACGGCACGGCCGGCAATGCCTATGCGTTTCTGGTGCTCCACGAGCGCACCGGAGATCCGCTGTGGCTTCGGCGCGCGCGTGCGTTCGCGATGCATGCGATCGATCAGGCCGAGGCCGAAGCGCGGCGGTACGGGCAGCTGCGCCATTCGCTGTGGACGGGCGACCCAGGGCTCGCGATCTTTCTGTGGGACTGCCTGCGCGCGAGGGCGCAGTTTCCGACGCTCGATGTGTTCTTCGCTGACGAGCGCGCTCGCTAGGGTGCCGAGACACGCCGAAGTCCGAGCAGCGCCTTGTGCAGCGCCTGCGCGTCGCGCAGGTCGGGGCAGTACAGCGCGAGCGACGCCTGCTGCACGGGCAGGGCCGAAAGCGGCACGATGCCGTGTTCGGCGCGCGCGGCCGCCATCTCGGGGCTCGAGGGGCCGCTGCGCACGCAGGCCACCGAGCGGTCGCAGCTGAGCATGATCCGTGCTTCGCGCGGATGCCGGGCGCCGGTGCCGCCCACTTCGGCGTAGCCCACGTGCACCAGGCCGAAGAAGACGAACACATCGCGCGGCCCGGCACGGAAGACGATCGTCGAGGGTCCGACGCTGGCGTCCTCGATCGCGTGGATGCCGTCGTGACAGCGTTCGAGCGCCAGCTCGATGGCGAGCGTCGGGCCCAGCGTCGGCTGCGCCCAAGCTGGGGCCGCGAGCCACAGCAGGGCGAGGCCGGCAGCAGCGCAGCGGGTCGCGGTCGACAGGGCGCTCGTGCTCATGCACCGAGATTGCCCAACGCGGGCCTGTGCGCGCAACGTCCGATGCGAGGGGGTATCCCCCGTTCGAGGCGTCGGGGTTGCCCTCGAAGAGCGCGCGCTATGTGCCCGGCGGTGCCTCGGGCCCGGCCTGCGGCTGAACGCGCAGGCGGGCGTGGTGGTACGCGGCCTGCGGCACGTGCAGCAGGTCGGCCACGCGCCACAGCACATGTCGTTCATGCGCGCTCAGGTGCCCGTCGGCATAGGCCACGCGCCACATGTGCTCGATCATGCGAATCTTCTGCGCCATGTCGAACCGGGCGTCGATGTGCGAGGTGAAGGCGTAGAGGTCGGCCGACTCGCGCGCCGTGGCCTCGGCCAGCTCGGCCAGGCGCTGCGCCTCGTCGTCGGCCAGCGCGAACTTGTCGCGCAGCGCGGCCAGCACGGCCATGCGCTCGGGCTCGTGGAAGCTGGCATCGGCGCGCATCACCTCGACCAGCATCACCGCGGTGGCCAGCTGCAGCACATGTTCGGCCTCACGCGGCTGCGCGTTCGGCTCCGGCGGCAGCAGGTTGTCGAACAGGTCCTTCAGCGTCTTCAGCATGGCGTGTCGGCCTCATGCCGCGCGGCGCCGATCGCGTCGATCATCGTAGCGATGTCCAGGCTTGCCTGCGCCGCACGATCGATCGCGGCCACGTCGCGCTGGGCCACCACCGCCGCGAAGGCTTCGGCCGCAAATCGGAAGCCGCTCCCGGCCGGGCTGGTGATGGTTTCGAACGGGCCATTGCCGCCGCCGCGCCGCACACGCAACTGGCTCGGCTGGTAGCCCCAGGGATGCACGCTGCCGGGCTCGGCCGTGTGGTTGAGGAATTCGGTGCTGATCACGCCATCGCTGCCGACGATGGTGGCTTGCCGGTGCAGCGCCAGATCCATCGCGCAGCGCATCTGCGCCACGGCGCCGTCGCCGTAGTGCAGCGTGGCGGTGGTCGACAGGTCCACGCCGGTGGGGCCGGTGCGTGA
>JAEUPI010000176.1 GCA_016790175.1 Burkholderiaceae bacterium | reverse complement strand
CTGCTTCAGCATCGCCTCGTGCTCGAGCGTGTCCTTGTCCTGCGGTCGCAGGCCCATGTAGGCCTTCAGGATGCCGTGGCCCTGCGGGTAGTTGATGGTCTGCACGCTGTCCCACTGTTCGAAGCTCGATGCGAAGGCCGACAGCATGTGGTACTGCAGCGGCGCTGCGCCGTTCTGCTCCTTCAGCCGGCGCTCCACGCGGGTGGCCGAGATGCCGGTGGACTGGTGGGTGACCGACGGGTGCAGCGCGTCGAGCTGGTTCTCCATGAAGAACTTCCAGTTCGAGTGCTGGATCACGCGGTGGCACACCGGCACGATCTCGACCTCGCCCACCGGCGAGCGGTCGCACATGTCGTCGAACGCGATCTTCGCCTCGCCGAGGAATTCGAGCAGCGACGGGCCGTCGGCCGCCAGGCTCGCGAACACGAAGCCGCGGTAGCTGTCCACCCGGGCGGCGCGCTTCAGGTTGCAGTCGGGGTTGCTGCGGTCCATGCGCGTGCCCTCGTAGCCCTTGGCCAGCGGAATCGCGCGCACGCTGCCGTCGAGGTGAAAGCTCCAGGCGTGGTAGCTGCACACGAACGCGGCGCCGGTGTTGCCATGGGTGTTGCCTACCACCTGCACGCCGCGGTGCGGGCAGCGGTTGTGCACCACGTGGATGCGGCGGTCAGTCGCGCGCACCATCACCATCGGCTGGCGGCCAATGGTCACGGCGACATAGTCGCCCGCGTTCGGGATCTGCGATTCATGGCCGCAGTAGACCCAGACGCGCTCGAAGATGCACTGCATCTCGCGATCGAAGATCTGCGCGTCGGTATACACGCTCTTGTGCACGCGATCGGGCTCGACGCAGCGGGTGACGTCGAAGACATCGGGTTGCGACATGACGGACTCCTTCGTTCAACGCTAAGCGGCCTGCTCGTCGGCGGCAGGCTGCTGATCCAGGTTGGTCTTCATCCGCTCGAGCGTCCAGCGCAGCATGTCCACGGCGCCCGCGGGCAGGCCCTCGACTGCGACCCGGTTGAGCCGCTCGACGGTGGGCCACAGGCGGGCAAACATGCGTTCGCCGGCGGCGGTGGGCGCCAGCCGCGTCACGCGAAGATCGCGGGTGTCGTCCAGACGCGTGACCCAGCCGGCACCCTCCATGCGATCGACGGTGCGCGTCAGCGTGGTGCGGTCGATCGTGGCCAGGTCGGCCAGCTCGCTCATCGAGCAGCGTCGGCGTGCACACAGCGACGCCAGCACGCGCCACTCGGGCACGCGCAGGCCGAAGCCGCGCAGGTCCTGCGCCAGCCGGCGGTCGCGGCTGCCAATGGCCTGCGTCAGCCAGAAGAAGGGGTGCTGCTCGAGCTCGAAGTGCACGGAAGCGGAGCGGGCCATGGCCGCACCGTAGCGCGACGTAGGTGCATTTGCAAGTGTCTGGAACCCGTACGACATTGCTGCCGGGGCCGGCCAGTCACTTGCGAATGCACCTATTCGGGCGATTGCGGCCGGTCGCGCCAGTTGCCCGGCGTGCGGCCGTAGCGCGCCTTGAAGCTGCGGCAGAACGACGGCACATCGCGAAAGCCGTGTGCCAGCGCCAGCTCGGCGATGCCGCGGCCCCGGGCGACCGGGTCGCTCAGCGCGGCCGCGCATCGCGCCAGCCGCTCATCGCGCAGCCAGCGCATCACCCCGGTGCCGACGCTGGCGAAGGCGCGCTGCAACGAGCGCGGCGACACCCGTTGTGCACGCGCCAGCGTCTCCAGCCCTAGATCGGGGTCGGCGATGCGCTCGCGCGCGTCGCGTTGCGCCCGCTCCACCAGGGCGCGCCGGACGTCACGCGGCGCGTCGTCGAGCACGGTGCTGTGCGCGGCCAGCAGGTGAAACAGCTCATCGACCAGGATCGCGGCCTCGGTGTCGTCGATCTCGGCCAGGGCCTGGTCCAGGCCCTGCACGAAGCCCTGCAGCACGCGTCCGAAGCCGCCGGCCGGCGCCAGCCGCTGCGCCAATCGCCGATCCAGATCGCGCGCGAGCGGCCCGACGCAACTGCGCGGCGCCTGGATCACGGTCTGGCGAAACGGCTGGTCGAACTGCAGGCGATAGGGCCTCGAGTTGTGGAACAGAAGCATGTCGCCCGGCTGCAGCAGCGTCCGTGCCCCCGCCTGCTCGACGCCGCAGCTGCCGGTGCGTTGCACCATGAAGGTGTAGATGTCGCGCTCGTCGCCGCGCGAGATGCGGGCGGCATCGCGGCTGACGCACTGCGCTCCGGCGTCGACCTGCGAGTGCACGCGGCCGCGCGCGGCGCGTACGTCCATGCGGGCATGAAAACTCCGGCGGGCCAGCGGCTCGGCATCCATCGGCACGTAGACCGAGCACACCACTTCGCGCCAGAAGCCGGCGCGTTCGGACGGGTCCACCTGCGACGTGTCGAACTGCAGATTCATCGTTCGTCCCTGACGCTGTGGGCACAGCGCTGCGGCACGCCCTGCACAGTCGCGCAGGGTCCGCGCGCCTAGCATCGGCGCGCCGCCACCGCGGCCGCCACCTGAAGCGGAGTCACTCTACTGCCATCGAAAGGAATCGTCATGCCCGCCAAACCCGCAAAGCCCGTGCTCGGTGGACGCGACAAGGTCAAGGTCGCGATCGCGCAGAAGTCGCCGGTGTTCATGAACCTCGACGCCAGCGTCGAGCGCGCCGAGGGGTTGATTGCCGAGGCCGGCCGCAACGGCGCGCAGCTGGTGGTGTTCCCGGAAGCCTGGCTTGCCGGCTACCCCTACTGGACCGAAGGCTGGGACTCGGTGCTGCCGCAGTGGGCCGGTGGCCGCATCCTGTTCCGCGACAACGCGCTGGTGGTGCCGGGCGAACAGGCCGAGCGCGTCGCGCATGCCGCGCGCAAGGCCGGCACCTACGTGGTGCTCGGCTGCAACGAGATGGACTCGCGGCCCGAGGTCAGCACCGTCTACAACAGCCTGATCTTCTTTGCCCCGGACGGCAGCATCCTCGGTCGGCACCGCAAGCTGATGCCGACCTTCACCGAGCGCATGTTCTGGGGTCAGGGCGACGCCAGCGACCTGGTGGTGTTCGACACCGACATCGGCCGCCTCGGCGGGTTGATCTGCGGCGAGCACCTGATGACGCTGGTACGCGCCTCGATGATCGCCCAGGGCGAGGACATCCACGTCGCGGTGTTTCCCGGTGCGTTCGAACTCCACACCGGCCCGCAGCTGGAGGAGCCCGAGAAGATGGGCTGCTTCTGGGGCCACTTCGAGGTGCGTGCGCATGCCTTCGAGGCGGGTGCCTTCGTCGTCTCGGCCTGCGCCGCGCTCAACGACGCCGACGTCGCGGCCGATTTCCCCTACAAGGGACGCATGAACATCGGTTATGCCAACGGCGGCAGCGAGGTGGTTGCGCCGCTGGGCATCGCGCTGGCCGGCCCGACCTACGGCGAGGCCATGGTCTATGCCGAGCTCGAGGCCTGGATGATCAAGGCCACCAAGGCCATCGTCGACACCATGGGTCACTATGCGCGGCCCGACGTGCTGCGCCTGCTGATGCGGCGCGACGCCGGCTGGGTGCAACTGGGCGGCGCGCGCGAGCTGTCGCCGCTGCGTGCGGTGATCACCGACGACGCGCTCAAGCGCGCAGCCGAGGCGCGCGATGTGGATTCGGACAAGGTGATCGAGATCGCCGAAGGGGTGCGCCGCGCCGCCGGATGAGCGGGCGCCGCGTTCAGTCGTGCTTGATCGCGATCGTCTTCAGTGCCGAGAACCCATACAGCGCCTCGAAGCCCTTCTCGCGACCGTGGCCTGAGTGCTTCACGCCGCCGAAGGGCAGCTCGATGCCGCCGCCGGCGCCGTAGTTGTTGACGAACACCTGCCCGCACCTGAGTCGGCGGGCCACGCGCAGCGCACGGCCGCCGTCGCGCGTCCAGACGCCGGCGACGAGCCCGTAGGGCGTGCCATTGGCCTGGGCCACGGCATCGGCCTCGCCGTCGAAGCTCATCACCACCTGCACCGGGCCGAAGATCTCTTCCTGCGCGAGGCGGTGATCGTCGCGCACCGGAGCCAACAACGTGGGTGCCACGTAGCAGCCGCCGGCGGGCAGGTTCGCGGGCAGCGTCGCCTGGCCGGCGACTCGCAGCCCGCTGTCGCGCGCGATCGCCAGGTAGTTGCTCACCACCTCTTTCTGGCGCTGCGAGATCAGCGGACCGACGTCGAGGTCCTCGATGGCCGGGCCCACGCGCAGCGCCCGGTAGCGCTCGCCCATCAGCTTGACCACTTTGTCGAAGATCGGCTGCTCGACCAGGATGCGCGAGGCCGCCGAGCAGGTCTGGCCGGCGTTCTGGATGCCGGCGTTGACCAGGAACGGCAGCGCGGCATCGAGATCGGCATCGGCGAACACGATCTGCGGGCTCTTGCCGCCGAGCTCCAGGGTGACCGGCACCGCGTTCTTGGCCGCCGCCGCCTGCACCAGCTGACCCACCGCCACGGAACCGGTGAACGAGACATGGTGGATGCCGGGATGGCGCGACAACGCGGCGCCGGCCTCGTCGCCGAGGCCGGGCACCACGTTCAGTGCGCCCGCCGGCAGGCCGCAGTCGTGGGCGATACGCGCGAACGCCAGCGCCGTGAGGCAGGCCTCCTCGGCCGGCTTGAGCACGCAGGCGTTGCCCATCGCCAGCGCCGCGCCCACCGAACGGCCGATGATCTGCATCGGGTAGTTCCACGGCACGATGTGGCCGGTGACGCCATGCGGCTCGCGCAACGTGAGCGCGGTGTAGCCGTTGGCGAACGGGATCGTCTCGCCCATCACCTTGTCTGCCGCGCCGCCGTAGAACTCGAGGTAACGCGCCAGCGCGAGTGCGTCGGCCAGGCCCTGCTTGACGGGCTTGCCGACGTCGAGTGCCTCCATGCGGGCGAGCACGTCGGCCAACTCGGCCACACGCGTGCTCATGCGCAGCAGGATGCGCCCGCGTTCGGCCGCGGTGAGCTGGCCCCAGGGGCCGTCGAACGCGGCCTGCGCCGCATGCACCGCGGCGTCGATTTCGGCCGGGCTGCCGCGTGCGATCTGCGTGAGCTCGTTGCCGTCGGAGGGGTTGAGCAGCGGCAACGTGCGCCCGAACGAGGCCGGCTGCCACTGCCCGCCGATGAACACCGAGCGGGTGTCGAAGTCGATCGATTGCATGGGTTGCGGGCCGCCGCGCCAGGGCGACCGTCGGGTTTGCGGCATCATAGATCGCATGTCTACCCCTCGGTGTGGCCACCCGCACCCGTCGTCGTGAGCCTGTTCCTGCTCAAGCGGATGGCCACCTTCATCGCGACATTGGCGGTGGCGTCGATGCTGGTGTTTGCGATGCTCGACCTGCTGCCGGGCAACGTGGCGCAGGTGATCCTGGGCGACACCGCGACGCCGGAGTCGATCGCCGCGCTGGAGAAGAAGCTCGGCCTCGACCGCCCGCCGGCAGTGCGTTATGCGGACTGGATCGGTGGCCTGCTGCAAGGCCGCACCGCCAACAGCTTCTCGTACGACACGCCGACCGCCGAGCTGATCGCCGAGCGTTTGCAGGTCACGCTGCCGCTGGCGGCGCTGGCGATGGTGTTCACGGTGCTGATCGGCATCGCGCTCGGCATCTACGCGGCTGCGCACCAGAATCGCGCGGGCGATGTCGGCGTGATGGCGGTGAGCCAGCTCGGCATCGCGGTGCCCAGCTTCTGGTTCGCGATCCTGCTGATCCTGCTGTTTGCCGTGAAGCTGCAATGGGTGAGTGCCGGTGGCTTTCCCGGCTGGCACGAAGACGACGGCGGCGGCCTGTGGCAAGGCCTGGTTGCGCTGCTGCTGCCGGCCGTCTCGCTGGCCGCGGTGCAGGCGGCCGTGCTCGCGCGCTGGACACGTTCGTCGGTGCTCGAGACGCTGCGCGAGGACTATGTGCGCACCGCGCGCGCCAAGGGCCTGTCGCGCCGCGCGGTGTTGTGGCGCCACGTGCTGCGCAACGCGATGATCCCGGTGCTCACCATCCTGGGCCTGCAGTTCGCCTTCCTGATCAGCGGCACGGTGGTGGTCGAGAACGTGTTCGTGCTGCCCGGCATTGGGCGCCTGGTGTTCCAGGCCATCGCCAATCGCGATCTGGTGGTCGTGCGCGACGTGGTGCTGCTGCTGGTGGCGATGGTGGTGATCGTCAACTTCGTCGTCGACGTGCTCTATGCGGTGATCGATCCGCGGCTGAAGGCGAGCGACGCGTGAATTCGACAGCGATTGTCGCCATGCCCGCGCACGACAGCTTCGTGCGTCGCGCGCTGCGCCACCCGAGTTTCGCGATCGGCGGCGCGCTCACGCTGCTGCTGATCGCCGCCGCGCTGATCTCGCTGGTGTGGACACCGCATCCGGCCACCGAGATCGACATCCCGAACAAGCTGCTCGCGCCCGGCGCGGCACATTGGTTCGGCACCGACAGCCTGGGCCGCGACATCGCCTCGCAGCTGCTGGTGGGCGCGCAGGCCTCGATCGTCGTCGGTGTGCTGGCGGTGTTGATCGGCTTTTCGTTCGGCACCGCGCTCGGCCTGCTGGCCTCGGCGCGGCGCGGCTGGGTCGAGGAAGGCGTGATGCGCCTGTCGGACTTCACCTTCGCGTTCCCGGCGCTGCTCACCGCGATCCTGCTCGGCGCCATCTACGGCCCCGGCCTCGCGACCGGCATCGTCGCGATCGGCCTGTTCAACATTCCGGTGTTCGCGCGGGTCACTCGTGGCGCGGCGAATTCGATCTGGGCGCGCGAGTTCGTGCTCGCCGCGCGCGCCGCCGGCAAGGGCCGCTGGCAGATCACGTTCGACCATGTGCTGCCCAACATCGCGAGTGCCCTGATCGTGCAGGCCACCAACCAGTTCGCCACGGCCATCCTGGCAGAGGCTGCCTTGAGTTACCTGGGCCTCGGCACGCAGCCGCCCACGCCCAGCTGGGGCCGCATGCTCAATGAGGCGCAGACGCAGATGTTCCAGGCGCCGATGCTGGCGGTGTATCCCGGCGTGGCGATCGCGCTCGCGGTGCTGGGCCTGAACCTGATGGGCGACGGGCTGCGCGACCTGCTCGACCCGAAACTCGCACGCAAGAGGTGATGTTCATGAAGATCGATTTCGTCTCCGATGTCGCTTGTCCCTGGTGCGCGGTGGGGCTGAATGCGCTGGAACGGGCACTCGAGCGTGTTGGACCCGAGCTGCCCGTGGAGCTGCACTTCCAGCCGTTCGAGCTGAACCCGACGATGCCACCCGAGGGCGCCGACACCGTGCAGTACCTGTCGGCCAAGTACGGCATCACGCCCGAGCAGATCGCGCGCAACCAGGCGGCGATCCGCGAGCGCGGCGCTGCGGTGGGCTTCACGTTCGGCGCGCGGCCGCGGGTATGGAACACCTTCGACGCACATCGCTTGCTGCATTGGGCAGGGCTGCAGGGCGCCGACAAGCAGCGCGCGCTGAAGCATGCGCTGCTGAAGGCCTATCACGGCGACGGGCGCAACCCGGGCGCGCACGACGTGCTGCTGGAGCTGGCCGAAGCCGTGGGGTTGGACGCGGCACCCGTGCGCGAGGTGCTCGAATCGAACCGCTATGCCGACGAGGTGCGGCAGGCCGAATCGTTCTGGCAGCAGGCGGGGATCCACTCCGTACCGTCGATCGTGATCAACGATCGCCACCTGATCTCGGGCGGGCAGCCGCCGGAGGTGTTCGAGCGGGCGCTGCGGAAGATTGCGGCGGAGGCGGGGGCGTTGAGTTGATTCGCGCAACGCGCGTGTCGTTCGAGCGGCGCGGCGGGCGGTACCCGCTGGGGGCTCATACTGGGTCGGTCGTCGCCTGCGGCGCCGACTCCGCTCCGGTGCTCGCGCCGAGGGTCGCGCCGCCGAACTCGCTACGCGACCTGCGGTCGCTTCGCTCAGACAACGTCGGCGGGTCAGAGCACGAAGCGGGCCCCGGCGGTGGGCGCCGACCCACGTGGCGGCGCTCCACGGCGACCCACAAAACGCCCCCCCCGGGGACCCCCCCCCCCGCGACCACGCACGGGGGGTTGGGCGAAGGGCCTCGCG
>JAEUPI010000156.1 GCA_016790175.1 Burkholderiaceae bacterium | reverse complement strand
CGCGCGAAGGTCGGGATGATGGCGCTCACGATGCCGAACGCCGGCAGGATCATGATGTAGACCTCGGGGTGCCCGAAGAACCAGAAGATGTGCTGGTACATGATCGGGTCGCCACCGCCGGCGGGGTTGAAGAAGCTGGTGCCGAAGTGGCGGTCGGTCAGCGTCATCGTGATCGCGCCCGCGAGCACCGGCATCACCGCGATCAGCAGGTAGGCCGTGATCAGCCAGGTCCAGCAGAACAGCGGCATCTTCATCAGCGTCATGCCTGGTGCGCGCATGTTCAGGATCGTGACGATGATGTTGATCGAGCCCATGATCGAGCTGGCACCCATGATGTGCAGCGAGAAGATCGCCATGTCCATCGACGGGCCCATCTGCAGCGTCAGCGGCGCATAGATCGTCCAGCCGGCGCTCGGCGCGCCGCCGGGCACGAAGAAGCTCGCGGCCAGCAGCCCGGCCGCCGGGATCAGCAGCCAGAAGCTCAGGTTGTTCATGCGCGCGAAGGCCATGTCCGCCGCGCCCACCTGCAGCGGCACCAGCCAGTTCGCGAAGCCCACGAAGCCCGGCATGATGGCGCCGAACACCATGATCAGGCCGTGCATCGTGGTGAACTGGTTGAACAACTCGGGGTTCAGGAACTGCAGTCCCGGCTTGAACAGCTCGGCGCGGATGCCCAGTGCCAGCACGCCGCCGATCATCAGCATCACGAAGCTGAAGATCAGGTACATCGTGCCGATGTCCTTGTGGTTGGTCGCGAACAGCCAGCGCCGCCAGCCGTGCGGATGGCCGTGGGCATGATCGTCGTGGTGACCGGCCGAGTGGCCGTGATGGTCGAGAACTGCGCTCATGTGGGTTCCTTCGAGACGATCGCCGGATGCTTACTTGCGGGCCGCAACGACTTCAGACGGCTGCACGAGCTGTCCGGTCTTGTTGGCCCAACTGTTCCTGGTGTAGGTGATCACCGCCGCGAGGTCGGTGTCGGACAGCTGCTTCCACGGCGGCATGCCCTTGTCGTTGCCGTTGAGCACGAGCGTGATCTGCTTGCCCTTGTCGGCATCGTTGACCATCGGCGAGCCGGTCAGCGCCTTGATGGCCGGCGGCGCGCCGGTGCCGTCGGCCTTGTGGCACACGGCGCAGTTGGTGGCATAGACCTTCTCGCCGCGAGCGATCAGATCGGGCAGCGCCCACACCTTGGCCGGATCGTCGGCCCTGGCGGCCATCTCCTTCTTCTTGCCCTCGACCCACTTGCTGTAGTCGGCATGCGACAGCACCTTCACGTGAATCGGCATGTAGGCGTGCTCCTTGCCGCAGAGCTCCGCGCACTGGCCGTAGAAGTCGCCGGTCTTGTCTGCGCGGAACCAGGTGTCGCGCACGAACCCGGGGATCGCGTCCTGCTTGACCGCGAAGGCCGGCACCATCCAGGCATGGATCACGTCGCTCGCCGTCGTGATGATGCGGATCTTCTTGTCCACCGGCACGACGAGCGGGTTGTCGACCTTCAGCAGGTAGTCGTCGCCCTGGGGCTTGCCCGCGTCGGACATCTCGCGGTGCGCGACATCGAGCGTGGACAGGAAACCGATGCCCTCGCCCTCGCCCTTCAGGTAGTCGTAGCCCCACTTCCACTGGTAGCCGGTGGCCTTGATCGTCAGCTCGGCGTTGCTGGTGTCCTTCTGCGCCACGACGGTCTTCGTGGCCGCCAGACCCATGCCGATGACGATGATGAACGGCACCACCGTCCACGCGATCTCGACGGTCACGCTCTCGTGGAAGTTGGCGGCCTGGTGGCCCCTGGACTTCCGGTGTGCCCAGATCGAATAGAACATCACGCCGAACACCACGATGAAGATGCCGAGGCACACCAGCATCAGCCCGTCGTGCAGGCCGATCACGTCGGCCGCGATGCGCGACGCCGGCGGATGCAGGTCGATCTGGTTCACGGCCGGTCCGCCCGGCAGGTCCTTCACGGCCAGCGCGGGCCACGCCGCGCCCCATGCGACCGCAGCGGCAAGACCCCTCGTGCAGCGTTGCCGCCAAATCTTGGTGTGATTCATCGGTGTCATGTATCCGTTTATCCCGAAAACGCGCCGCACGGCCGGCTCATCGCCGAAGCGCCGTGCGGATCTCCTGGGCCAGCTGCGAGCGCCATTCCGGCCGCAGATAGCGACCGATCTGGGCCCGGCGGCCTTCTCCCGAAACCTCGACCAGCGAGCCGTCGCCGACGCTGGGCTCGACCCTCACCCATTCGGCGCGGAATCGCGACGCATCCACCGCCACGCCATGGCGGTGCTCGATGGCCAGCTCGCCACCGGCCAGCGTGATCGTCTCGCAATCGGCGGCATGCCGCGCATAGACGGCCAGCGCCACACCGAGCATCAGCACCTCGAAGCCCGCAAAAGCCAGCACCACCGTGGCGCCGGCCCACCAGAAGCCCAATGCGATGAACAACGCCACGCCGGCCAGCGAGACATAGAAGCCCAGCAGCTGTCGCGGCGTGATCGAACAATTGCGGCGGAACTCCCACTGCACGGTCCGCGAGCGGTCGCCGTCGATCTCGCGTCCGAACCGCCAAGCACCGAGGCCGCGCTGCGAAGCGGGAGCGGGCCAGGGGCTGGGAGCGAAGGCGGCAGTCATCAATGCGGGTCCGATGGACTGACCATCGCGGCTTGACGACGATCAGAAAACCGGCGAATTCTACTGGACCGCGAACAGCGTCAACCCGCGGCTCGCCCCCTTGACAAGCCGGCTCGCATGTCGGAAAGCGACAAGGTGCTGGTCGTGGTCACCCGGGCACGCGGCTGGGGTCGGAAGGCATGTCCGTACACGAGCTCGAAGCTCATGGCCAGCCGGCCGTCGGCGTCCAGACGCTGCTCCAGGCGCTGCAGCAGCCGCTCACGCCAGCGCGGCGTACGCAAACCCGGCCGGCGCTCGGGATGCACGTTGCCGCCGAGCGCGCGCAACTCCTGCAGGGCTGCAGCCGGAGACGACCAGGTCAGGGTCAGCAGTTCCTGATCCATCACCGGATCGGCAAAACCGGCATGAACCAGCAGGTCGCCGATGTCGTGCATGTCGGCGAACGGAGCGAACGGCTCGCCCATGTCGAGCGCGACATACAGCGCGCGCAGCTCGCTCAGCGTGGCGGGCCCCAGGGTCGAGAACATGACGAACCCATCGACGACAAGCGCACGACGCCATTGCGCGAAGGTGGCGGCCATGTCGGTGCAGGCATGCAGCATCATGTTGGCCCACACCATCTCGGTCGACGCCTCGGAAACCTCCGAGGACAGCAGCACCGGCGTCGCCGGCGCCGACCAGCGGCGCGGCGACCACCAGCGGCCGGGCCGCGCCTGGCTGCGTGCGCGCAGCGCCTCGTTGGGTTCGACCACCACGCGTCGTGCCTGTGGGTAGGCCTGGTGGACGACGGCAGCGCCACCGCCGACGTGGGCCCACCAATCGATCCAGCTTGCCGGCGGCTTGCGGATCAGCGGCAGCCGCTCGGCCATTCGTTGCGCCACCTCGCGGTGCAGCCAGGGCGCTTCTGCGGCAAGCGCCATGCGTCGCAACACGTGGTCGACGGCTCGCGCGTCGATGGCGTCGCGCGTGAGGTCGGCCTCCGGCGGCTCGGGCATGGTGCGGCAGTATATTGAGCCGATGCTGCGCGACGCGGCGCCACGACCCGATGCCCGCCTGGTGTTGCGGCCGCCGGGACTGTGCGTGCTCTGCCGGAGTTGGTGCGCGGACGGCCTCTGCCCCGCCTGCCTGCAGCGGTTTGCACCGCCGAAGCCGCGTTGCGCGCGCTGCGGCCGCGTGATGGCCGTGCCGCTGGAGGCCTGCGGCGGCTGCCTGCGGGAGCCACCGGCGTGGGATCGCGCGATCACGATGGCCGACTACGACGGGCCGTGGCCGGCGCTGATCGCGGGCTTCAAATTCCGCCAGCAGGTCGAGCTGGCGTCGGCTCTGGCCGCCGGACTGGCCAACGCCGTGAGCCGCAACCAGGCCCCACGACCCGACCTGCTCGTGCCGGTGCCACTGTCCTCCGTGAGGCTGCGCGAGCGCGGCTTCAACCAGGCGTGGGAGATCGCACGGCGTCTCGGGCACCGGCTCGGCGTGACAACGTCGTCGGACCGCTTGCAGCGCGTGCGTGACACCGCACACCAGATCGGCAAGCCGCGCGACGAACGCGAGCGCAATCTGCGCGACGCGTTCTGGGTCGACTCGCGCCGGCGTGCGTCGGTGGTCGGCCAGCGGCTGGCCTTGATCGACGATGTGCTGACTACCGGCGCCACAGCGCAGGCGGCCGCACTGTCACTGCGGCGAGCGGGCGCGGCGACCGTCGACCTGTGGGTGCTGGCCCGCACGCCGCTGGGCGAAAACTGAGGTTGGCCGATGACGCAGCCGGCCTGCTTCCGCATCGTTCTCGTCGAGCCGGAGATTCCGCCCAACACCGGCAACGTGATCCGACTGGCCGCCAACACCGGGTCCGAGCTGCACCTGATCGAACCGCTGGGGTTTTCGATGGATCACAAGCAGCTGCGGCGCGCCGGGCTGGACTACCACGAGTTCGCCGAGGTGCGGCGTCATGCGTCCTGGGCCGAGTGGCTCGCGTCATCCCAGCCCACGCCGGGTCGCGTGTTCGCCTTCACCACTCGCGGCGAACGCCTGCTGACCGACGTGGCGTTCGCACCCGGCGACTGGCTGGTCTTCGGCAGCGAGTCCCGTGGCCTGCCGGACGCCGTGCGAGAGAGCCTGCCGCCACCGCAACGCCTGAGACTGCCAATGCGCCCGCGACAACGCAGCTTGAACCTCAGCAACGCGGTGGCGATCGCGGTTTACGAGGCATGGCGACAGCAGGGCTTCATCGGCGCTGCGTGAACGCGCCACGGCGCCACTCAGCCCGTCTCGCCCTTCGCGTCGCGCTGCATCAGCGTGCGCAGCGCCTGCGCCGGCGCAAGACGCGCCTCGAGCACATCGACCACCGCCTGCGTGATCGGCATGTCGACGCCGAGCTTCGTCGCTCGTTCGAGCACCGTGGCCGCACTCAGCACGCCTTCGGCCACGTGGCCGAGCCGCTGCAGGATCTGCGCCAGCGGCAACCCCTGCGCCAGCGCCAGGCCGACCTGCCGGTTGCGGGACAGGTCGCCCGTGGCCGTGAGCACCAGATCGCCCAGACCCGACAGGCCCATGAAGGTTTCGGCACGCGCGCCGAGCGCGACGCCAAGACGCGTCATTTCGGCCAGGCCGCGGGTGATCAGCGCCGCGCGTGCGTTGAGTCCGAGTTGCATGCCATCGGCGATGCCGGTGGCGATCGCGAGCACGTTCTTCACCGCGCCCCCGACCTCGACGCCGACCGGATCGTCCGACGAGTACACCCGCAGCGTTGGCCCGTGGAAAGCCTCAACGGTGCGCGCCACGAGCCCGGCATCGTCGCTGGCGGCCACCAGTGCCGTCGGCTGGCCGCGCGCCACCTCCTGGGCGAAGCTCGGGCCCGAGAGCACGCCGCCGGCTGCCGCGGGGTGCACCTCGTGCGCGATCTCATGACCGAGCGCGCCGGTGATCCGCTCGAATCCCTTGCAGAGCCAGACCGCTGGCGAGCGCAGCGGCAGCGCCGACAGCCTGTCGCGCAGCGCGGCCATCGGTGTCGCGACAACGATCAGGCCCGACGCTGCGTGGGCGATCGCCTCCTCATGGTCGCTGGTCAGCGTCAGTTCGAGCGGAATGGCGGTTTCGGGCAGATAGCGTGCATTGCGGCCCAAGCGTCGCATCTCGGCCATCTGCCCGGCGTCACGACCCCACAGCAGCACCTCGTGACGCGCACTGGCCGCCACCGCCAGCGCTGTGCCCCACGCGCCGGCACCGAGCACGCTGATGCGCATGGTGCCTGGGCGGTCTTCAGGCCGAGGTGATGATGCCGCTGCTGCTGCCGTTGCCGCCGGAGGCGGTGTTTTGCGCGGCCTGCGCCTGTTGCGCCTCGTACATGGCCTGGAAGTTCACTTCCGTCAACAGGATCGGCGGAAATCCGGCGCGCGTGCAGACATCGGAAACGATCGCGCGCAGGTAGGGATAGAGGATCTGAGGGCACACCACGCTGACCACGCCCTGCAGCTGTTCCTGCGGCAGATGGCGGATCTCGAAGATGCCGGCCTGTTTGGCCTCGACCAGGAACAGGGTGCGCTCGCCGATCTTGGTGGTCACCGTGGCCGTGACGCAGACCTCGAAAATGCCCTCGCTCACACCTTCCGCGGCCAGCGCAAGGTTGATGTCCACCTGCGGCTGCTGCTGCTCGAGCAGGATCTGCGGCGAGTTGGGCTGTTCGAGCGACAGGTCCTTCAGGTACACACGCTGGATCTGAAAGACGGGGCTCTGTTCTTGGTCGGCCATGTGGGGTCCAGTCAACGAAACGGCCCGCGTCGCAGGCGGGCCGATGGGGTTTGGGTCCGGGAGCGTCGGCGATTATCGCCGACGCATCGCGGCGATCAGGCGGCGCCGAGCAGTGGCAGCAGGGCCCCGCGCTGGTCGAGCGCGATCAGGTCGTCGCAGCCGCCGACATGGACCTCGCCGATGAAGATCTGCGGCACGGTGCGTCGGCCCGTGGTGGCGATCATGTGGTCTCGCTGCCCGGGATCGAGATCCACGCGGATCTCCTCGATCTGAGTGACCCCGCGCTGCTTGAGCAGCGCCTTGGCGCGCTGGCAGTATGGGCAGACCTGTGTGGTGTACATGCGAACGGTGCTCATCTGCGTCGGGCCGCGCCGCGGCCGATTCGTGTGCTGGGCCGGATTGTCCCGAACGTGCAATGCCAACGCCGGCGCCGGGACATCGCAGGCCATGACGCAGCTCACGCCGCGGCCGATTTCTCCAGCGGCAGCTGGGCGTCGCGCCAGGCGCGATTGCCCCCGGCCACCGCAAGCGCCTTCTCGTGCCCGGCCTTGCGCAGCTGCGCCGCGGCGCGGGAGGCACGTGCGCCGCTCGGACACAGGATGACGACCGGAATCGCCTTGTTGCTCGGCAGCTCCTTCGCGCCGTCGAGCTGGCCCAGCGGCACGTTGCGAGCACCCACCGCATGTCCGGCAGCGAACTCGCCCGGCTCGCCGACATCGATCAACACGGCCTTCTCGCGATTGATCAGGCGCACGGCCTCGGCGGTGCTCACCGATCCGCCGCCACCTTGGCGCTGAAGCGAGGGCACCAGCAGCAGCGCCCCCGAGGTCACGGCCATCAGGATCAGCACCCAATTCTCGAGTACGAACTGCGTCACGGGATTCATCGAGGTGGCAAAGGGCGCGGATTATAGAATTTGCGCCCTCGTCCGCAGCGTTCTCCCTCCAGAAAGCCACGTCTCATGCCCACGCTCGTGCTGGTCCGTCACGGTGAATCCACCTGGAATCTGGAGAACCGCTTCACCGGCTGGACCGACGTGGACCTCACGCCCACCGGCGTCGAACAGGCCCGCGAAGCCGGACGGCTGCTGCGCGAGGCCGCATTCGAGTTCGACGTGACCTACACCTCGGTGCTCAAGCGCGCCATCTGGACGCTGTGGCATGCGCTGGACGCGATGGACCGCACCTGGCTGCCTGTGCGCAACGACTGGCGTCTCAACGAGCGCCACTATGGCGCGCTGCAGGGATTGAACAAGGCCGACATGGCGCGGCAGTACGGCGAGCAGCAGGTGCTCACCTGGCGACGAAGCTACGACACCCCGCCGCCGGCGCTGGCTGCCGACGATCCCCGCTGCGAACGCAGCGATCCGCGCTATGCGAAGCTCGCACCCGGCCAAGTGCCGCTCACCGAATGCCTGAAGGATACGGTGGCACGTGTGCTGCCCTGCTGGGACGAGGTCCTGGCGCCGGCCATCCACGAAGGCCAGCGGGTGCTGATCGCCGCGCACGGCAACTCGATCCGCGCGCTGGTGAAATACCTCGACGGCATCAGCGACGCCGACATCGTGAGCCTGAACATTCCCAATGGCATCCCGCTCGTGTACGAACTCGACGCGAATCTGCGTCCGATCTCGCACCGCTACCTGGGTGACGCCGACGCTGTGGCCAAGGCCGCAGCGGCCGTGGCCGGTCAGGGCAAGGCCTGATCGGCGGTGGCCGCGCCCGCCGCCGGTTCGAGCCCAGCGGCGATATCCTGGCGCAGCCGCTGCGCGAGTGCGCGCCGATCGGCATGCGTGCTGCCACGGGCGTCGAGCGCCCGCACATGGACCTCGAGACCACGCGCGCCGGCGATGTGCCAGATGCTGTGCACAAGCGTCGTCGCGCCGAGCCAGGTGACCGTCGGGCTGACGTCGTATCCCGGCTCCGAATAGCGCAGCACCACTGGCTGCACGGGCGTACCCGTGGCAATGGCGGCCTGCAGCAGGTTGGCATGAAAGGGCAGCAGCGTCCGGCCGTCGCCGGTGGTGCCTTCGGGAAACACGGCCACCGTGTCGCCGGCGTCCAGCGCCTCGGCCATCTGGTGCACCACACGCAGCGCGTCGCGCTTGCGTTCGCGCTCGATGAACAGCGTGCCGACGGCACCGATCAGCCAGCCGAGCAGCGGCCAATGGCGCACGTCGGCCTTGGAGACGAATCGGGCGCGCGGACAAACCGCGTGCACCGCCGCGATGTCGAGCCAGGAGATGTGGTTGATCACCAGCAGCGTAGCGCCGGGCCGGTAGACGCCGGCGGCGCGCAGACGCACGCCGAGCGCGGCGAGCAGGCCGGCCGACCACCACGCAATGCGCGCCTGCCGGCCCGCCGCATCGAGGCGCGGAAACACGAAGGCCACGATCGCCATGCCGTGCAGCAGGTGCAGCACGACGCGCAGCGCGCGCCACGCGGCCCGCAGCGCGTGCCAAGCGGCCCGCCGCGCATGCACTACGACGCCTCGAACGAGACCGTGCCGGCGACGACCGTGGCCCGCACACGCCCCGGCAGGGCGGTGCCGGTGGCCGAAAAATCGAACGGCGTGTGCTTGCCCTGGCTCTTCAGACCCTCGCGCGTGACGCGCCAGGTGGTGGTCGGATCGAACACGCAGACATCGGCGATGCCGCCTTCGGCGAGTCGGCCAGCACTGGCGGCCAGCGAGCCCAGGCTCGCACCGAGCACACGCACCGGATCGCAGGTCACACGGGCCAATGTGCGCGGCAGATCGAGTCCCTGGTCCTGCCCCCACTTGAGTGCCAGGCTCAGCAGCAACTCCACCGCGGTGGCGCCGGGCTCGGCCTCGGCAAACGGCAGATTCTTGGCGTCGTCGAACACCGGGCTGTGGTCGGAGACCAGCGCGTCGATCGTGCCGTCGGCCAGCGCCTCGCGCAGCGCCGTCCGATCGGCCTGCTGCCGCAACGGCGGCGTCAGGCGCATGTCGGCATTGAAGTAGCCGATGTCGACGTCGGTCAGGTGCAGCGAATGCACGCTCACGTCGGCGGTGATCGGCAGCCCGTCGCGCTTGGCCTGGCGCACCAGGTTCACGCCGGCGGCGCTCGACAGCCGGCACAGATGCACACGCGCGCCGGTCGCGCGCGCGAGTTCGATCACGGTGTGCAAGGCGACCGTCTCCGCCGCGACCGGCACGCCGGCCAGCCCGAGCCGCGTGGCCACCGCGCCGCTGGCGGCCACGCCCTTGCCGAGCCAGCCGTCCTGCGGCCGCAGCCAGACGGCGTAGCCGAAGGTCGCCGCGTACTGCATCGCGCGCAGCAGCACCATCGTGTCGCGCACCGGCACGTCGGCCTGCGAGAAGCCGACGCAACCGGACTCGGTGAGCTCGGCCATCTCGGTCAGCACCTCGCCCTCGAGGCGCCGCGTCAGCGCGCCGAGCGGGAACAGCCGGCACGACGACAGCTTGCGGGCGCGGAACTTCAGCATGTCCACCAGCCCCGGCTCGTCGAGCGGCGGGTCGGTGTCGGGCGGGCAGACCAGGCTGGTCACGCCGCCGGCGGCGGCCGCCTGAAGTTCGCTCTCGAGCATGCCTTCATGCTCGTGGCCCGGCTCGCGCAGCCGCACGGCGAGATCGACCAGGCCGGGCATCACGATGCAACCGCCGGCATCGATGCGGCGCGCGCCTCCGCCGTCGAGTCCGGGGGCGATGTGCGCGATGCGACCGTCGGCGATCAGGATGTCGGCCGTTTCGTCGCGGCCGCTGGCCGGATCGACCACCCGGCCATCGTGGATCAGCAGGTTCGCGCTCATGTGTGCCCCCTTCGGCGCTTCGCGCCGGTCCCCCCATGGGGGACTCGCGCTCTTGGGGCGGCCCGGCGAGCGCTCATGCGTCATTCCCGGCAATGATCGACATCACCGCCATGCGCACGGCGATGCCGAAGGTCACCTGCGGCAGGATCACGCTGTGGCTGCCGTCGGCCACGCTCGATTCGATCTCGACACCGCGGTTGATCGGCCCCGGATGCATGACGATGGCATCGGCCTTGGCCAGAGCGAGCTTGTCGGGTGTGAGACCGAAGGTCTTCGCGAACTCTCCGGCCGAAGGCAGCATCGCGCCGCTCATGCGCTCGTTCTGCAGCCGCAGCATGATGATCACGTCGGCGCCGCGGATGCCTTCGGCCATGTCGTGGCAGACGCGCACGCCCATCTCGCGCAAATCGCCCGGCACCAGCGTGCGCGGACCGACGGCGCGCACCTCGGGCACGCCGAGCGTGGTGAGCGCATGGATGTCGGAGCGCGCCACGCGCGAGTGCACGATATCGCCGACGATCGCCACCGTGAGCTGCGTGAAGTCGCGCTTGTAGTGACGGATCGTGTACATGTCGAGCAGCCCCTGCGTGGGGTGCGCATGCCGTCCGTCGCCGGCGTTGACCACGTGCACGTGCGGTGCACAGTGCTGCGCGATCAGATACGGCGCGCCCGATTCGCTGTGCCGCACGATGAACATGTCGGCGTGCATCGCCGAGAGATTGGCGATGGTGTCGAGCAGGCTCTCGCCCTTTGCCGTGGAGCTGCGCGCGATGTCGAGGTTGATCACGTCGGCCGACAGGCGCTTGGCCGCGATCTCGAACGTGGTGCGCGTACGCGTGCTGTTCTCGAAGAACAGGTTGAACACGCTCTTGCCGCGCAACAGCGGCACCTTCTTGACCTCGCGCTCGTGCACCGAGAGGAAGGTGCCGGCGGTGTCGAGCACCTGCGTCAGCACCTCGCGCGGCAGGCCCTCGATGGACAGCAAGTGGATCAGCTCGCCGTGGGCGTTGAGCTGGGGGTTGCGGCGCGAGAGCATCGGCGGTGTCGGCTTCTGGGGCTCAGGTCTTCGGGCGGAACGAGAACGTGAAGCGGCCGTCGGCAGCGCGTGCCAGCGTCAGACGCTGGTCGGCCGGCAGCGTGAGGCGCGCCGCGGCCGCCGCCGGCTGGATCGGCAGTTCGCGGCCGCCGCGGTCGACCAGCACCGCGAGCTGCACGCTGCGTGGACGGCCGAAATCGAACAACTCGTTGATCACCGCGCGGATCGTGCGGCCGGTTTCCAGCACGTCGTCGACGAGCAGGATCTGCGCGCCGTCGATCGCGAACGGCAGACGTGTCGCGTCGCCGCCGCCGGCGAGACCCCTGGCGCCAAAATCGTCGCGATGCAACGCGCTGGAGATCACGCCGGGCTCGCCGGGGCGCCGCAGGTCGGCATGCAACCGCTCGGCCAGCCAGGCACCGCCCGACCAGATGCCCACGAGCACGGTCTCGGGTGCGAGCAGCGGTCGGACGCCGGCGAGCAGCTCGCGGTACAGCGCTTCGGCGTCGAGGGTCAGGGTGCTCATGGCTGGGGCGCCCGGCCGCCCGAAGCCGCAGCCGCGCCCCCTTGGGGGGCAGCGAACGAAGTGAGCGTGGGGGTGGTCATGCTAGGGTTCGCAGGTACTGCTCGAGGATCAGCACGGCCGCGGCTGCATCCAGGTCTGCCGCACCGGCCGCACGCGCCTCGGTGGTCGTGTAGCGCTCGTCCACCTCGTGCACCGGCAGCCGGAAGCGGCCGTGCAGCTGGCGGGCGAATCGCTGTGCGCGCCGGGTATTGTCGTGCGGCGCGCCGTCGGGATGGGTCGGCACCCCCACCACGAGCTCGTCGGGCTGCCACTGCGCGATCAGTCGGGCAATCGCATCGAACCGCCGGTCCCCCTCGGCCATGAGGGTCTCGAGCGGTGTCGCCTGGCGCAGCAACGTGCTGCCGCAAGCGACGCCGACCCGGCGCAGGCTGACGTCAAACGCGAGGAACGAACGGGGCGGGGCAGGCGACACGGCAGCTGCGCTGCTCATGCTTGCAGCACGCGCGCCGCGAGACGCGCCGCCCATTCGCAGGCGCGCGCCCGTGCGCAGGCACGGTCGCGCGTCCGGCTCATGCGTGACCCGCCTCCTGGCTGAGCATGCGCGGATCGATGCCCAGCAGCGCCAGGGCCTTGTCGTAACGCTGCTCGACCGGCGTGTCGAAGATCAGCTCTGGCGTGGCATTCACCGTCAACCAGCCGTTGCGTCCGATCTCTTCCTCCAGCTGGCCGGCTTCCCAGCCGCTGTAGCCCAGGGTCACGAGCACCCGGCGCGGACCGGCACCGTGCGACATGGCCTCGAGCACGTCTTTGCTGGTCGTCATCTCGAGTCCGCCGGGGATCGCGAGCGTGGAGTTGTAGGGGCTGTCCTCGCCGCCCATGCGCTCGTGCAGCACGAAGCCGCGTTCGGTCTGCACCGGGCCGCCGAAGTAGACGGGCTGCTCCGCGAGATCCTTGCGGTCGAGCGACAGCTCGACCTTCTCGAACAGGTTCTTCAGCTTGATGTCGATCGGCTTGTTGATCACCAGACCGAGCGCTCCCTTCTCCGAGTGCTCGCACAGATAGACCACGCTGCGGGCGAACGTGTCGTCCGCCATGCCCGGCATCGCGATCAGGAACTGATTGGTCAGGTCGATACGGCTCGTGGCCATGAATTCATTCTATGCCCCACCCTGTCGGCGGGCCGCCCCTCGATGGGGGGCCCGACAGGCCGCGGTCGCTGCCGGCCGGCAGCGTTGCAGACCCGGCGGCCGGATCCGCGCGACACTTGGCGTTCCGTGCGCAACACGCAGTCAACCGAGAAAGGTGACAACCCCGATGAGCGTCGAAGTCCAGGCCCTGAGCCCCGGCGTGGTCGCCGCCCTGCGCCACGTGACGACCGCCACCCTCACCACCGTGCTGCTCAAGAAGGGCCTGCGCCATGTGTGGATCCGTGACAGCCGGCCCTTCGCACCAAACCAGGGCCGCGTGATCGGTCGTGCCTTCACGCTACGGTTCGTGCCGGTGCGTGAAGACCTGGCGACGCCAGCCTCCTGGGGCAACCCGATTTCCACGCGCGCAGCGATCGAGGCCATGCCTGCCGGCTGCGTGGCCGTGGTCGATGCGATGGGCGTCGCCGATGCCGGCATCTTTGGCGACATCCTGTGCGCACGCATGCGCAAGCGCGAGGTCGCCGCTCTGGTGACCGACGGCATGGTGCGCGACGGCGTCGGCGTGCTCGGCACCGGCCTGTCGGTGTGGTGCCAGGGCACCGTGGCACCGGCTTCGGTGGCCGGCCTCACGTTCGTCGGCTGGCAGGAGCCGATCGCCTGCGGCGGCGTGGCCGTGTTCCCGAACGACGTCGTCGTGGCCGACGACGACGGCGCCGTGCTGATCCCCGCAGCGATGCTCGATGCCGTGGTCGCCGAGGCGGTGGAACAGGAGACGCTCGAGGGCTGGATCATGCAGGAGGTCGAGCGCGGCGTGGCGTTGCCGGGCCTGTACCCGCCCAACGAGGCCACGGCAGCCCGTTACCAGGCGTGGCGACGCAGCCGAGGCGATGCCTGAGCGCCGGACAGCTGCCGACGCCAGACGCCCGGCCGCTGCGCAGGACAAGCCGCTGTCCGCGGCACTGGTGTGGTTCCGGCGCGATCTGCGCGCCGACGATCACGCGGCACTGCACCACGCACTCGCGGCAGCGCGCCGGGTATGGTGCGCGTTCATCTTCGATCGCACGATCCTCGATCCGCTGCCGCGCACCGACCGCCGCGTCGAGTTCATCCGCGACAGCCTGGTCGACCTCGATCGGCAGCTTCTCGCGCTCGGCGAGAGCCGCGACGTGCAAGGCACGCACCTGATCGTGCGCTTCGGCGATGCCGTGAAGGAGATCTCGCGCCTCGCCTCCGAACTCGGCGTGCAGGCCGTCTACGCGAACCATGACGACGATCCTTACGCGCTGTCACGCGATGCACGCGCACGGGGCGCGCTGGCCGAGGCCGGCATCGCCTTGCACACCGGCAAGGACCATGTGGTATTCGAGCGATCTGAGGTGACGACCACGACACAGACGCCCTACAGCGTCTTCACGCCGTACAAGAGTGCCTGGCTCAAGCGGGTCGATCACGCGGCCCTGGCCGCATGGCCGATCGAACCGCTGGCCGGCGCGCTGGCGCCACTGCCGTCGGGCTGCCGGCCTGGCGTGCCGGTACTGCACGATATCGGCTTCGAGCCGACCAATCTGCACGAGTTGAGACTGCCGGCCGGAACCGTCGGCGCGAAGACGCTGTGGGTCGACTTCGAGTCGCGCATCGACCACTATGCGAAGACACGCGACCATCCCGGCCTCAAGGGCCCGAGCTACCTCAGCACTCACCTGCGATTCGGCACGATCTCGGTGCGACAGCTGGCGCGCGCGGCCTGGCAGCGCATGCAAGGCGGTTCGCATGGCGCCGAAGTGTGGTTGTCGGAACTGATCTGGCGCGAGTTCTATCACCAGATCCTGCACCACCACCCGCATGTCGTGGGCCATGCGTTCAAGCGCGAGTACGACGCGTTGCACTTCGAGCACGGGCGCGTCGCCGATGCCCATTTCGCCGCATGGTGCGCGGGGCACACCGGCTACCCGCTGGTGGACGCGGCCATGCACCAGCTCAACCAGACGGGCTACATGCACAACCGGCTGCGCATGGTGAGCGCGAGCTTCCTCGTCAAGCACCTGGGGCTGGACTGGCGGCGCGGCGAGGCCTACTTTGCCGAGAAGCTCAACGACTTCGACCTCGCCGCCAACAACGGCGGCTGGCAATGGGCCGCCTCCACAGGTTGCGACGCGCAACCGTACTTCCGCATCTTCAATCCGGTGACGCAGAGCGAGAAGTTCGACGCGCAGGGGCATTTCATCCGCCGCTACCTGCCGCAATTGGCGAAGCTGCCCGACGCCGCCATCCACGCCCCGTGGCGCGCGCGGCCGGTCGACCTTGCCGCTGCCGGCGTCGCGCTCGACCGCGACTATCCGGCACCGATCGTCGATCACGACGCCGCGCGCACGGCCACGTTGAAGCGCTATGCCGCGGTCAAGGGCCGTGGCGCACCCACTGCGCGATGAGCTCGCGATGGCGCAGCGGCCACGACTGCAGCGCCTCGTCCTGGCCGTCGAACACGCTGCGCAGGAATGCCACCGCCAGCGACTGCGTGGCCGCCTTGATGCGCGGATTCAGCTGCACGCCGCCGGTGCCGACACGGTCGGTGAACACGCTGTGCGAGCCACCGTCGAACACCGCCAGCGCCTTGCGGGCGCTGCCGGCGGCCTCGAAGACCGCCACGCGGTCGGCGCTCGGCGAGTAGTAGCCCGGAATGCGGATCACGTCGTCGGTGGCGGTGACGTGCAGCGTGGGCAGAGTCAGCGCGCCGAGGATGCGCTGCACGTCGGCTTCGCCATAGAACGGTGGCGCCGACAGCAGCAGCGCGGCGCGGAACCGCGTATCGCGCAACGACAACGCCTGCCCCGGCCGCGACACGTTGGCACCTGTCACCAGCATCGCGGTATTGGCACCATAGGAGTGTCCAGCGGCGGCGATGCGATCGCGATCGATCTGCCGGCCCTGCAGTGCCTGGTCGAGCAACTGGTCGAGGGCGAAACTCAGGTCACGCGCACGGGCCAGCGCCTCGGCTTCGGAGGCCGCGTCCCACAGGCGGCCGACCAGTCCGAACGGGTTGCCGCGCCACAGCGTGCGGTCGCTGCCCACATGCTGCACATGCAGGCTGGCGATGCCGTGGTCTGCGAAGTAGCGCCCGAGGTAGCTGTAGCCGCGCCGCGAGCCGCCGATGCCATGCGAGAACACCACCAGCGGCACCGGCTGCTCGGCGTCAGCCAGCAGGGGCCAGTACAGGCGCGCCGGCACCTCGCGGCCGCGCGAGTCGTCGAACCAGTCGAAGTCCGATGATTCGTGCGCCGCCGGCGCAGGCCGCATGGACGCGGCCGGTTCGAGCGTGGGCGTCTCGGCCCGCGCGCTCGGGCCGATCACTGCAAGGCCGACGAGCAGGATCGCGGCGGCTATCCAGCGGCGCGATTGCGGGGCACTAGACATCGGCGTTTCGATCAACCGTCGGCCGGCCGGGCAGCCGCCGCGCCCGCCGCGAGTGCCCCTGCCGCCGCGGGCCCCGATCGTCGACGCCAGAGCCGACGCAGCGCCTCGACGGCGTCATCGACGTAGGTGTAGATGACCGGAATCACCAGCAGGCTGAGAAAGGTGGACGTGATGAGCCCACCGATCACCACGATGGCCATCGGCGCGCGGAAGCTTGGGTCGGTGCCGAAGCCGACGGCGATCGGCAGCATGCCGGCACCCATGGCGATCGTGGTCATCACGATCGGTCGAGCGCGCTTGCGGCATGCATCGAGCAGCGCGTCCCAGCGATTCATGCCATGGTCGCGGCGCGCCATCACCACATAGTCCACCAGCAGGATCGAGTTCTTGGTCGCGATGCCCATCAGCATGATCATGCCGATCATCGACGGCATGCTGAGATCGGTGCGTGTCACGAACAGCGCCAGGATCGCGCCGGGAATCGACAGCACCAGCGCCGCCAGGATGGTCGCGGGCTGGATGAAGGCGTGGAACAGCAGCACCAGCACGATGTAGATGCAGGCCACCCCGGTCAGCATCGCGAGCATGAAGCTCTGCGCCAGCTCGACCATGGCCTCGGCGTCGCCGACGGTGGTCTTGATGATGCCCGAGGGCAGGTGCGCCAGGCTCGGCAGCGCATCGGACATCGCCTGCACCTTGCCGAGCGGCACGCCGCCCAGCTCGATCTCGAAGTTCACGTTGCGCAGACGGTCGTAGCGGTCGATCTGGGCCGGCCCGCTGCCGATCGCGAGCGTGGCCACGTTGCCGAGCGGCACCGTGCCGTGTGCGCCGGGCACACCCAGCTGCGCCAGCAGCGCGAGGTCCTGCCGCGCCGAGTCGGGCAGCCGCACCACCACCGGCACCTGGCGCTGCGCGAAGTTCAGCTTCGCCAGGCCCTGGTCGTAGTCGCCGGCGGTGGCCACACGCAGCGTGTCGGCAATCGCCGCTGCCGTGACGCCGAGATCGGCCGCGCGCGCAGGATCGGGCCGCACCAGCAGCTCGGGCCGCTGCAGGCTCGATGTGGAGGTGACCGCGCCGATGCCGGGCAGCGTGCGCAGTTCCTGTTCCACGGTGCGCGCATGCGCAGCGAGCTGCTCGCCGTCTTCACCCGCGAGCACGAGGATGTACTTCTCCGCCGAGCCGCCGAAGCCGACGTTGAAGCGCGCGCCGGGCACGGCTTCGAGCGCGCGGCGCAGATCGGCCTCGACCGATTGCTTGCTGATGCCGGGCCGCTCGCCGCGCGGCGTGAGGTTGAGCGTCAGCGTCGCGCGGCGGGTGTCGCTGGCGCCCATCTGGGCCAGGAACGGATCGGCACCGGCGCGGCCGCCACCCACCGCGGTGTAGACCAGCTTCACATGCGGATGGCGCTGCACGATCTCGCGCGAACGCTCGGCCACGGCCAGCGTCTGCGCGAAGGTGCTGCCCGGCGGCAGCGTGATGTTCACCTGCGTCTGCGACAGGTCGTCCGGCGGAATGAAGCCGGAGGCGATGTGCCCGGTGAACAGCGGCGTGCACGAGGCCGCCGAGAACAGCACCGCCAGACCCACGGTGGCCAGCCGATGCTTCAGGCACCACGAGGCGAGTCGCAGATAGGCCGGCATCCAGGCCGGTTCCCGGTGCGGCTTCTTCGGCGGCTTCAGCAGGTAGGCCGCCATCATCGGCGTCAGCATGCGGGCCACGACCAGCGAGAACCACACCGCGATGGCCGCCGTCCAGCCGAATTGCACGAAGAAGCGCCCCGGCACCCCGCTCATGAACGCCGTGGGAAGAAACACCGCGATCAGCGTGAAGGTGGTGGCGATCACCGCGAGGCCGATCTCGTCGGCGGCGTCCATCGCCGCCTGATACGGGGTCTTTCCGCCGGCAAGGTGGCGCATGATGTTCTCGATCTCGACGATCGCATCGTCGACAAGGATGCCGACCACGAGCGACAGCGACAGCAGCGTGATCACGTTGATCGAGAACCCCATCGCATGCATCGCGGCAAAGGTCGGGATCACCGACAGCGGCAGGGCCACCGCAGACACGAACGTGGCCCGCCAGGAGCGCAGGAAGGCCCAGACGACGATCACGGCCAGGATGGCGCCTTCGATCAGCAGCGACAGCGAGCCGTGGTAGTTCTCGACCACCGGCTCGACGAAGTTGAAGGCCTCGGTGAGCTTCACGTCGGGCTGCTCCGTCGACAGCCGTCTGAGCGCCTCGCGCACGCCGTCGGCGACCTCGACCTCGCTCGCGCCGCGCGAGCGGTTCACCTCGAAGGCCACCACCGGCGTGCCGTTCAGCAAGGCCATCATGCGCTGCTCGCCCACGGTGTCGACCACATGCGCCACCCGGTCGAGGCGCACGCGGCGCTCGGTGCCTGACCCGTTGCCGGCCAGCGAGAGATCCAGCGCGCCGAGCTCCTGCGCCGAGGCCACGGTGGCGATCGTGCGCACCGACTGCTCGGCACCGCCCACGTCCATCCGTCCGCCCGACGCCTCCTGCTGCACCTGCCGCAGCAGCCGCGAGACGTCGGCGGCGGTGATGCCCAGCGCAAGCATCTTGGCCGGATCGAGTTCGACCCGCACCTCGCGCGTGACACCACCCACCCGCGACACGCCGCCCACGCCGCGCACCGCCAGCAGCGCCTTCGTGACCTGGTTGTCGATGAACCACGACAGCGCCTCGTCGTCCAGGCGCGCCGACGCCACCGTGTAGGCCAGGATCGGCATCGCCGCCATGTCGAGCTTGGAGATCACCGGATCGCGCAACGCGGCCGGCATGTCGGAGCGCACGCGCTGCACGGCGTCGCGCACCTCGTCGACCGCCTCCTGCAGAGGCTTTTCGAGGCGGAACTCGGCCGTGATCGTGGCCGCGCCGTCCTGCACCTTGGTGTAGATGTGCTTCAGGCCCTGGATCGACGCGATCGAGTTCTCGATGCGCCGCGCCACCTCGGTCTCCATCTGTGCCGGCGCCGCGCCCGGCAGGCTCGCCGAGACGATCACGTTGGGCAGCTCGATGTCGGGGAACTGCTGGATCTTCATCGCGTTGAACGAGAAGATCCCCGCGGCGGTGAGCATGACGAACAGCATCAACGCCGGAATCGGATTGCGGATCGAGGCCGCCGATACGTTCAACGCCATGGCCGACCCGCTATCGCTTCACGGTGGCAGCGCTGGCCGGCGCAGCCGAGACCGAGGCCGACTCGACGACGCGCACGGTGTCACCCTCGCCCAGGAACCCGCCGCCCGCGGCGACGACCCGGCTGTTCGCATCGATGCCCGACAGGATCTCGACACGATCGCCGATACGGCGTCCGGTAGTCACCTTCACCAGCGTGATGCGCGACTGCGGTGTCACGCGCTGCACATACGAGAAGCCATCACGCAGCACGACGGCGCTCTGCGGCAGCACCAGGCCCCTGGATTGCCCGATATCGAACTCGCCGCGCGCAAACATGCCGGCACGGGCCGCGCCGGGCTGGGGCAGGTCGACATAGACAAGGCCATTGCGCGTGCCGGCGTCGACGGTCGGTGCGACCATGCGCACGCGACCGTTGACGGTGCTGCCGCCAGCCGGCGTGACGCGGACCGCCAGCCCCGCCCTGAGCTTCGCCAGGTCCGGGGCTGGCACTTCGGCGCGCCATTCGAGCCGGCCGCCCCGGATGAGTCGGAACAGCTCCTGCCCGGGTTGCACCACCGCGCCCACCGTGGCACTGCGCGACGAGATCACGCCGTCATCGGGTGCCAGCACGCGCGTCTGCGCCAGCCGCAGTTGCTCGGCCGCCAGCCGGGCCTTCAATGCCTCGACGCGCGCCTGGCCGGTGCGCTCAGCAGTGAGCCACTGGTTGATCTGCTGCGCGCTGATGACGCCGGTGGGCCCGAGCTCGCGCGCTCGATCGCCGTTGGCCCGCGCTTCGTCGGCCGCGGCCTGCGCCTCCGCCAACGAGGCGCGCGTCTGCGCTACATCGGCCGCGATGGTCGCCTCGTTCAGGCGCGCGATCAGCTGACCGCGCTTGACGGTGTCGCCCACGTTCACCAGCACGTCGTGCAGGCGCAGGCCGGCCGCTTCGGCGCCGATGATGGCCTCCTGCCACGCCGCCACATTGCCGTTGGCGCTCAGCCGTTCCGGCCAGTCGCCGCTTTGTGGTGCGACCAGCGTGACGGTCAGCGCGGGACGAGCGGAGGGTGCCGATGCACCCTGTGCGAACGCGCCGATCGCGCCGCAGGCCAGCAGGCCAAGTAGCGGAAGCACAAACGCCACGCGTGGCGAGGGCAACGGGGAGTGCAATCCGATCGTCATGGTCAGGGGGCCAGCAAGCAGCGACTTTGCAGGTCGCCGGTCCGGGTGCCCGACCCTGACCTGAGCGCCGGTGATCGGCCGGCGCAAGCGGCTGGTGGCCGCGAGGTCGGTATGGTAGCGGCGGCGGCCCGGAGGCCTCGGCAGGCGCTCGTGGCTCCGAACGCAAGAGTCAGAACAGCTCGACGTCGCCCCGTCGGTGGTCCTCGACGATCTCGCCCTGCGCGACCAGCGCACTGTATCCGGCCACGCGATTGCGGCCATGTGCCTTGGCCCAATAGACGGCCTTGTCAGCGCGCTCGAAGGCCTCGCCGGGGCTGTCGGTGGAGCCCACGCGCGTGAAGCCGATCGACACCGTGATCCGTCCGACCTGCGGAAACGCATAGGACTCGGTCGCCGCTCGCAGGCGGTCCAGGGCCGACAGCGCTTGGTCATCGCTGGCACAGCGAAGCAAGACCACGAACTCTTCGCCACCGAATCGATACAGCCGGTCGTGGAAACGGAAGCTCGCCCGCATCAGGCGCGACAGCAGCAGCAGCACCTCGTCGCCGATCAAATGGCCATGCTGGTCGTTGACGAGCTTGAAGTGGTCGATGTCCACCACGCCCAGGTACGGCTGGCGTTCGACTCGGCCGTCGCGCCGGTCGTCGCCCGGCACACCCGCAGGCGTCGCCAGTGCTGCCGTCTTGTAGAACGAGTCGTCGAAGGTCTTGCGATTGAGCAGGCCGGTCAGGCCGTCGCGCTCGCTGTAGTCGAGCAAGCCCTGAACGTTGCGGTAGATCCGCATCATGTTGCTGACCATTCGCAGCTGTTCGGCGTCGAGATCGGTGTGGGTTTCGATTTCGAGAACACCGATCACGTCGCGGTCGGTCAATAGCGGGAAGTACGTCATGTGCACCTCGCCGGGTGACTCGAACGGCTCCTGTTGGCGCAGACAGGTGACGCGATCCGCGAAGGCATCGAGCGGAGGCAACGACTCGAGTTCGACCCAGACGGGGTCGGACTGTGCGGCGACGTCGCCTTGGCGCAGACGCGCACGGATCAGCCAGTGCTGGTTCGGCTCCTCGCCGACGACATGGCAGATCGCCACGGCACGCGGGCGCAGCAGGTCTCTCAAGACGCTCACCAGCGTCGTGTCCAGGATGTCGCGGTCGCGAAACCCGGTCAGTTCTGCCAGGTGGTCGACGACTTGTGACATGCGCGGAGTTTAGTGCGCCCCGCGCTCCAACTCGGTGCGCAGCTGCGTCAAGCGCTAACGGCTGTGGTACGGGCGTAACGCGCGACCAGCGACAGCAGATCCTCTTCGGCGTAGGGTTTGCCGAGATAGTGGTCCACCCCGAGTTCTGCAGCGTAGTCGCGATGCTTCTGTGCGATTCGCGAGGTGATCATGATCACCGGCAGATCGGCAAGTCGCGGATCGGCACGCAGGTTGCGCACGAGATCGAAGCCGTCCATGCGCGGCATCTCGATGTCCGACAGCAGCACTGCGGGGCGCTCTTCGGCCAGTTTCTCCAGCCCTTCGAGCCCGTCCTTGGCCAACGCCACGCGATAGCCTTCGCGCGCGAGCAGTCGCTGCGTCACACGGCGCACCGTCAGCGAGTCGTCGACCACGAGCACCAGCGGCGCTTGCACCTCGGCAGCCTGCCGTTCGTCGACCGGTGTCTCGGGCGCGCTCAGGCTGCTGCGGGTGAGTGCCCAGGCACTCTCGCCGTACAGCGTGGCCAGCGCCACCGGGTTGTAGATCAGCGCCGGCGATCCGGACGGCAGCAGCGTCATGCCGGCCAGACCCGGCAGCCGCGCCAGTTGCGGGCCGAGGTTCTTGACCACGACTTCCTGGTTGCCCAGCACTTCGTCGACATGCAGCGCGATGCGCTGAGCCGCGCTGCGGATGATCACCACCGGCTGCGAGCGCGTGGCCGGCGCCCCGCGGCCACTGGCCTGCAGCAGCGCACCGAGCCAGAAGAACGGCAAGCTGCGATCGTCGATGCGATACGCGCTGGCCCCGTAGGCCTGCTCGAGCTCGGCTTGAGTGGCGCGCTTGACGATTTCGACCAGGGTCGACGGCACCGCGACCGTGAGTTCGCCACAGCGCAGCATCACGACCTGCGTCACCGCAGTGGTCAGCGGCAGCACGAGTCGGAAGCTCGTGCCGCGGCCTGCCGCGGTGGCGGTCTCGATGCGACCGCCCATCGCGTTGACATCGGCACGCACCACGTCCATGCCCACGCCGCGGCCGGCCAGACCGGTGACGGTCTCGGCGGTCGAGAATCCGGGCATGAAGATCAGGTTCGCGAGTTCGGCATCGCTCGGATTCGCGGTCGGGGCAATCAGGCCCATCGCGACGCCCTTGTCGCGGATGCGTGCCAGGCTCAGGCCGGCACCGTCGTCGCGGAACTCGACAGCGACTTCGTTGCCCTCCTGAGACACGGCAATGACGATCGCGCCGGTCGGGTCCTTGCCTGCGGCCGAGCGCACCTGGGGCATCTCGATGCCATGCGTCACGCTATTGCGCAGCAGATGCTCGAAAGCACCGGTCATCCGGTCGAGCACGCCACGGTCGACTTCGATCGAGCCGCCGACGATGTCCAGGCGCACCTGCTTGCCGGTCTCCTTGGCGGCCTGGCGAACCAGGCGATACAGGCGCTCGGACAAGCCCTCGAACTCCACCATGCGCGTTCGCAGAAGATCGTCCTGCAGATCGCGCGTCAGTCTCGCCTGGGCGGCGAGTTCGTCTTCAGTGGACTGCAGCGTGCGCTGCAGACTGCGCTGCACGGTCGCCACGTCGTTCACCGACTCGGCCATCATGCGCGTGAGTTCCTGGAACCGCGTGAAGCGGTCCATCTCCAGCGGGTCGAACGACTGCGCCGCCGCCTTGGCCGCCTCGATGCGCGAGGCGATCTGCGTTTCGGCCTGCAGTTCGATGTCGCGCAGCTGGCGGCGCAGACGCTCGAGGTTCTCCGTCAGGTCCGACAGCGCGCTCTTGAGCGACGTGACATCGCTCTCGATGCGCGAGCGTGTGATGCTGACCTCGCCGGCGTGACCCACCAGGCGGTCGAGCAGTTGCGCACGCACGCGCACGGCCGATTGGGTCGTCGAGCCGGCACCGCCGGCTTCGGGCATCGGCTGGCCACCGGGCCTCTGGTGAGCGAATCGTGTCCAGTCGATGCCCGCTGTCGCAGGGATGGCGCGCGCCGATTCAACAGCTGCAACCGGCACCGTTTGCAGCGGCTCGGGCGCCGGCGGCACCATGACGGCCGCGGGCAACACCGGGGCGATCGGTGCCACCGGCACGACCGGAGCGAGGCGAATGGGTTCGACCGACGGCAGCACCGGCGGTCGGCTCGGCTCGGCGGCCAACGGCATCGGCTGTGAATGGTCGGCCTCGCCCTTGCGCAGGGCGTCGAAACGCAACTCGATCGCGTCGACGCGGCCGACCAGGCGATCCACGTCATCGGCCGTGGCATGACCGCGACCCACCAGGTGCTCGATCGCCGTCTCGAGCCGGTGCGCCATTTCGCCCAGACGCATCGCACCGGCCAGGCGCGCTCCGCCTTTCAGTGTATGCAAGGTGCGCATGCAGGCCGATGCGGCCGCCGACTCGCTCGGCCGGCGCGCCCAGTCGCGCATGCGAGCCTGCAGTTGGGGAATCAGTTCCTGGCCTTCCTCTTCGAAGATCGGGAACAGCTCGGGATCGATCGCATCGACGGCATCGATGTCGTCGTCGGCATCGAGCGCATCGGGGCGCACTGCGGCCGCCGCGACTTCGACCGGCTGCGGCAGATCGGCCAGCGAACGCAGCTCGGTATGACCGATCTCGCCCAGCTGGGTCATCGCCGGCAGCGGCGTGAAGGTCGACACGCCACCGGGGCGCGTCGCCATGTGACCAACCGTCTCGGCCGGCGTCGCCGGCGCGGCAGGAGCCGGCACCACCAGGTGTTCATGCTCGGCCAGGTAGCGCATCAGCTCGGCGTCCGGGCTCTTCAGGAAGCCGGCGGCAAACTGGTGCAACAGGCGTCTGACCTCTTCGCCCGCAGCGACGAACAGCTGAGCCTCCTCGGCAACGCCGAAGCCACGTTCGCGGCTGCGCGACATCGCGTGCTCGAGCAGGCGAGCGAGCTGCGACAGGTCGTGGTAGCCGACCGTGGCGCAATTGCCCGCCAGCGAATGCGCCCGGGCGATCGTCGCGTCGTCCAGTGGCCGATCGAGTTCGTGGGTCCACTCCGACAGCTCGGTGGCCAGCCGGCGCGACAGCTCATCGGCCTCGTTGAGGAAGACGTTGAAGAGAGGGATCGGAATACGCAGGGACCCGATGACCTTGACCTGATCGGATTCGCCGGTCGCGGCCGGCGGCGCCGAATCGAGGCCAGGTACCGGCGAAATGACTTCGATCGCAGCGGCCTCGATGGGCTCGGGAAGCGACAGATCGATCGCGTCGGTGAACGAATCCACTGGCGCAGCCGCAGCGGGAGCGGGCTTGGCGTCGAATGCAAACGACAGCTCGGGGCCGGTACCCGGTGCGGCCTGGGCCACGACCGGTGTGTCCAGTGCCGGCAGGTCCAGCGCAATCATGTCGACCGACTCGGTTGACGTCGGCGCGGCCTTGGCGGTCGAATCGTCGAATGGCTGGACCAGCGTCGTGAGGTCGACCGTTGTTGGTGCGTCCGGAGCCGCGCCGAGATCGAGCTCGAAGCTCACCTCGGGCAGCGCGGCGGGCGACGCCGGCACCTGCGTGACCGGAGGCGTCAGCGGAGCGGTGGGTTCGGCAGGCCTCGCCACAGGTGCGCTGGGCGCGGCATCGCCCACGGGCATCCGACGGCGCTCGTTGCGCAACGCATCGGCCGCGCGCGCGACCGCCCGGTGGTCGAAACCGTCGATCTGCCCCGCCGCGATGCCTTCGATCCAGCGGCCCAGATAGTCCAGTGCCTCACCGCTGAAACCGAGCAGATCGGCATCGGCCGGTGTGCCCTCGGCCATCCTGGCGTTGTAGAGCTGCTCGCAACCCCAGGCGGCTTCGCCAAAGTCCTTCAGCCCAACCATGCGCGAGCTGCCCTTGAGCGTATGGAACGCTCGGCGCACCGACGTCATGCTCGCCAGATCGGCCGGCTGGCTGGCCAGCTGGCCCAGGCCCTCGCGAGCGGCCTGCAGCACCTCGCGCGCCTCCTCGAGGAAGATGTCCCGCATCTCGTCGTCGTCTTCCAGGCCCGTTGCAGCTGCTGCGGCCAGCGGCGCGGCCGCAGGAGACGCTGGCGACGTGACCGCCGGCATCGGCATCGGCTTCAGCGGGGCCGGCTGGCTCGGTTGGGCGTCGGCAGGCGAAATCAACGACTTCATCGCGTGCACGACATCGGCACGCGCCTTCTGGCGCTCGGCGTCGCTTATGGCGCCGGCCAGGGTGCGCTGGGCCTTGTTGGCCGCCGAGGAGATGCCGCGCTGGTCGGCCGCTTCGGCCTGACGCGCCAGGCGTTCGAGATCCCGGGCGAGCGCCGCATCGTCGGCACCGGCGGCCGCACCGCGACGGATGGCGTCGGCCTGCTCGAGCAAGCCGCGCTCCATCGTCACCGGTGCCTCAAGCGTGCCGAAGCTCGACGGCCTCTGGGCGCGATCCATCACTGAATGCAGGTTGCCGCCGACCGGATCGAATCGGAACAGCGACTTCGCCATCTGCGGCTGCACGCTGAGCATGTCGATCAGGAAGCTCAGTGCGCCGAGGTTGTCGGCCAGACGCTCGAATGTGTCGTGGTGCCCGCCGGCCGCCGCCGCGCCGTCGGTGGCGATCAGCGCGTCAACGTCGTCGCGCATGCGCACCACCGCGTGCGATGCATGATCCTGGCCGAGTACCGAGAGCACGCCACGCATCGACGACAGCTGTGCCGGTACCGGGATGAGCACCTCTCGCTGAGAGGGGTTGCGGAAGTACTCGTCGATGTGCTTTTCGATCTCCGACAGCGATGCACGCAGTTCCTGCACCACGCTGCCCATGGTCTGCCGATCGGAAACGCGGCGGTAGAGGTCTTCCATCCAGACCTCGAGCGCGCCGGGTGAGCGCCCCTGGCGAACGTCGTCGACGCGCTGGGCGAGCCGGCGCACACGTCCGGCGAGTTCGGGATGGTCGAGCTCGACATCCTCGAGCGACGCATCGACATACAGCAGTCCGGTGGCGACCTCCATCGCGAGCTCCGCGCTCACCTGCCCGCCAGACTGATAGGTCTGCGCCGCGGCTGTCTGAAGCGCCTGAGACAGTACATCGCCTTCCGGATAGAGCTTGGCCAGCGACTCGCCAACCAGCGCGAACTGCTCCGGCAAGCCCACAAGACGTTGATGATCGCCTCCAGCCACCGCAGACCAGACTTCCTTGGCCGCCGCAACGCGTTTACGCGCCTGCGACAGCAGTGCCGGATCGAAGCGCCCCAGTCGCGCGTTCTCGTAGTCCTGCTGAACAGCCTGCGTGATCTCGAAGCCCTGCCGCACGGCCGCAAGACGTTGCCCTGCGGCTCGCTCCTTCGTCGGCGCCGCCTGGGCGCAGAAGAACAGCAGGTCCTGAGCCAGGCGGTCCGACGGATCAGCCGCCTCCCCCGCGCGCAGCTGCGCCAACAGGCGTGAGGCCAGGCGCTTGCCGTAGACGTCCGACTTCAGCAGGCCATCGGCCTGCGCCTCGTAAACCGCAGAGGCCAGCTGCCACAGCGTGGCCAGGCGCCCTTGCGAGCCCGAGGCCAGAGAGCCGAACAGCTCGCTCAGCCGCTTGGCCGCACCGGGATCGCGGCCGCGCATCAGCGCCAGCGTCTCGGCCTCGAGATCGGCCTGCGCGGCAGCGTCGGGCTTGCGCGGCGGCAGCGGAGCCACTGGCGGCAGGTTGCGCCATTGCCAGTCCTTCGTCCACAGGTCGGCCGGATGTACGCGGCCGGCACCGGCAAGCTCCTGCAGCGCGCGGTACTGCGGGAACATCGCCAGCGGCGACATCGACTTGCCCGCCAGCAGGCGAGCCAGATAGTCCAGCAGCGCGAAGGAACCACGCTCGATGGTGTCGACCACGGCTGGGGTGATGCCGCGGCTGCGTGCGGCCAGGCGCGTGACCGCGGTCTCGCTGGCTCTCAGGATCTGGGCGGCGGTGGGCAGTCCCACCAGCTCGAGTGCGCCGGCGCCCTGGTGCAGCTGCGCTCGCGCCTGGCGGAGTATGGATGGGTCGACCGTATCGACGTCGGAGGCACCGACCGACTCCGCTTCCTTCAGATAGCGGCGAAGCGCCTTGTGCGCCGCCTCGAGCGTGCGACGCAGTTCGTCGTGCACCCAAGCCAGCGCACTCAGATCGTGCGTGACTTCGTTATCGCGCGTTGCGGCCATGGAAACTCACCGACGAACAGAGGTCTGAGATCAGGACACCTTGAATCGCGCCACCGACTGCTTGAGTTCTTCGGCGCTGCGCGACAACTCGCGCACCATCTGTGCCGTCGAGCGCGTGCCCTCTCCCGTCTGCTCGGTCACCGCGAAGATGTGCTGGATGTTGGCCGCCACCACGTTGGCCGATTGCGCCTCGCTGGAGGCCTGGGTCGAGATGTTCTCGATCAGCGCCGACAGCTGACGCGTCACGCGGTCGATGTCGGCCAGCGCATTGCCGGCCGCGTCGGACAGCTTGGTTCCGTCGACCACGCCTTGCGTCGAACGCTCCATGGCGGCGACGGCGTCCTGGGTGTCGGTCTGAATCGTGCGAACCAGCGCCGCGATCTGGCGTGTGGCGTCCGCCGAACGTTCGGCCAGTCGCTGCACTTCCTCGGCCACCACCGAGAAGCCTCGGCCCGCTTCGCCGGCCGAGGCGGCCTGGATGGCGGCATTCAAGGCCAGTACGTTCGTCTGTTCCGTGATGTCCGAGATCAGCTCGGTGATTTCGCCGATCTCCTGCGACGACTCGCCCAGCCGCTTGATCCGTTTGGAGGTCTCCTGGATCTGATCGCGGATCGAGTTCATGCCGCCGATCGTGTTCTGTACGGCGCTCAGGCCCGACTCGGCGGCCTGCAGCGAGCGGCGCGCAACCTGGGCGGTTTCCTGCGCCTGCGACGACACCTGGTTGATTCGGTTGGCCATCTGCAACACCGACTCGCCGGTGTCGCGGATCTCGCGCAACTGCTCGGTCGAGGCGGCCAGCAGCTCGGTCGACGTGGCTTCGACCTGTTGCGTCGTCTCGGTCACCCGGCTGGCCGTGCCCTGCACCTGCGCCACCAGGGTGCGCAGCTCTTCCACCGTGTAGTTCACCGAGTCGGCGATGGCGCCGGTGATGTCCTCGGTCACTGTGGCCTGCTGCGTCAGGTCGCCCTCGGCCACCGTCTGCAGCTCGTTCATCAGCCGCAGAATGGCCGCCTGGTTGGCATCGTTGACGCGCTTGGCCTCCTGCTCCTGGCGTTCGGCTTCCTGGCGCTGCGACTCGGCCATCTGCGCGCGTTGCGCCTGATCGTGCACGAACAGTCGCAGGAAGCCCAGACCGCCGGCGATCATCAGAACCACCGACACCAGCATCAGTGCCCAGTGCGCCGCGCTCGTCCCGCCAGCGTCGCGAATGCGGTCCTGCAACGCCTCGAGGCCTTTGCGCAGGGGCTCGCTGTCGGCAATGATCGACGCCTGTGCTTCGCGCGCCGTCACCAGGCCCTGCAGGTTGCCGAGAATCGCGCTCGCCTGCGAGCGGGTGTCCTCGTACTGTTTGATCAGCGTACGCAGACGCTCCTTGGTCTGTGCATCCTTGGTGCCCGGCAGGCGCAATTCGGGGTTGCCGTTGTTGAGGCCCTCGGCGATCTCGCGGAACGAATTGAGGTCCTTGCCCAGCAGGAAGACCGCTTCGGGTGACACGCCCTCGACGGTGAGGAATTCGTTGGCGCTCTTGCCGATGCGCTGCGTGAGCATCACCAACTGACCGACCGCGGCAAGCTCGGAGGGCGTGGCCTCCTGCTGCAGCTTCAGCGACGATACCGTCTCTGCGGTCTCCAGCAGATCGGCCGACTGGCGGTTGATCGTGCGAAGCGCCTGGCCCACTTGGGTCAGGGTCTTCTGTTGCGACAACACGAGATTCGCGTTGCGCTCGGCGCGATCGACGAGCGGCAGCAACGGCTCGATGGCGTCCTGCACCGAGGCGGGCGCAGCAGCAAGATCGCCCTCGCCGGTTTGAAGGCCTCGCACGTTGGTGGCGAGCACCGTCGAGGCCTCCTTCACTTCGGGAAACGCCTGCGGGCTACCCACGATGGCCTGCGAGACACCCTTGGCCAAGCGCTGCGACTGCATCAGCGCCTGACCGACGGCACCGGTCTGCAGGGTGCCGCGCTCGGCGGCGCTGAGCGCAAGCACACCCCCCAGCACCAGGCCGATCAGGCCCGCCAGCACCACCACGCCCAGAATGCGCTGTTGCTCCGCCACCGGTTTGCCGCCGATGATGGGCAGTGCGGTCGACCCGGTGACGGCCGAGGGCGGGAAGTCGCCGGCATCATCGAAGCCGGGCGCCATTTCAGACGGCGAGGCTTCGGCGATGATCGAGCTGCTGGTGGCCGGCTTGCCGGCCGGCGCGTTCATGTCCAGCGTCACGGCGCTGTGAACTCCACGCGAAGGCTCTTCACGGCCGCGACCCTGGGGGACGACGACCTCGTCGAATGCAGACAGCTCGGCCGTCGCAGTGCCACCATGGCCACGGCCTTTGGTCTTGAATCGCTCCATGAAGCCCATAGGAATCCTCTCGTCGTCGTGAGCCCAATCGCCACGTCACGCCTCGCGTCGCCCCTAGCTGGCGATCGCGAGGAACTGCCCATCGGCCGCCAATGCGGCCAACCTTATTTCTTGCCACCCGCGGCCACTGGCATCGCGCCAGTTCGTACCGGCGAACCCTGGTCGGGTCGATTCGCCCGCCTGGTCGGCTTTGAGGTCGGCGTCGTGGCGCAGGCCCGAAAGCCTGTCGACCAGCAACGCGCAATTCACGCCCAGCGAGGGGTTCAGCGCCACCAGTCGCGCGCCCTCACGCGGCGACTCGGCCGCACCGCGGGCACGCAGACCAAGAAAGGCCGCCAGATCGACCACCCCGTGAAGGCCGCCGCGCAGATTGGCCACGCCTGCGAACCAGGACTGCGTATGCGGCACCGGCATCACCATGCCGGCATCGAAGATCTCACCGGCCTGGTCCAGCGGAAACAGCAGACCCTGACCCGCGCATTCCACCGCCAGCCAGGAATGCCCCCGCTGCTCGGACTTGGCCGCCTGCATGCGTTGCGCGAGACGCGCCTGCAGTTCGCGGAGTGCTTCCTTGTTGGCCATGTGTGCGACGTGCGCTCAGTCGAACGCCTTGATCTTGGCGATCAGCTCATCGGCCACCACCGGCTTGACCACGTAGTCGCGCGCGCCCTGGCGCATGCCCCAGACCTTGTCGGTCTCCTGATTCTTGCTGGTGCACATGATCACCGGCACGTCGGCGAACGCCGGATCGCGCGTGATCGCACGGGTCAGCTGAAAGCCGTTCTGTCCGGGCATGACCACATCCATCAGGATCAGGTCGGGCTTGTCCTCGCCGAGACGTCGCATGGCTTCCTCGCCGTTCTCGGCGGTCCGCACGCTGTAGCCGCGTTTGCCCAGCAGATCGGATAGGTGGTGCAACTCGGTCTTCGAGTCGTCCACCAGCAGAATCTTCTTGATCGCCATGTTGACATCCTCCGGGATCGTCTATCGCAAGCGCAGCAATCTGCGTTCACGCACTTTGCGCTCCCTTCTCAGCGTACTGACTGAATTGCTCAACAGCACGCAACAACTGTTCCTTCGTGAACGGTTTTGTCAGGTATTCCTCGGAACCCACCATGCGACCCCGCGCCTTGTCGAACAGACCGTCTTTCGACGACAACATGATCACCGGCACATGCGCGAACCTCGGGTTGCGCTTGATGATGGCGCAGGTCTGATAGCCATCCAGCCTGGGCATCAGGATGTCGCAGAAGATCAGCGTCGGATCGTGGTCATTGACCTTGGCCAGGGCATCGAAGCCGTCCTCGGCAAGCACGACCTCGTAGCCGCCCTGCCGAAGAAAGATCTCGGCACTGCGGCGGATCGTATTGCTGTCGTCGATGACCAGGACCTTCGGCGCGGTCGTTTGGGACACAACGTTCTCCACGTAGGGCTCTCCTCGTTGGGTCGAGCGAACCGGCGCCGTGCGCGGCCCGCCGTCCGGCTTCAGATCTGCACCATCTCGAAGTCTTCCTTGCGCGCGCCGCACTCGGGGCATGTCCAGTTCATCGGGACATCGCTCCACGCGGTGCCTGGGGCAAGACCGTGTTCCGGATCGCCAGCGGCCTCGTCATAGATCCAGCCGCAGATCAGACACATCCAAGTGCGCGGTTCGCTCACGTCGATCGGGTCGGGTCACTACAATGAAATTCGATTGTATCCATGCGATTTGGCGAAAAGCCAAGCCGCGTAGGCACCTACACCACTTTCTTCACATTCCTCTAGAGGTACCCGAGTGCCCTGTCGTGGCACCTTCAGAGGCGTGAATCGCGACCATGACTCCCGACCAGCCGCAGGGCGATCCCAGCATCGAAACCACGGAAGCCACCGCGTCCGACCCGCAGGCGCCGGCCTGCGTGATGAGTTTCAACGCCGCCGATGCGAGCGGCGCCGGTGGTGTCGGCGGCGACGTGGCCACGTTGGCCGCGATGGGTGCGCATGCGCTGCCGGTGACGACCACGATCCTGGTTCGCGACAGCGCCGAGGTGTTCGACCAGCATCTGGTGGATGCGGATGCCGTCGCCGAACAGGCTCGCACCGTGCTGGAAGACATCACGATTGCCGGCTGGAAGGTGGGCTTCCTCGGCAGTGCCGAAGGGGTGAGTGCGGTCGCCGAGATCCTGTCGGACTATCCCGACGTGCCGTTGGTCTCCTATCTGCCCAATCTGGGCTGGCTCGACGATGACGCGGCCTCGCAATATGTGGAGGCCTTCCGTGAACTGATTCTGCCGGCCACCGAAGTGCTGGTCGGCAACCACAAGACGCTGACCGACTTCCTGCTGCCCGAATGGGACTCCGACCGACCGGCATCGCCACGCGAGCTCGCCGTCGCGGCGTCCGAGCACGGAACGCGCTTCGTGCTCGTCACCGGCATCATGCTTCCGACCAAGGGCAACGAGCAATTCATCGACAACGTGCTGGCCTCGCCGCAGGGCGCGGTAACCGGCGAGAAGTTCGAGATGTTCGACGCCGCGTTTGTCGGCGCCGGTGACACGCTGTCGGCGGCGCTGACGGCCCTTTTGGCTTCGGGCGCCGAAGTGCAAGCCGCCGTTGGCGAGGCGCTGGCCTTCATGGACCAGAGTCTCGACGCCGGCTTCCGGCCGGGCATGGGCAGCGTGCTGCCGGATCGCTTCTTCTGGGCCCAGCCGCCTGCCGCCGAAGGCGAGGCCGAGGGTGACTCGGCCGCCCCACCGCCCGAAGCCGAGCCGACCGATGCCAAGGGCAAGGGAGCGCAGCGACGTGTCCACTAACCAAGCCTTGTTCGAGCGCGCGCAACGCGTGATTCCCGGCGGCGTGAATTCGCCGGTTCGCGCCTTCCGCGCCGTCGGGGGAACGCCACGGTTCATCGCGCGCGCCGAGGGTGCCTATCTGTGGGACGCCGAGGGCCAACGCTACATCGATTACATCGGCTCCTGGGGTCCGATGATCCTGGGTCATGGTCACCCGGCCGTGCTGGATGCCGTGCAGCGCGCGGCGCGCGAAGGTCTGAGCTTCGGCGCCCCCACCGAACGCGAGATCGAACTGGCCGAGGCCATCATCGCCCACGTGCCGGCCATCGAACAGGTGCGGCTGGTCAGCTCGGGCACCGAGGCGGGCATGAGTGCAATCCGCCTCGCGCGTGGTGCCACCGGTCGCAACCGGATCATCAAGTTCGAGGGCTGCTACCACGGGCATGCCGACGCCCTGCTGGTCAAGGCGGGATCGGGTCTGGCAACCTTCGGTCATCCCACCAGCGCCGGCGTGCCGGCCGAGGTGGTGCAGCACACGCTCGTGCTCGAGTACAACCACATCGAACAGCTCGAGGCGGCGTTCGCCCGGCATGGGCAGGAACTCGCCTGCGTGATGATCGAACCGATCGCGGGCAACATGAACTTCGTGCGCGCCAGCGTGCCGTTCATGCGTCGTGTCCGAGAGCTGTGCACGCAGCACGGCGCGCTGCTGGTGTTCGACGAGGTGATGACGGGCTTTCGGGTCGCCCTCGGCGGGGCACAGAGCATCTACGCCAGGGCCATTGCCGGCTTCCGGCCCGACATCAGCGTCTTCGGCAAGGTGATCGGTGGAGGCATGCCGTTGGCGGCCTTCGGCACTTCGCGCGAGATCATGAAGCACCTGGCGCCGCTGGGTCCGGTGTATCAGGCCGGAACGCTTTCGGGCAACCCCGTGGCCACAGCCTGCGGGCTGGCAACGCTGCGTGAGATCGCGAAGCCCGGCTTCTTCGACGCGTTGTCAGAACGCACAAGGTCGCTGGTCGAGGGATTGTCCGCCGCCGCGCGCGCGGCGGGCGTGCCCTTCAGCGCCGACAGCGAGGGCGGGATGTTCGGCTTCTTCTTCCTGCCCCAGCTGCCGCAAGACTATGGCACGGTGATGACCAGCGACAAGGAGCGCTTCAACCGCTTCTTCCACGCGATGCTGGGGCGCGGCATCTATCTGGCGCCGGCGCTCTACGAAGCGGGATTCGTGAGTGCTGCCCACACGGCGGCCGATATCGAGAGCACCATCGCCGCCGCACGCGAGTCGCTGGCCGCCTGAGGTCGCCGCGGCCGGCTCCCTCAAGCCGGCGACGAGCGAAGCCCGAAGGCCTTGCCGCCGAGCCAAAGGTACTCGGCGCGCAACACGGCATCGCCCTTTTCGCCCTGGAAGGTGAACCCCAGCACGGCCACGGCGGCGCCAGGTTTGATCTCATCGACCTGCCAGGCCTGCAATCGCGTCAGCGGCGCCAATTCGACCTGCCAGATCTTGTCCTTGCGCGTGGGCAACTGCGCCTGGGCAAGCAGTTTCGCGGCGTCGATCGATGCGGACTGCGCGGGCATCGTTCGCTGCGCCAGATCGGCGGGCAGTCTCAGGTCGGCGCGCAGCTCGAGCTCGAACTCCGCATGAGGGTTCCGCCATGCAACCTTGCGCGCCGTGCCCTCGAGGTAGATCGGTCGCGACTGGTCGAAGCTGCTCCAGCCATGGTGGGCTGCAGCCGGCAGCGCGGCTAGCGCCGGTGAAACGATCAGGAAGTGTCGACGTTGCATGCGGGCTCCTCGTGGTCGCGGCAATCAGGAACAAGACATCCTGGAGCGGCAGTGACGACGTATTCAGCGGTAGGCGATCCAGCGGCCGCAGATCATCACCGCGATCCAAAGCCCGACAGACATCAGGGTCTGTGCACGTGCCAGCGCATCGAGCCGGCGCAGGCCGTCACGCGCATGAAACAGCGCCGCGTTGGTCCCGGCTACCAGCAGTAGACCCATCTTGAGCGTGAACGCCCGATTGGCAATCAGGTCGCCGGGCTGGCTGGCGAACATCAGGCCGCCAGACAGAGCAGCCAGCGCAAACCCGCCGAGCGCCAGCGTCAGCGACAGGCGCGCCAAGGCGGTCACGGGCAGCTCCGGCGAGCGGCCCCAGACCCGCAGTTCGAGCGCGACGAGATTGCCGACCAGCAGAGCGACACCCACCAGGTGCACGGTCTCGAGCGCGGGATAGGCCCACGGATGTCCGCCTATCCAGGCGAGCGAGGTCGGCGCCTGCAGCTCGAAATCCATGACGTGAACATACCCGATGCGTCGAGACACACGCCACGAAGGCCCTGCGCACAGGGCCGACCAGAGGAACCTGCTTTTCTACAATGCCTCGATGCACATCCACATCCTCGGCATCTGCGGCACGTTCATGGGTGGGCTGGCCGCGATCGCGCGCGAGGCCGGCCACCGGGTGACCGGTTGCGACGCCAATGTCTATCCGCCGATGAGCGACCAGCTGCGCTCGCTGGGCATCGAGCTGATCGAAGGCTACACGTCCGACCAGCTGATGTTGAAGCCGGACCTGTTCGTGATCGGCAACGTCGTCACACGCGGCAATCCACTGATCGAGGCGATTCTCGACGCCGGTGTACCCTACACCAGCGGTCCGCAGTGGCTATCCGATCACGCACTGCAGGGCCGGCACGTGCTGGCCGTGGCCGGCACGCACGGCAAGACCACCACCACGTCGATGCTGGCGTGGATTCTTCACTGCGCGGGGTTGGAGCCGGGCTTCCTGATCGGCGGCGTGCCGCAGAACTTCGGCATCTCGGCACGAAGCGGTGGAAGCAGCTGCTTCGTGATCGAGGCCGACGAGTACGACACCGCCTTCTTCGACAAGCGAAGCAAGTTCGTGCACTACCGGCCGCGCACCGCGATCCTGAACAATCTGGAGCTCGATCACGCCGACATCTTTCCCGACCTGGCAGCGATCGAGACACAGTTTCACCACCTCGTGCGCACCGTCCCGTCCAAGGGGCGGTTGATCGTGAATGCGCGCGAGGAGTCGTTGGCCCGGGTGCTCGAGCGCGGCTGCTGGAGCGAGGTGCAACGGTTCGGCGCGCGCAAGGAGGAGCCGGGTACGCTGCGCGCTCGTGGCGAGCCCGATGCTTTCGACGTCCTGCGCGGCAGCCTGAAGATCGCGCGGGTCGAGTGGTCGCTGCTCGGCGAGCACAACCAGCTCAATGCGCTGGCGGCGATCGCCGCCGCCGAGCATGTGGGCGTGGCGCCGGATTCGGCGGCAGCGGCGCTGGCCCGTTTCGAGAACGTACGCCGGCGCTTGGAGCTGCGTGGCGAGGCGGGCGGCGTGAAGGTCTACGACGACTTCGCGCACCATCCGACTGCGATGCACACCACCATCGCGGGCCTGCGCCGCAAGATCGACCAGGAGTCGACCCGACCCGGAGCGCCGCAGACCCGCATCCTCGCTGTCTTCGAGCCGCGCTCGAACACAATGAAGCTCGGATCGATGAAGGCGCTGCTGCCGTGGGCGCTGGAGGAGGCCGATCTGTCGTTCTGCCTGCAGGGCAACTACGGCTGGGATGCTGCCGCTGCGCTGGCGCCTCTCGGCGCACAAGCCATCGTGGCTGACAGCGTCGACAAGCTCGTGGCGGCCATCGTCAAGGCCAGCCGCAGCGGTGACCATGTATTGGTCATGAGCAACGGCGGGTTCGGCGGCATCCACGGCAGGCTGCTCGATGCCCTGGGCGTGCGACCTTGAGATGAGTCCGCGCACAACGCATCTGCTGTATCTGCACGGTTTCCGCTCCTCGCCGCAATCCTTCAAGGCGCGGCGGCTGCATGAGTGGCTGACGCGTCGGCAACCCGAGGTGCACTGGTGGTGCCCACAGCTGCCGCCCTCGCCGCGCAGGGCCTTCGAGCTGATCGAAAGTGGCATCACCGGCTGGCCGGCCGCGACGAGCGCGGTGATCGGCAGCTCGCTCGGCGGCTTCTATGCCACCGTGGTGGCCGAACGCACCGGCTGGCGTGCGCTGGTGATGAATCCGGCGGTCGACCCGGCGCGTGATCTGCAGCGACACGTCGGCCAGCAATCGTTGTTCCACGACCCGTCGCAGCAATTCGACTTCCGGGTCGAGTACATCGACGAACTGCGCAATCTTGCCGTGCCCCGCATTACCCTGCCTGAAAGATATGCAGCGATCATCGCGAAGGGCGACGAACTGCTCGACTGGCGCGAGATGACGCGACGTTATGCGGCCGCCACGATCAGGCTGCTCGAGGGTAGCGACCATGGCTTGTCGGATTTCGACGAACACCTGCCGTTCGTGCTGGCTTTCCTCGGCCTGGCCATCGAGAGCGCGTGAGGCCGCCGAATCCACCATGCGGACCCCCACTTCGTTGACGATTCGTTACCTGTTGCGCGGCACTCGCAGCAGGCGAAGCCCGGCGTCGCACGGCTTGGTGCGAACCCGATGGGACAATCCGCGCCGTGAGCTACGCACTGTTCGACGATGCCGGAAAGTTCCTCGCCGGGCGGGTGATGTCGGAGTCCGACGCGGCGCTGCAGATCGAGCTCGAATCGGGCAGGCGCGTCAAGGTCAAGGTCGGACACGTGCTTCTGCGCTTCGATGCGCCACAGCCGTCCGAACTCCTGCAGCGGGCGCGAGCGGTCGCCGAGGACATCGACCTCGACCTGGCCTGGGAATTCGCGCCCGAGTCCGAGTTCGGATTTGCCGATCTGGCGCGCGAGTATTTCGACGCCAATGCCGGCCCTGTTCAACAGGCCGGCACGTTGCTCCGCCTGTTCGAGGCGCCACACTACTTCCGCCGTGCCGGCAAGGGCATGTTTCGCAAGGCCGGCCGCGAGACGGTGCAGGCCGCGCTCGCGGCGATCGAACGGAAGAACGCCGTCGCTGCGCAGATCGATGTCTGGGCAACCGAGCTTGTCGGTGGTCAATGCGCTGAGCCGATCCGCGAGCAGCTCTATCGCATCTTGTTCAAACCGGACAAGAACGCGCCCGAATACAAGGCCGTGGTCCAGGCGTCGCGACAGTCGCAGCGTGCGCCCTTGGATCTGCTGCGCGCGGCCGGCGCCGTGCAATCGGCCTACCAGTTCCATTGGCGGCGCTTCCTCTACGAGCAGTTTCCTCGCGGAACCGCACTGCCGGAGCTGCCTCGACCCGCGCTTCCGGACGATCTGCCGGTGGCGCCGGTCGAGGTCTTCTCGATCGACGACTCGTCGACGACCGAGATCGACGATGCGCTGTCGGTGCAAGGTCTGGGCAGCGGCATGGCGACCTTCGGCATCCACATCGCCGCACCGGCGCTGGTGATCGCGCCGGGATCGCCACTCGACCAGATCGCTCGGGAACGACTGTCCACCGTCTACATGCCGGGTCACAAGATCACGATGTTGCCCGATGCGCTGGTCGAGGCCTGCACGTTGAACGAAGGGCAGGCCTGTCCGGCGGTGAGCCTGTATGTCTCGATCGACGAGGCCAGCCTCGAGCCGACGCGGTTCGAGACACGCATCGAGCGCGTGCGTGTGGCCTCGAACCTCCGGCACGACCGGCTGGATGCCGTGGTGACCGACGCTGCGCTGAACGGCTCGGAAGTCGCTGACTATCCACATGCCGCCGAGCTTGCGTTCGCCTACCGGCTGGCGCGCGCCCTGAAGGCGCGGCGCGAAACGATCCGCGGCAAGCCCGAGACCTTCAACCGGCCGGACTTCAGTTTCCGCCTGCAGCGCAGCGGCAACGGCGAACCCACGGGCGACGAGGCGGTCGACATCGAGCCGCGACGCCGCGGGGCGCCACTCGACCTGATCGTTGCCGAAGCGATGATCCTGGCCAACAGCCACTGGGGCGGATGGCTGGCTCAGCACCACGTGCCGGCCATCTACCGCAGCCAGGCCAGTCTGGCACCGGGCGTGAAAGTTCGCATGGGCATCAAGCCGGCGCCGCATGCCGGCATGGGTGTCAGCCAGTACAGTTGGGCGACGTCGCCGCTTCGTCGCTACGTCGATCTGGTCAACCAGTGGCAGATCGTGGCCTGTGTCCGACACGGCAAGACGGCCGCCTTGGCTGCACCGTTCAAGCCGCGCGACGTCACGCTGTTGTCGATCATCTCGTCATTCGACGCCACCTATGGTGCCTACAACGAGTTTCAGCAAAACATCGAGCGTTACTGGACGCTGCGCTGGCTGCAGCAGAACCAGTTGTCCGAGCTCGATGCCGATGTGCTGCGCGAAGGTCTGGTGCGGGCCGAGACGCTGCCGCTCGTGTTCAGGGCCGTCGGTTGCGAGAACCTGCCGCGCGGCACGCGGGTGCGGGTGGCGCTGAAGGCCATCGATCCTATGACGCTCGAGGTGCATGCTGCGTTGATCACGCGGTTCGATGACGCCGCAGCGCCGCCACAGGTCGCAGAGACCGACGACGACGACGCGACGACTCCGGTGTCGCTGCACCTGGCCATCGATGTGACCGATGCGGCTGCAACCCCCGATGCGCAAACGGCCCCATCGGTCACCGTCGCCTCCGCGACCGATTGACCATGCCGACGATTCCGCGACTGACCACGCTGCACTGGGCGCTGCTGGTGTCGATCGGCACGCACGCCGGTCTGCTCGCCTTCCGCATCGCCGACCCCGAGCGATTCGACCGCGTGTTCAAGGACAACCCTCTCGAAGTGATTCTGGTCAACGCGCGCTCGAGCGAGTCACCGACTCGCGCTCAGGCGATCGCGCAGGCGAATCTCGCGGGCGGCGGCGAGGCCGACAAGGGCCGTGCCACGACGCCGCTTCCGGCATCGGCGCTGGTCGAGCTCGGTGATTCGCCGCAGGAAGCCAAGCGCAAGGTCGAGCAATTGCAGGAGCAGCAGCACCAGTTGCTGGCTCAGGTGCGGCGCGAAGTGGCCCTGCTGCCCGCGCCGGACCCCAGTCGCGAAGCCGGTACGCCGCAGGAGCGCGAGCAGGAGGAGCGGCGCCGCCAACTGCTGAAGCTGCTGGCCGAGATCGAGAAGCGCATCAACGAGGAGAACGCTCGCCCGAAGAAGCGCTACATCAGTCCGGCGACGCGGGAGGAGATCTACGCGGTCTACTACGACCAATTGCGGCGCCGCATCGAGGACCGCGGCACCCGCGACTTTCCCGAATACCAGGGCAAGAAACTCTACGGCGAGCTGACGATGAACGTCACGGTCGACGCGTTGGGTCGTGTGGTGGAGGCCGACGTGGTCTACCCGTCCAAGTCGCGCATCCTCGACCGGCGCGCAGTGGCCATCGTGCACGCCGCCTCGCCTTTCGGCCCGTTCACCAGCGCCATGCGTGCGCAAGCCGATCAGATCGTCGTCACTTCGCGCTTCCGATTCACGCGCGAAGACGGCCTCGAGACCACGCTCAGCGCGAATCCGACCCGGTGAGGCGGTGATGATGCGGTCGCTGTTCCGCCTTGCGGCGTTGCTGCTGGTTGCCACGCTCAGTCTCCAGCTCTATTTCGTGCTCCGAATTGCGGCAATGGCCTGGATCGCCCCGCAGTCCACCACCTTCCAGCGCAGCGAGATCGCGCGCATCTGGCACGATCGTGGCGTCGTGCCGTGGGCCCAGGCCTGGGTCGACGACACCGCAATCGCCGACACGCTCAAACGTGCCGTCATCGCTGCCGAGGACGCCGGCTTCGTCGACCACGCCGGCTTCGATTGGGAGGCGATCGAGCGCGCGTGGGAGCGAAACCAGCGCGCCGAGTCGATGGCCGCGCGCCAAGCGGCAAGACAGACCGGCCAGGCCATCGCGCGCCGACGTCCGCCCAAGATCGTCGGCGGCTCCACGATCACGCAGCAGCTGGCGAAGAACCTCTTCCTGACCGGCGAGCGCAGCATCGCGCGCAAGGCGCAGGAGTTCGTCATCGCCGGTGCGCTCGAGACGCTGCTGACCAAGCGGCGCATCCTGGAGATCTATCTGAACCACGTGGAATGGGGCGAAGGCGTCTTCGGTGCCCAGGCCGCCTCGCGGCACTACTACCGTGTCGACGCCTCCCGCATCGGCACGGCGGCGGCAGCCCGGCTGGCCGTCATGCTCCCGTCACCGAAGCTTTTCGAACGCCGACCGAACTCTGTCTACATCGCCAGCCGCGCGGCCACCGTCGCTGCGCGCATGGACGATGTGGAGCTGCCCTGAGTCTGCCCACGGGCTCGCTGCGCGCGTCCCCCCGAGGGGGATCAGTCGGCTTGGGACGGCCCCGCGCCGCCTGAGCCTGCGCCGCGCTGCCTAGAATCGGGCCATGCCACTGAACGACCTGACGTCGGCTGCGGCGCGGCTGGTCGTCGAAGACGGTCTCGAATACGGTGCCGCCAAGAGGAAGGCCGCGCGCGATCTGTTGCGCCGCCACGCGAGAGCCTCCGAATTACCGAGCAACGAGGCCGTCGAGGACAGCGTGCGCGAGTATCTGTCCGTCTTCATGGCTGACACACAGCCCGCGGAGCTGAGGGCACTGCGGCGCCTTGCGCTGCGCTGGATGGAGCGGCTCGCCGACTTCCGGCCCCACCTCGCAGGCGCCGTCTGGCGCGGCACCGCAACCCGTCGTTCGGTCATCCAGATCGAGCTGTATTGCGATGACCCCAAGGCCGCCGAGATCGAACTGCTGAACCAGCACGCGGACTTCGCGTTCGCCGGCCACGGTGCCGAACGGCACGACGTGCTGGCGCTTCTGGAGCCCAGCGAGGAGTTGGGCCAACCGGTTCAACTGTTCCTGCATGTGCTCGACAGCGACGACTTGCGTGGTGGACTCAAGCCCGACGCCAAGGGCAGAACCTGGCGGGGCGACTCCAGCGCGTTGGCAACGCTGCTGAACGTCGAGCCGACATGACTCGGTCACGGCGACTCTGGCTTGGCGCCGGGATCGGGGCGCTAGCGGCAATGACTGGTGCCGGGGTTGCGTGGCGGCGGCTGAGTGCCGACCCTGGCGACGACGACCCGCAAGGCCTGTGGACGATGCGCTTCGCACGACCGGAAGGCACAGAGTTTGTGATGGCTCACTTGACGGGTAAGCCCCTTATCCTCAACTTCTGGGCCACGTGGTGCGTGCCATGTATCCGAGAGATGCCGGCATTCCAGCGATTCCTGAGGTCCCCAGATGGTCAAGGCTGGCAGGTGCTCGCTCTGGCCGTTGATGCACCAGTGCCGGTGATCGAGTTCGTCGGCCGCTTCAAGCTGGAACTGCCCGTTGCGCTGGCCGGCATCGAGGGGCTGGAGTTGATGCGCCGTCTGGGCAACCAGCAGGGCGGCCTGCCGTTCACGGTGGCGTTTCGCGGCGACGGCCGTGTACTCGACCGAAAACTCGGCGAGACTAGAGACGAAGATCTCGTCAATTGGTCCAAAAGAGCCGCCAAGAGCTGAGTTCGCCATGCTTTTGCTTCCAAAAGCCATAGGTGCCGGACTGACAATCGGGCCCTGACGCGTGCCATGGGCCTCCAGCCCTTGGCTCGTGATCCTGTCGGTTGCGCCTCGGATGTCGGCACAAGGCCACGGCCCCCGCTCCGATATCAATGAAATTGGCGTCAGTTGGCGCACAATGCGCGCCGCCACAAGACAACTAGACAGCAATTTCGGGGAGTGGCGTCGTGCGGTCCGCGTTCGCGAACCGTCCTGGAGGAATCTCGCATGGACTTGCGAAAGCTGAAGACCCTGGTCGATCTGGTCTCGGAGTCGAACATCTCCGAGCTCGAGATCACCGAGGCCGATGGCAAAGTGCGCATCGTCAAGTCCGAGCGTGCTCCGTCAGCTGCGCTCACCTACGCCCCGGCGGTCGCCGGCGCACCCGTGATACCGGCCGCGCCGATACCTGCCATGGCCGCTGCAGTCGCTGTCCCGGTGGCCGAGGCGGCGGCCCCTGCGGCGTTGACCGGTCATGTGGTGCGATCGCCGATGGTCGGCACCTTCTATCGCGCGTCGAGCCCTGGCGCGAAGCCGTTGGTCGATGTGGGCGCGGCCGTCAAAGAGGGCGACCCGATCTGCATCATCGAGGCGATGAAGATCATGAACGAGATCGATGCCGACCGGGCCGGCACGATCACGAAGATCCTGGTCGAGAACGGTCAGGCTGTCGAATTCGACCAACCGCTGTTCGTGATCGAGTGACCGCGGCCGCGGACCGCTGGCCTCGGCGCACGATCGCCGAGTCTGGAGGCCGGCCGCGGCGCTGAAGGAACCTGATGTTCAAGAAGATCCTGATCGCCAACCGCGGGGAGATCGCGCTGCGCGTCCAACGCGCCTGTCGCGAGATGGGCATCCAGTCGGTCGTTGTCTACTCGCAGGCCGACCGCGAGGCCAAGTACGTGAAACTGGCCGATGAGGCGGTGTGCATCGGCCCGGCGCCGTCGGCGCAGAGTTACCTGAACATGCCGGCGATCATCTCGACCGCTGAGGTGACAGACGCCGAGGCGATTCACCCAGGCTACGGCTTCCTGTCGGAAAACGCCGACTTCGCCGAACGGGTCGAACGAAGCGGTTTCGTCTTCATCGGGCCGACGCCGGAGTCGATCCGCATGATGGGTGACAAGGTCATGGCCAAGCAGACCATGATCAAGACCGGCGTGCCTTGTGTGCCGGGCTCCGAGGGCGCCTTGCCCGACGATCCGAAGGAGATCATCCGCATCGCCCGCTCGATCGGCTATCCGGTGATCATCAAGGCGGCCGGCGGCGGCGGCGGCCGCGGCATGCGCGTGGTGCACACCGAGGCGGCCCTGATCCATGCGGTGCAGACCACCCGCGGCGAGGCGGGCGCGGCCTTCGGCAACCCGGCCGTCTACATGGAGAAGTTCCTCGAGAACCCGCGCCACGTGGAAATCCAGGTCATGGCCGACGAGCACAAGAACGCCGTCTGGCTCGGCGAGCGCGATTGTTCGATGCAGCGGCGGCATCAGAAGATCATCGAGGAGGCCCCGGCCCCTGGCATCCCTCGACGCGCAATCGAGCGCGTGGGCGACCGCTGCGCGACGGCCTGCAAGAAGATGGGCTACCGTGGTGCGGGCACCTTCGAGTTCCTGTACGAGAACGGCGAGTTCTACTTCATCGAGATGAACACGCGGGTGCAGGTCGAACACCCGGTGACCGAACTCGTGACCGGCATCGACATCGTGCAGACGCAGATCCGCGTCGCCGCCGGCGAGAAGCTGCCGTTTGCGCAGCGTCAGATCCAGATGCGCGGCCATGCCATCGAATGCCGCATCAACGCCGAAGACCCGTACAAGTTCACCCCGTCGCCCGGCCGCATCACGATGTGGCACCCGCCGGGCGGGCCTGGCGTGCGCGTCGATTCGCATGCGTACACCAACTACATGGTGCCGCCGAACTACGACTCGATGATCGGCAAGGTGATCGTGCACGGCGACACGCGCGAGCAGGCCCTGGCCCGCATGCGTACCGCGCTGTCGGAAACCGTGGTCGAGGGCATCCACACCAACGTTGCGCTGCACCGCGAGCTGATGGCCGACGCCAAGTTCGTCGAGGGCGGCACCAGCATCCACTATCTCGAAGGCTGGCTCGCGCAGCGCAGCCGCTGACAGGCACAGGGGCATGGTCGAGCTGGTGCTGCTGGCGGGCGAGCCGCTGGTCGAGGCGTTGTCGCAGCAGCTGATCGAGACGCTGGAGGCGGGTTCGGTGTCGGTCGAGGACGCGCAGGCCGACGGCCCCGATGAGCGCGCGCTGTACGGCGAGCCGGGCATGCCGGCTCCGCCGGCAGCCTGGCCGCATTCGCGCCTGGTGGCCCTGTTCGCCGACGAAGCGCGCGCCCGCGCGGCAGCGGCATGGGCGCTGGCCTGGTCCGGCGGCGAGGGCGTTCGCCTGGTGGGCCTGCGCGACCTGCCCGATGCCGACTGGGTGCGTCTCACGCAGTCGCAGTTCGAACCGGTGGCGGTGAGCCCCGGTTTCTGGATCGTGCCGAGCTGGCACGAGGTGCCGCCGGGTGCAACCCGCGTGATACGGCTCGACCCGGGCCAGGCCTTTGGCACCGGCACGCATCCGACGACCCAGATGTGCTTGCGCTGGATCGCTCGACAAGCGCCGAAGCAGTCCTCTTGCTGGCACCGGGTGCTGGACTACGGCTGCGGTTCAGGCGTGCTGGCCATCGCGGCTGCCTTGCACGGTGCGACGAACGTCGACGCGGTGGATATCGATGGCGCCGCCGTGCAAGCGACCCGCGACAACGCAGCGGCCAACGGCGTCCCGCTCGTCGCCGGCGGGCCTGAGCAGGCGCGAGGCGAGTACGACCTCGTGCTGGCCAATATCCTGGCGACACCGTTGACGGTACTGGCGCCGTTGTTGTGCGCGCATGTCGCCGTGGGCGGCGATCTCGTGCTGGCCGGCATTCTCGAGCGGCAGGCCGAGGCGTTGCGTGCGGCCTATGCGCCGATGCTGGCGCTGCTGGTCGCCGACGCGCAGGACGGCTGGATCCTGATGACGGGTCGACGCAGCCGCTGACGACCCCGGAGACCGGCGTTCCGCGCAAAGCCTGTGCGCCACGCATGGCATCATCCGACGCATGAGCCTGGCCACGCGATGCCCCGTCTGCAGCACGGTGTTCCGTGTCGTGCAGGACCAGCTCAAGGTCTCCGAAGGCTGGGTTCGCTGCGGGCGCTGCGCCAAGGTGTTCAATGCCTTCGAAGGTCTGTTCGATCTCGAGCGCGAACTCGGCGCCGCGGCAGCGCCGCCGTCCGTCTCGCCGTCACAGCGTGTTCTCGAAGACCTGGCACATCGCAACCGCCAGCCGCGTCAGCGCGCCGAATGGACGGGCGACGAGTTCCCCGACACCGGCGCCTCGGTGCGCATCGGCGCCAGCACATCGCCCCCGGCCCACGACATGACGCGCGGCGCTCAGCGTTCGAACTCGGGCTTCGCGCCACTGCCGCCTCCGACCACGCCGGCGTGGTCGTCGAGCAAGACATCGAAGCTGGACGAGGCGTCACCAGCCCCGACGCTGCCGGCCTGGGCGGCCAGCAAGCCCGCGCCGCTGCCCGATGCCACAGGGCTGCCACCCAGGCCCTCGGGCGCGACCTCCGCGCCGACCTCTTCCGCCTCGGCCGCAGCCACGGGCGCGACAGCATCCAGGCCAGGCTTCGCGCCCAGTCGGCCTGCGCCGGCCTGGCCTTCACCCGCCGCGTCCGCGGCAGCGCCGGCGGCATCGCTGACGCGGGCCGTGCAGACGGCCCAGACGCCGTCCGCCGGGACCGGCGCAGCACTTCCGACAGCCATGCCTCCGGCTCCCGCCGCGGCTGCGACAGGCGACATGCCTCTGCGCGTCGAGCCCGCCCCGGTGGATGCCGATGCCGAGGCCTCGGAGGGCAGCTACGAGTCGATGTTCCGATCGACCGGCGAGCTCGATCCGCAGACGGCCCATCCGTCGGGTCTCGACATCGTGCTGGACCCGGACGAATCACGCGCCGGCGACGGCGAGGCCGACGCGCCGGACTCGCGCTATCTGTCGTTCGTGCAGGAGGCCGAGCGCGCGGCGCGCTGGCAGCGCCCGGGCGTGCGCATCGCGCTGTCCGTGGCGTCGGTCGCGCTCGCCCTGTTGCTCGTGCTGCAGCTCGCCATCGCCGAGCGCGACCAGCTCGCCGTGCGCTGGCCTGCGAGCAGACCCCTGCTCGGTGCGGCCTGCGCGGCGCTGGGCTGCACGATCGAACCGCTGCGCCGCATCGACCGGCTGGCCGTCGAAAGCAGCGGCCTCACACGCATCGGCGAGGCCCAGGTGTACCGCCTGGCGATGGTGTTGCACAACCGTGGTGAATGGCCGCTGCAGATGCCTGCGGTGGATCTGACGCTCACCGATTCCGGCGGCAGCCTCGTCGCGCGCCGCGTGCTCACGCCCGCCGAGCTCGGCTCGGCCGCGTCGACCATCGCGCCCGGACAGGAGGTGCCGCTGCAGGTGATGCTGCGCTCCAATGACAGACCGGTCACCGGCTACACGATCGAGATCTTCTACCCTTAGGTGCGCGTCGCGCCTCGCCATCCATGTCCACACTGATCTGCGGTTCGCTCGCCTTCGACACCATCACCGACTTCCCGGGCCGGTTCGCGCAGCAGATCCTGCCCGATCAGGTGCACATCCTCAACGTCTCGTTCCTCGTGCCGACGCTGCGTCGCGAATTCGGCGGCTGCGCCGGCAACATCGCCTACACGCTGAGCCAGCTCGGCGGCACGCCGCTGGTGATGGCGGCCGTGGGCAACGACGGCTCCGGCTACGTGGAGCGCCTTCAGGGATGGGGCCTGGACACGTCGCTCGTGCGCGTCGTGAACGACAGCTACACCGCGCAGGCGATCATCATCACCGACACCGACAACAACCAGATCACCGCCTTCCACCCCGGCGCCATGCAACTGGCGCACGAAACCGCTGTGCCGCCGCGCGACGACATCGCGCTGGCGATCGTCGCGCCCGACGGACGCGACGCCATGCTCCAGCATGCCGAGCAGCTCGCCGCACGACGCATCCCGTTCGTGTTCGACCCCGGCCAGGGGCTGCCGATGTTCAACGGCGCCGAGCTGTCGCGCTTCGTCGAGCAGGCGACCTGGGTCGCGGTGAACGACTACGAGGGCCAGATGCTCAGCGAACGCATGGGCAGCTCGCTGGAGCAGCTGTCGCGCTCGCACTTGCG
>JAEUPI010000282.1 GCA_016790175.1 Burkholderiaceae bacterium | reverse complement strand
GTACGCCTTGGCCTCGCCTCCAAACTTCGCCGCCAGCACCGACGTCATCGCCGCCGTCAGCGTCGTCTTGCCATGGTCCACGTGCCCGATCGTCCCCACGTTCACGTGCGGCTTCGTACGTTCAAATTTGCCTTTTGCCATTGTTCAATCTCCGTCGCAAAGAGCGTTGTCAGCTGGATGTTTAAGGTCTCCGCGCATCGCACTGCCGCTGACCGCAGTGCCCCGGGGCCGAAGACCACAACCGGACAGGGCTCGCGAAAGCGAGCCCGCCCTCGTCATTTGGTTCGTGCGCTGATGATGGCCTCGGCGACGTTCTTCGGCGCCTCGGCATAGTGCTTGAACTCCATCGTATAGGTCGCGCGGCCCTGGCTCATCGAGCGCAGCGTCGTCGAATAGCCGAACATCTCCGACAGCGGCACCTCGGCCTTGATGATCTTGCCGCCGCCCGGCATGTCGTCCATGCCCTGCACCATGCCGCGGCGTGAGCTGAGATCGCCCATCACCGAGCCGGCGTAGTCTTCCGGCGTCTCGACCTCGACGGCCATCATCGGCTCCAGAATCACCGGGCTGGCCTTGCGGCAACCGTCCTTGAAGCCGATCGAAGCGGCCATCTTGAACGCGTTTTCGTTCGAATCCACCTCATGGTATGAGCCGAATGTCAGCGTGACCTTGACGTCGACCACGGGGTAGCCGGCCAGCACGCCGTTGGGCAGCGTATCCAGCAGGCCCTTCTCCACTGCCGGGATGAACTCGCGCGGCACCACGCCGCCCTTGATGGCGTCGACGAATTCGAACCCCTTGCCTTGTTCGTTGGGCTCGATCGACAGCACGACGTGCCCGTACTGGCCCTTGCCGCCCGACTGGCGCACGAACTTGCCTTCGACGTCGGTGACTTTCCTGCGAATCGTCTCGCGATAGGCGACCTGCGGCTTGCCGACATTGGCCTCGACGCCGAACTCGCGCTTCATGCGGTCGACGATGATCTCCAGGTGGAGCTCGCCCATGCCGGAAATGATGGTCTGGCCGCTCTCTTCGTCGGTGCGCAGCCGGAAGCTGGGGTCCTCGGCCGCCAGGCGACCGAGCGCGATGCCCATCTTCTCCTGGTCGGCCTTGGTCTTGGGCTCCACGGCCTGGCTGATCACCGGCTCGGGGAAGACCATCTTCTCCAGCGTGATGATCGAGTCGGGATCGCACAGTGTCTCGCCGGTGGTCACGTCTTTCAGCCCCACGCAGGCGGCGATGTCGCCGGCCAGGATCTCCTTGATCTCCTCGCGCTGATTGGCGTGCATCTGAAGAATGCGGCCGATGCGCTCCTTCTTGCCGCGAATCGGGTTGTAGACCGAGTCACCGCTCTTGAGCACACCGGAGTACACGCGGACGAAGGTCAACTGGCCGACGTAGGGATCGGTCATCAGCTTGAACGCGAGGGCGGCGAACTTCTCGCCGTCGTCGGCCTTGCGCGTGACCGGTTTCTCGTCGTCGTCGGTGCCGGGCACCGGCGGGATATCCACCGGCGACGGCATGAACTCGACCACGGCGTCGAGCATGCGCTGGACGCCCTTGTTCTTGAATGCCGTGCCGCAGAGCATCGGCTGGATCTCGCCGCCGATGGTGCGCAGGCGCAAGCCCTTCTTGATCTCCTCTTCGGTGAGCTCACCGGTCTCGAGGTACTTGTTCATCAGCTCTTCGCTGGCCTCGGCTGCAGCCTCGACCATCTGCTCGCGCCACTTCTTCGCCTCGGCCTCGAGCTCGCCCGGGATCGGGCCGTACTCGAACTTCATGCCCTGCGTGGCCTCGTCCCAGATGATGGACTTCATCTTGAATAGGTCGACCACGCCCTTGAAATTCTCCTCGGCGCCGATGGGAATCACGATCGGCACCGGATTGGCCTTCAGTCGCGCCTTCATCTGGTCGTAGACCTTGAAGAAGCTGGCACCGGTGCGGTCCATCTTGTTCACGAACGCCAGGCGAGGCACCTTGTACTTGTTGGCCTGGCGCCAGACGGTCTCGCTCTGCGGCTGCACACCACCCACCGCGCAATACACCATGCACGCGCCATCGAGCACGCGCATGCTGCGCTCGACCTCGATGGTGAAGTCCACGTGGCCCGGCGTATCGATGATGTTGATGCGGTGCTCGGGGAAGGACAGGTCCATGCCCTTCCAGAAGCAGGTCGTCGCCGCGGAGGTGATGGTGATGCCGCGCTCCTGCTCCTGCTCCATCCAGTCCATGGTCGCGGCGCCGTCGTGCACCTCACCGATCTTGTGGTTCACCCCGGTGTAATACAGGATGCGCTCGGTGGTCGTGGTCTTGCCGGCATCGATGTGCGCCGAGATACCGATGTTGCGGTAGCGCTCGATGGGGGTCTTGCGGGCCATGGTGGGACTCCAAATACGCGGGCCGCCGTCGGGTTGGTGTTAACCCGTGGGCGGCCGAGATGACTGGGTTCAGAAGCGGAAGTGCGAGAACGCCTTGTTGGCTTCGGCCATGCGGTGCACCTCGTCGCGCTTCTTCATCGCACCGCCGCGGCCTTCGCTGGCCTCGAGCAACTCGTTGGCCAGACGCGCGGCCATCGACTTCTCGCCACGCTTGCGGGCAGACTCCTTGAGCCAGCGCATCGCAAGCGCCACGCGGCGGATCGGACGCACCTCCACCGGCACCTGGTAGTTGGCGCCACCCACGCGACGGGACTTCACCTCGACCATCGGCTTCACGTTGTTGAGCGCGGTGAGAAAGATCTCCATCGGGTCCTTGCCCGACTTCTTCTCGACCTGCTCGAGCGCGCCATAGATGATCGATTCGGCCACGGCCTTCTTGCCGGACTCCATCACGACGTTCATGAACTTGGACAGGTCCACCGAACCGAACTTCGGGTCGGGGAGGATCTCGCGTTTGGGTACTTCGCGACGACGGGGCATGGGAGTCTTCCTTCTCTCGGTTTCAGTTGGGCGAACCGCCTCGGTTCACACCTCGAAGGGCCATGTCGACCCTTCACTTACTGGATAGCGGCTTCGCCGAACAGGAGAGCCGGTCCGTGGGACCGGCTCCACAAGTCGTGTCGTAGCCGTTACGCCTTCTTGGGCCGCTTGGCGCCGTACTTCGAACGCGACTGCTTGCGGTCCTTCACGCCTTGCAGATCCAGCGAGCCGCGCACGATGTGATAGCGCACGCCCGGCAGATCCTTCACGCGGCCGCCGCGCACCAGCACCACGCTGTGCTCCTGCAGGTTGTGGCCTTCGCCGCCGATGTAGGAGATCACCTCGAAGCCGTTGGTCAGGCGAACCTTGGCCACCTTGCGCAGCGCCGAGTTCGGCTTCTTCGGCGTGGTGGTGTAGACGCGGGTACAGACGCCGCGGCGCTGCGGGCTGTTCTGCATGGCCGGCGACTTGCTCTTGGTCTTCTCGACCTGGCGGCCCAGTCGCACGAGCTGGTTGATGGTTGGCATGACTGACGATTCCGTGGGTGTTCGCTCGAAGGTTCGGGGCAATGCCGGGCGCTGTCGAGCGCAGTTGCGGGTTCGATGAACGATCTGCCAGTCATCGCAAACCGACCGTTCGACCGTTTGAACCGGCGCACTGCCTGCCAGGAAGCGCAGCAGAAGTTGCCGAAAAGCCGAGCATTATAGGGCGCAGCTCAAACCGCAACAATCTCCACCGCCGCCCGGAACTGCGATGCGGATCCAAATGCCACCGATGCCTGGACAGCAATCGATCGTGATCGACACCAATGCCGTGCTCGGCTGGCTCGTGTTTCGCGATCCATGGAGCACGCAACTGGAGCAGCGGTTGCTGACCGGGCGGGTGATCTGGCTGGCCAGTCCGGCCATGGTCGACGAGCTGTCCCACGTGCTCTCCCGACCATTGCCTTCTCGTTGGGAGGCAGCAAGGGAGCATGCGCTTACTCTGCCTTGGGTCGAGCGGGCATCGATCGTGGATTCGTGCGATCAGCCGTCACCGGCCGGCCTGGTTTGCCGTGATCGCGACGACCAGAAGTTCCTTGACCTGGCGTTCGGCCGACGCGCCGCATGGTTGCTGAGCCTCGACCGCGACCTGCTTGCGCTGCGCGCTCGCGCCGCCATTCATGGACTGTCGATCGGCACGCCGCAGCAATGGGCTGCCACACCGCCCGGCTGACGAAGCACGGCATCTCGAAAGTCGAAAGAAGAAGGGCGGCCCGAAGACCGCCCTTCATATCCACCGCGCGGGCGACCCGGAAGCTGGCGTGATGCGCCGGCTCCGACCTCACTCGCTCGCTTCGCCCGGCGCGGCGGCCGTGGTCGCAGCCGCGGCCGCCTGCTGGGCATCGACGTTGGCCAACTGGGCCGCGGCAAGCTCCTCGGCCTCCTGCAGCGCAATGGCACGTCGCTCGGTCTCGTCCATCTCTTCCTTGACCTTGCGCGCCTGGTGATACGCCATGCCGGTGCCTGCAGGGATCAGGCGGCCGACGATGACGTTCTCCTTCAGGCCGCGCAGCTCGTCGCGCTTGCCCATGATCGCGGCTTCGGTGAGCACGCGGGTGGTCTCCTGGAACGACGCCGCCGAGATGAACGAGTCGGTCGACAGCGATGCCTTGGTGATGCCGAGCAGCAGGTCGTTGTAGGTCGCCGACATCTTGCCGTCGCCGCGCAGCTTGTCGTTGGTGTCGAACAGCTCGGAGCGCTCGACCTGCTCGCCGGCGATGTAGTCGCTGTCGCCGGGGTTGGCCACCGACACACGACGCAGCATCTGACGCACGATCACCTCGATGTGCTTGTCGTTGATCTTCACGCCCTGCAGACGGTAGACGTCCTGCACCTCGTCGACGATGTAGCGCGCCAGTTCCTCCACGCCCAGCAGACGCAGGATGTCCTGCGGATCGGCCGGCCCGTCGACGATGAGCTC
>JAEUPI010000113.1 GCA_016790175.1 Burkholderiaceae bacterium | reverse complement strand
TTCTCGATCATCACGATGGCCGCGTCCACCATCGCGCCGATGGCGATCGCGATGCCGCCCAGGCTCATCAGGTTCGAGTTCATGCCCAGCAGGCGCATGGCGATGAAGGCGATCAGCACGCCGACCGGCAGCATCAGGATGGCCACCAGCGCCGACCGCATGTGCATCAGAAAGACGACGCACACCGCCGCGACAATGAGGCTCTCCTCGATCAGCGTGCGCGTCAGCGTGTCGATGGCGCGGTGGATCAGGTCCGATCGGTCGTAGACGGCTTCGATCGTCACGCCTTCTGGCAGGCCGCCGGCAATTTCGGTGACCTTGGTCTTGAGGTTGTGGATCACCTCCAGTGCGTTCTGCCCGTATCGCGCCATCGCGATTCCCGACACCACCTCGCCCTCGCCGTTCAGCTCGGTGAGACCGCGTCGCTCGTCCGGCGCCAGCTCGACGCGGGCGACATCGCGGATCAGCACCGCGGTACCGCCCTCGCTCTTGACCACCAAGGTCTCGATGTCGGCCTTGCTGCGCAGGTAGCCCTTGCCGCGCACCATGTACTCGGTCTCGGTCATTTCCACCACGCGCCCGCCGACGTCGCGATTGGAGTCGCGAATCACCTGCGACACCTTCGACAGCGCGATGCCGTAGGTGCGCAGCTTGAGCGGGTCGACGGTGACCTGATAGGTCTGCACGAAGCCGCCGATCGACGCCACCTCGGACACACCCTGTGCCTTGGTCAGCTGGTAACGCACGTACCAGTCCTGGATCGTGCGCAGCTCGGCCAACGTCTTGTTCTTGGCGAGCAGCGCGTACTGGTAGACCCAGCCGACGCCGGTGGCATCGGGGCCGAGCGCCGGCGACACGCCACGAGGCAGCCGGCTGGAGGCGAAGTTCAGGTACTCCAGCACCCGGCTGCGCGCCCAGTAGATGTCGGTGCCGTCTTCGAAGATGACGTAGACGAACGACGCGCCGAAGAACGAGAAGCCGCGCACGACTTTCGACTTGGGCACTGCGAGCATCGCCGTGGTCAGCGGATAGGTCACCTGGTCTTCCACCACCTGCGGTGCCTGGCCGGGATATTCGGTGTAGACGATGACCTGCACGTCCGACAGGTCGGGCAGCGCGTCGAGCGGCGTCTTCATCACGGCGACGACACCGGCGATCACGATGAACAGGGTGGCGAGCAGGATCAGGAACGGGTTCCTGCCTGACCACTCGATGATCTTGGCCAGCATGGTGTTCTCGCTTCAGTGGCCGCTGTGGGTGGTCTTGCCCGCAGCCGGCGTGCTCGGCGCGGCGCCTGCGCGGGCAGCCCCGGCGGACTGCACGATCGAGGTCACCACGTACTCTCCAGGTTGCCGCTCGACGAATTCGAAGTTCACCGCCTGGCCGCGCCGCAGCCCGTTCAACAAGGCCGTGTTCGCGGCCTTGAACTCCATCGTCATCGCGGGCCACTTGAGTGACGCCACCGGGCCATGATCGATGTTCACGGTGCCTGCCTTCAGGTCGACGCCTTCCACCGTGCCGGCTGCCGCGTGGCCGACGGTGCCGGCCGCAGCGGGGCCGCCCTGCGGCGGGCTTCCGCTTCCCTTGGCCGGGCTGCCGTGGCCTGAATGCCCGCCGAGCCCGCCCACGGCCGCCTTGAGGTTGCTCTCGGCATCGATCAGGAAATTGGCTGCTACGACGACCTGCTCACCGTCGCGTACGCCCTTGAGTACCTCGACGTAGTTGTCCGCGCGTGAACCCAGGTCCACCTCGCGCGGTTCGAACCGTCCTTCGTTCTTCTGCACGAGCACGATGCGCCGCGTGCCGCTGTCGATCACGGCCGAGTCGGGCACGACCAGCACCGGTGCCTTCGCACCCACCTGAAATTCAACCTGCGCGAACATCGCGGGCTTCAGCAGCTGACCCGGATTGGCCAGTTCCACGCGAACCGGAATCGTGCGCGTCTCGGCCTTCAGCGTCGGATAGACGTAGGTGATCCGGCCTTCGAACATGCGGCCCGGGTAGGCATTGACCTTCACGGCAGCCTTGGCGCCGGCCTTGATCAGGCCGATGTCCTGCTCGAACACGTCCGCGACGACCCACACCGAGGACAGATCGGTCACCTGGTAGAGCATCTCGCCCGGCATGAACCGCATGCCCTGCAGGGCCTTCTTCTCGGTGACGACGCCGGAGACCGGCGACGCGAAGACGATCGTGCGCTGTGCCTCACCGGACTTCGCCAGCGCCGCCAGCTGGTCGCGCGAGAGGTCCCAGTTGCGCAGCCGTGTCAGGCTGGACTCCGCCAGTTGCTTCATGCCGCTCTGCGCTTCGGCGCCCGCGTCCTTCATCGCCTGCATGCCTTGCACCGCGATGGCGTACTCGCGCTGGGCCGATACGAGTTCGGGGCTGTAGACATCGAACAGCGGTTGCCCCTTGGCTACGGGCTGACCGGTGACGTTCACGTGCAGCCGCTCCACATAGCCCTCGAATTTCGGCGAGATGGCCGCGATGCGCCGCTCGTCGGGCTCGACGCGCCCGGACGCGCGCACCGTCTTGCCCAGCGCACGCATGCCCGCCGCCTCGGTGCGCACGCCGAGCTTCTGGACCTTCTCGGTACTGATTCGAATCTGCTTGGCCGAAGCGGGATCGCCGGCTTCTTCCTCGCCCTCGTAGACCGCGATGTAGTCCATCCCCATCGGGTCCTTCTTCGGCGTTGGCGACGTATCGGCCAGCCCCATCGGATTGCGGTAATAGAGCAGCTTGCGCGGCTGTGCGGCGCTGGCGGCTGGCGCCGGACCCGCGGCGCTGACCGGAGCGTGCGCCTGCGAGCGCGCACCCAGCCAATAGCCGGCGGAGCCGACGACGCCGAGCCCGCCGATCGCGAGCACGATGGAGGCGAAGATCTTCAAAGTTCCTCTCCCAGAATGCGTTCGACTTCCGCGAGGCGCATTTGCGCCTCGACTTCCGACTTGAGAAGATCCTGCCGCGCCTTGCGGATCTGGCGCTGCGCGTCGAGCAGCGTGGCGAAGTCGACCTTCCCGGTTTCGTAGGCGGCGAGCGCCGAGCGCAGGCTCAGCTCCGACTGGGGCAGCAACTGCGACTTGATCAGCGACTCGGTGTGCCGCGCCGCATCGAATGCCGCGAGATTGCCCGCAAGTTCCGCGAGCAACTGGCGCGCGATGGACTCCGAGCGCGACTGCGCGGCAGTGACCATGGCTTCGGCCTCGCGCTCCTGCGAGCGGCGCGCCTCCTGCTGCAACGGGATGTTCATCTCGAACATCAGGCTCCAGGTGGTAATGCGCGAGCGCATCTGCGACGGCGCGACGCCGACCTGGTAGTCGGGGTAGCGGTTGCGATAGGTCAGGTCGCGGTTGCGCTGGGCGCTCTCCAGCCGTGCCAACTCCGCTTGAAGTTGCGGGTTTCGCGCGCGCGCCCGTTCGACGAGTGTGGTCGCATCAGAGGTCGACAGCGCCGGCAGCGCGCGCAGCGCCTGCGGATCGGTCAGCGACGCCGTGGCCTCGCGCGACAGCAGTCCGTTGAGCCTGGCTCGCACCTGGCGCTTGTCGTTGTCGAGTGCAATCAGCTCGGAGCGAACGGCTGTCTGCTCGAGCTGCGCGCGTATCGCGTCCTGTTGTGCCGCGAGGCCGCCGGCATATCGCGCGCGTGCCACCTGCTCGAGCCGCATCAGCAGATCCAGCACCTCGCGCGTCAGCCGCTCGTCACCCGCGAGCCGGTAGTGCTCGGCGAAGGCCGACTTGATGCGCGCCGCCAGTTCGGCCCAGGTTGCGTCGGCTCGCGCAGCGGCCTGCTTGGCGTCGGCGCTCGCCGCGTCGCGGCGCAGGTCGCGCTTCCCCCACCCGGGCAGCGGCTGCATCAGCGTGTACCGGGTCTCGCCCACCCGCCAGGGCAGGATGCTGGGCGGCGCATCGTTGCCGTAGTTGTTGATGTTCATCAGCTCGGTGCGCAGCACGGGATCGGGCAGCGCACCCGCGGGTCCGATGCGCTGAGTCGCCGCGTCGGCTTCGACCCGCATCGCGCCGAGTTCGAGGTTGCGCGAGCGTGCGTACGCCAGCAGGCCTTCCACGTCGGCGCCCAGGGTCTGCTCCTGGGCCGCCGCGGGATGGGGCAGGCTCGCGCCGACGAGCGCGGCCGCCATCAGACCTACCAGTGATTCCTTAACGTCCACGCGAGCACCCCAACGGGCTGACCCCGAGCACGCCGGGGCTGCGCGACGCGCGCAGTGTGCGACGAAGTTCAGTGCGCATGTCCGCCTCCCCGCGTCGCAGCTTCAGCATCGCGCGGCAGTTGTTGCGGCTGCGTATCGGCATCTGTGCCGTGGCCGCCGTGCGAGCCGTGGCCGAACAAATGCAGTAGAGGGCATGCCAGGACGATCAGGAACGGCAGCAACTGCAGCAGGTGCTCGTTGTGGCGGACGTACAGCCACGCCACGGCCGCGGCAAGGCCGAGCCAGAGCAGCCATTGATTCAGCCGCGACCAGTTGGCCGGCCGCGCGCCGTGGTCTTCGTGATGAGCGTGATGGGATGTCATGCCTTGCCTCGTAAAGTGAATCCATCGAACGTCGTGGCGCGGCGCGAAGGACGCGAGTCCACGCGACCTGCGGTGTGTGTCTTGCGAATGCCCATGGTCACGGCAGTGACCCTTCCTCGTGGCGAGGGACCCGTTGCGACGGCCATCGTGTGGGCGGCCGTGTTGCGCCGGAGCGGGAGGGCTCCGGTCGATCGGCCGCGGTCGACGACGGCACCAAGGTCGCGCGCTCGGCGCAACCTAGCCGTCTGACGACTCAGGCGCTATAGCGCCAGGCGCAGGAACGCAATCGGGATAGGAGGGGGCTGACCGCCCTCGGCGAGCGGCACCGCCAGATGATCCGGCACTGCGACCGGTGGAAGAACAGCGATCGGCGGCGCCGGAGGCAACACCGCAGGATTCAGCAGGTTGTCTAGTGCCTTCAGCGGTGGAATCGATAGTCCCGACTTCTGGCAGAAGTCCTGGCAGTTCGCCCCGCCGGGCTGATCATGATGGGAGCGCTGGGCGGGGGACGCCTTCGAATGCACTGTGTCGTGTCCCGAGTCCATCACGGCGGCAACGTCGGCGCTGGCAGTTGCCGTTCCGCTTGCGTCCTGGGCCAAGCACGCATGTGCCACCCCGGACATGACGCCGAAGAGCCACAGTACCAGCACGCCAGCGGCCCATCGACGAAGCTGAGCGCGGTGACGGAACATGGCGGAAGGCTGACACTGTCTCACACACAAAGAATACATCGCCACGCTGCATTTCGATTGATGGACATCAACTTGACAAGGGTGTCCCGACTTCGCTCACACATATGTGAGTGCGGGGGGCCTCAGCCGTAAGGCGAGGGCTCGCCGCCGGGCGGGTCCAGCCGGTCTTTCAGAGCGAAAGAATCCAGTCGATGAGATTGACGATCTGCGCCTTCTCCGGAGCCTTGACGATCTTGTGCGGCTCCTCGTGGCCGTCCGCGAACTTGGCCGTCTCGCCGGTGGTCAGATGGGTCATCAGGCGTGCTGGCGCCTCCGTCTTGCCGCGATACTTCGCGGCGACTTCCTTCCAACTGGGTCCGTCGGACTTCTTGTCGATGGCGTGGCATTCGAAGCATTTGTTCTGCCGGGCGAGGGCTCGGGCGGCGTCGCCATCCGGCGCTGCGCGTGCCGGTGCGCTTGCCGAGAGCAGCGTCGCGACAACCAATGCGGCAACCGTCCGGCCGGCGGTCGGTTCGACCCTGCCACGGCCCGCCGCGTCGCCGCGGCAAGGCGACGCGGTGTCGATGAAGATCGTCAGAACATCAGCCATGCCATCACCTGCACGTTGTTGTTGTCCGATGCCGAGCGGCCCGGCGTGTAGTCCGACTTCGCCCCGTTGAACTGGGAGTAGGCCGTGTATCGCAGCGACAGCTTGAGGTTGTTCCAGGGCAGGTAGTTGAGTTGGGCCACGTAGCCTCGCGAGTTCGGGCTTCCGCTGCTGCTGCCGAACAGCGCGTCGCCGGTGTTGTAGAGAAGATCGTCGCTGCTGCCGCTCGTGCGGAAGAACTGCAGGCCGCCGCCCCACTGCCGCCGATAGTGGTAGATCACGTCGGCGCGCAGCGTCTTCAGCGTCCCGTCGGGACTCGACGTCAGCCCTTGCGCGTAACTCGACCGCCAGTTGCGCTTCTCGTTGATCCAGGTCGCATGCGTCGACGCGGTGTGATCTCCTTCGATGAATTGGTAGTTGGCGTCGAAGGCCAGATCGCGGAAGCGATTCGATCCCGCAGCCGGATTGGCCGGATCCGACAGCACCTTGGCCACGAGCCCGTACGTTCCGATGGCCGCGCTGTGGGCGCCCCAGCGCTGCTGCAACGCGAGGCGCCAGTACGGTGCCGTTCCGTCGACGACTGTCTCGATCGGCAGACTGAGCGCGAGTGCGCGCAGCGCCTTGGTCTTGGCGTTGCGATAGCCTGCGACCTCGACGTAAACCAAATCGTTCCACAGACCGTAGACTCCCACGCCGCCGACCTGGCTGGCCAGCGTCATGTCGACCGCGGTCGCGGCGGGCCTCGCGGGCGAGGCCGTTTCGGCATTCGGGAACGACCACTGCGGCGTGCTGGCGTAGACGTCGCTGACGGTCGGGTTGTTGTTGAGGCTCACACCCCAGACCAGCTCCTTCTCCGCAACGGACGTCGAGTTCGTATAGCGGGCATCGAACATCTCCATGCCCCACTTCTTCTCGATGCCGTCGTAGTTGTACTGCACCAGCGCACCGATGTTGTCGGTGATCTTTCCGCCCCAATACAGGCCGGCGCCCTGCACGATGTTCTTGCGGTCCTGCGGGAACTCGGCGGGATCGGTACCGCCCGCGGTGGTGCTGGCGGTCGACGTGCGCGCCGCCTGTATCACGGCGGAGACCGGCAGCCTTTCGATCAGCGGCTTCTCGTCGAACTTTGGCGAACTGGTGGTGTAGCCGCCGAGCTTGAAGGCGCGCCCGTAAGGCGTCAGTTCGGGAAAGACCGTGTGGCAACGCGAGCACTCGTAGCCCGTCTGGCGGCTCATGCTCGGCACCGCCCACGCCGCCGGCGCGGCGTACATCAGCGCCGCCAGAACAGACACCATCGCGGCAGCCGCTCGCCACAGCGGGCGAACCGGAATCGTCAACATGTCGATTTCTCCTTTGTTCAGTTCACGACAAACCCGCCCCGAAATAGACAGTCGGCGCGGAAATCATTCCTCGTTGGGATCGCGGTATTCCTTCGGCAGCTGGTGCGCGATTCCCTTGTGGCAATCAATGCAGGTCTTGCCGTCCGTCCGGGCCGCCATGTGCTTGTCGAACACGGTTTTCTTCTGCACCTGGCCACTCATGCTGTCGAAGCTGTGGCAGTTGCGGCACTCGTGGCTGTCGCTGGCCTTCATGCGGTTCCACTCGTGCGTGGCCAGCGCCATGCGTTTGGCCTCGAACTTCTGCGGTGTATCGATGCTTCCCGTCAGCTTGCCCCACAGCTCCAGGCTTGCGCGTGCCTTGCGCAGCATCTTCGGACCCCACTCGCGTGGCACATGGCAGTCCGAGCAGATCGCACGCACACCGGTGCGATTGGCATAGTGAACGGTGGTCTTGTACTCCTGGTACACCGTGTCGCGCATCTCGTGACAACCGGTGCAGAACTCCAGCGTGTTGGTCCATTCCAGCGCGGTGTGAAGGCCGCCCCAGAACAGGATGCCCGCGAGCATCCCGGCACCCAGCAACACGATCAGAGAGAAGCGGGCATGGGGGGCGCGCAGTACCCGCCATGCCCGCACGAACAGGCCCGCTTTCGGCTCGCTCATGTCGTCGCGGTGATGCGGCGTCTCGATCGACGCCGGCTCAGCATGTCGGACCTCATCGCTGTGCGGGACGTTGTCCCAGCGTCACCGCGGTCGGCGAGCCCCTCGAAGTCGCGGTGGCCTGCGCAGGGAGTCCGGGCGCAACCCGGGTCCAGCCCAGTTCTCCCGGCATCAAGGTCCAGCCGTCGGCCGTGACCCCGTCGCGTTTGAAGTCGGCCAGTTCCTTCAACACCTGCCCGCGTGTCCGGTCGCTGCGAACGGTCCCGGCGTAGACCCAGCCGATTTCGCCGCGGACCTGAATGTACCCGTCAGCGGTGACCGGATTGCGCTGCCATGTCGCGAGCTCGGCCCTGACTTGCTCGACCGTGCGCGTCGACTGCGCGACCTGCGGCGGGCCGCTCGACTCGCCCGCGCCAGGCATGAACTCCCCGTTGGTGGGCGTGTACCAAGTTGCGGCCAGGGCCGGCAGCGACGCCGCGCAAGTCAAAATCACCATCACGATGCGCGCATTCATCTTCAAACTCCTTGGCAAAGCGGGTGTACCGCGACCCGCACAGACGACGCATCGCTGCATCGCGTTGTCACTCTAGGTGTTTGCCTCCGACCGGAAGATGGCGCTTCGATGACATCTGCGTAAGGCGGCGTTGCGCCGGCACAGGAGCGGCTCGAATGCGCGTCGGGGACCGACCGCAGACGATCCGCCGGAATACGCGCCCAGACAAAGCCGGCACGCCGGCTTCGCCCCCTCGTTAGCGCGCTTGGGCTCGAAGCAGGTTCAGAACCGGTGCATCAACCCGAACTCGTAGCCGCTGGACTTCTCTCCACCCAGCATGCCTGCGGGCGGCGCGTTGCTCACCGAGGCGCGGGCCGCCCCGTCGTTGGTGATGCGCGACACGGTCGCGTACATCGCCGAGCGCTTCGACAGGTTGTACACATAGCCGAGCGCCATCAGCTTGCTGTCGTCCGCGTTGGCGAAGCCTGAACCTGCGGCGCCACCGGAGTGGTTGTTGGTGGCGTACGCGGCGCGAATTTCGCTTTGCCCAAATGGTATCGTGGTGCCGATCATCGTCATCTTGCGCTTCAGCGACCCGAACTTCTTCGTGTCATAGAGGAAATTCAACGACGCGAAGCCGAACTTGTAGATCGCCTTGATGTTCGATTGGTCGTAGTCGGTGTTGGATGCGGTCTCCGTCTTGAAGAACGCGGCACCCACGTCCAGCGGGCCGGCTGCATAGCCGATCCGACCGCCCGCGCCCTTGTTGCCCGCGACGCCTTCTCCGGCGGCGACCATCGCCGAGCCGTAGATCCCGCCCAGTTTGGACGGGAGAAAGTAGGCGAACGAGTTGTCGTTGCGAAGCACTGTGGTCGCGCCGCTGCCGAGTGCGGCACTACCTGCGTAGGTGAAGTTGCCGATCGTGCCGACGCCGACCAAGCCGAACGGCTCGTCGAAGGTGTTCATCGCGGTCGGGTTGTAGTCGCGGCCCATGCGGAATTCGCCGAACCGGCCCTCCAGGCTGACTGTCGAGCGCCGGCCAAAGAACTTGCTCGTGTCTGTGGTGCCGACGTCGGGGTTGACCGCTGCCTCGAGATGAAAGCGGGCAAACAGCCCGTCGCCAAGGTCCTCGACGCCTCGGAGACCAAAGCGACTCGTGGCGAGGCCACCGCTGGCCAGTTGCTTCTGCGATCCCGCGCTGCCGTTCTTCACACTGCGTCCCGACAGGTCGGCGATACCAAATAGGGTGACTGAGGATTGCGCAGCAGCCGTGCCGGCGAAAAGTGCGCCGACGGTGAGAACGATAAGTGTCCTATTCATTGCGTGACTCCATTGGATGTTGACGATTTGCGACGTACCTCGACGTTCTGTCCCGCGCGCGGATGCGCGGATCGAAGTCGCCACGAAGCCTAGGCAGTGCAGGCCGCGAACTCAGCCCTGTGTGTGAGAACGGTAAGGCCCATGCTTGCGCCGGGCGGGCCGAAACGCGATACGGCGTTTGTTGAAGGCCACAAGCCGCGGTTCTCGAATGCATGCGATACGTGCGGTGCGTTTCGGTCGTGCATTGAACGAGGCGACCCGATGACGTGTTTGTCATCTTTCGGCAAGCCGGCGGTCAGGTCGCGACTTCTATCGTCCTTGCATCCACAACACACGGTGCCATGCGAGCGTCTGCTCGGCGGCGCGGCGCCAACGGAGTCGTCGATGCGACGTCAGAACGTGCACTTGCTGGCCCAGGCCCGGCACGATCCGGCTGCGAAGTGCGAGATCGCGCGCCGGTATCTTTTGGGAACCGGAGGCATGCCTCGCCACGTCGAGACCGGCATCGCTTACCTCACGCATCCGAGCCTGAACGGCGGGATGCAGGCCGCGGTTGTCATTGCCGAGTGCCTGTCGCTGGAAGACGTCGTGTCGTATGGACAGGAGGCGGCCCTTGTGCGCGCTGCCAACGCGGGAAGCCCGTACGCACAGTTCAAACTCGCTGTGTGGCTCTGTCTGCGCGACGGAGACACAGCCGCAGCCGCTCGCTGGCTCACCGCTGCGGCTGCTGCCGGCCACGCCGCGGCTGGACGCGCAAGCGCCGCGATGCGTGGTGCCGGAGACGATGAAGCGGTACTGACGCTCGCGCAGTCCGTCGCGAGGGGCGGCGACATCCGCATCGCGTCGGTGCTTATGCTCGCCGGCGAGGCGCTGGCAAGGGTGCAGGATGTCGACCGCCTCAGCCTGACATTGCGAATCGCGCTGACGCTCACGCCGCGCCCGAGCGTCCAATTGGCGAAGTTGATCGTGCGGGCGGTGCACCTGTGCGAGCAATCAGGCAAGCGGCTAGTCGGGCTCGCGCACGCACAGGTCGAGGCCTGTCTTGATCTCGTTGCTGCGGAAGGCGATGACACAGTTGCCGAGTACATCCTGGGCCGGGCGCTGTGCGGCATCCCATGCGGCGCGTTGGCGCCGAGTTGTCTCGTCGGTGGCGGCAACCTTCGAAAGGGTGCCGCCCTGCTGCTGCGCGCGGCCGATGGCGGCCGTCACGGTGCCTGGATGCAGCTCTACAGGGTTCATGCGGATCATCGGTGTAGCGTCGCGAACCCGCAGATGGCCCGATTTTTCCTCGAGAAGGCCGCCGTGCTGGGCGATGCCGAAGCACAGCGTCGTCTTGGCGCGTTGATCCTGCGCAGCGCATCGGATCTGAAGGGTTCCGAGAGCGGCATCCACTGGCTGTATCAAGCCAGCCGACAGAGTGACGGAGCCGCCCGCCAACTGCTCGAATCGCTGGTCCTGCCGTTGGCAGGCGATGACGACGAGGCCGACCATGCCATCGAAATCGTCCGCAGCACCGATCCATGGCTCGCGGTTCGTCTGCGCATCTCGCGGGATTTCGGGCTGACCAAGCTCGAGGCGCTGTGCGTGGATCCCATCGACGGGCGACGTACCTGGGGGTTAGTGGTCGGGAAGAACCGATTCATCGAGCAGAGCAAGCTGGGTGCACCACGTGCCGTGCCCGCCCTCCGCCCGGCGGCTTTGGACAACCTGCATCGCGCCGCATTGTTCTTCGAGCAGGCTCGGCGTGAAGGCGACGCGCTCGAGGGCGATTGGCGCCGCCGCTCGTTGCGGCAACGTCGGGTCTTCGAGCGCCTGCAGATCGACGACGATCTCTTCTTTGCGCGAGCCAGTTCAGCCGCCCTGGACTCGTTGCGCCAGGGCACGAAGTGGGCAGTGCGGGCCCGGCCATCGCTGCGGCTCGCGCTCGCAGCCTGAAGCCGCACCGGCACGGCACCGCACCGCACGCCTCCTGTCAACGCGGCCCGATCCGACTTCACGCGATGCGCATTCTCGTCGTCGAGGACGATCGAAGGTTGGCACACTACCTCAAGCGCGGGCTGACCGAGCAGGGCCACGTTGTCGACGTCGCGCTGGACGGCGTCGACGGCCTGCACTTTGCATTGGAAAGTCAGCACGATCTTTTGCTTCTCGACCTTCGGTTGCCGGGGATCGACGGATTCGAGCTGCTGGTGGCGTTGAGAATGCACAAGCGCACGCCGGTGATCGTGCTGACGGCGCTGGACCGCGTCGAGGATCGCGTACGCGGCCTGCGGGCGGGCGCCGATGACTACCTCACGAAACCGTTTGCGTTTTCGGAACTGCTCGCGCGCATCCATGCCGTGACGCGGCGTGGTGGACATGCGGGCGCGCAGGGCGCGCCGATGTCGGTGGGTGATCTGGAACTCGACTCAGTCGGCCGGCGCGTACGGCGTGGCGGGCGACAGCTGGACTTGACCGCGCGGGAATTCGCGCTCCTGTACGTGTTGTTGCGCCACCGCGGCGAAGTACTGTCCCGCACCGAGCTGGCCGCGCAGGTCTGGGATATGGAGTTCAACGGCGACTCCAACGTGGTCGAGGTTGCGATCAGGCGGCTGCGATCGAAGCTGGACGAACCGTATGCGGAGAAGCTCCTGCACACCGTGCGCGGCGCCGGCTACGTGCTCGAGCTTCGCGATCCAGGACCGACCTCGCCGCAGTGATTCGGTCAGGCTCCACTGCCACTCGGTGAAGGGTCTTACGCGGCGACGGTACGGCGAGGGCAGCAGGTCGCACAATGTGCTGCGGAGTTCCGCAGTCGACAGCCCGTCATGGTTAAGAATCCGCTATTCGTCGCACCGGTCAGATGACGAATTTGTCATCTTCCGCGCTCACGGCGCCCATCAAAATAATCATATGAAGCTACTCCTCGTCGAGGACGAGACCAAACTGGCCGAATACCTGCGAAAGGGCCTCACCGAGTCGGGTTACGTGGTCGACGTCGCGAACGACGGCATCGCCGGCCTGCATCTGGCGCTCGAAGGTGGGCATGATTTGATCGTGCTCGACAGCATGCTGCCCGGCATCGACGGCTTGGCGTTGCTGGCTGCGCTGCGCAAGTCCAAACAGACGCCGGTGCTGATGCTGACCGCCAGAGTTCACGTCGACGACCGCGTGCGGGGCCTGCAAAGCGGCGCCGACGACTACCTGACCAAACCGTTCGCGTTCACCGAATTGATGGCTCGTATCCAGGCCCTGCTGCGTCGGGCGGCACCATTGCGCGAGGACGCGACGGAGCCCACTGTGCTGCGGCTGGGGGATCTCGAGGTCGATCTGCTGCGACGCAAAGCCACTCGTGCCGGCCGGCGGCTCGATCTGACCGCGAAAGAGTTCAATCTGTTGGCCCTGTTGTTGCGTCGGCAGGGAGAGGTGCTGTCGCGAACCGAACTCGCCGCGCAGGTCTGGGACATGAACTTCGACAGCGAGACCAACGTGGTCGAGGTCGCCGTCCGCCGGCTGCGCGGAAAGCTCGATGCGTCATTCGACCATGTGTTGCTGCACACGGTGCGCGGTATGGGCTACGTTCTCGAGGCCCGCACGTGACGCCCACACCGGTCGGCTCACTCGGACGTCGGCTGTCGTGGTGGCTGGCGTTGAAGACGCTTGCCGGGCTCGGGTCCGTCTGTGCGCTGGTCTACTTCGTCTTCGCGATGAGCGTTTCGGCGCGACAGACCGAGCGGCTGTTGGAGATGGAGAACTTGGTCCGGCACGTGCTCGAGGAGGCATCGGTTGACGGCGATCTCAAGGAACTGAGACACCGTCTGGATGACTTCGTAGCCGCGCACGTCGATTTCGAGCTGCTTCTTCAGGCCGATGTAGACCCGCCGCTGTACCAATCCGCTGCCATGCCGGCGCAGTCCCGGTCGCGGACGTCTAAGTTCAGCTTCCCGCTCGCCGTGGGCGATACCCGATCGCTCGATGTGACGATGCGCATGGGCACGCGGCGCGACGAGCAACTGCTCCAGCATCTCGCGTGGACTCTGCTCGGTGCCGCTACCGTCGGCGCCGTGGTTGTACCCATTGGAGGCTTCGCGCTCGTGCGTAGGGGCCTCGCACCCGTGCGAGATCTCGTCGAGCAAACACGCCATCTGGCGGCAGATTCCATCCGACGGCAGCTGGACGGCTCCGCACAGCCCGAGGAACTTCAGCCGCTCGTCGCTCAGTTCAACGCGCTATTGCGCAGGCTCGAGCTGGCGTATGAGCAGCTGGAGGGCTTCAACGCCGACGTGGCGCATGAGCTGTGCACACCGCTGACGACCCTGATCAGCGCCACCGAACTGGCGCTGCGCGGGCCGCGCGCCGCCGAGGAATTGCGTGAGACCCTGGTTTCGAACTTGGAGGAGCTGCGGCGCCTGACAGGAATCGTGAAGGACATGCTGTTTCTGGCGCATGCGGACCATGGGGTCAAGGCGCGGCGGGAGGCCACGCCGAGCTTGGCGCAGGTTGCGGCCTCCGTTGTCGAATACCATGAGGCTGCACTCGACGAAGCGCGCCTCGGCGTGCGCATCGTCGGTGATGCCTCCGCTAGCGTGGATGTGGCGCTGCTGCGCCGAGCGCTGTCCAACCTGATCGGCAATGCCACCCGGTATGCAGCGCATGACACCACATTGGAGGTCGAGATCGCAGCGCTCCCGAAGAGGCAGATCAGCATCACCGTCGTGAATCGCGGTTCGACGATTCCGGCGGATCAGCTGCCGCGGATGTTTGACCGATTCTTCCGTGGTGACAAAGTGCGTGCCGCCGCCGACGAGCATCACGGCTTGGGGCTGGCGATCGTGGCGGCCATCGCCCGCATGCACGGGGGTCAGCCGCTGGCACGGTCCGACGACGACATGACGTCGATCGGCCTGACGCTCGCTGCTGTGGGCTGACAAGGCAGCGCTGCAGCCATGAACCTGATTCGTCGAGCGTGCCTGGTCGGTTTGCTGGTGTTCTCGCTTTCCGCGCAAGCCCTTGCGAGCGCAGCCGCCACCATCTGCGGATCCATCCTCCGGGACGGAGCGCCCGGTGCCACCATTGCATCACACCGCGCCGGTGATTCTGCGGTCGACAACCACGATGCGCACGCGCACCACAACGCATCGGGTTTGTCCATGCAGACGACGGAGGTTCCGCTCGGCACGCCAAGTGCCGTCGCGCCCGGTGGACAAGGCTCCGCCGGCGGCGATGGTTGCTGCGCCTGCTTGTCCGGCGGCGCGATGGCTCCCATGCCCGGGCCCGCGACTGGCGTTGCCGGGTCCGAAGACGGCAGCGCGGTGTTCGTCACCGAGATCGCGCCGATCGCAGCTTTCGTGGTCGACAGACCCGATCGCCCGCCTCGATCCGATCGTCCGTAGTCGGCGAACGCACGCCGCGCGTTGACGCAATGTGGCAACGCAAGCAGCTCGTGATCGTCGAGCGTAAGCCTAGGTTGCCTAGTCAGCCACAGACCCTACATCTACGATTGAAAACGAAAGGAGATTCCATGCAGTCCAGCAAACGTAACCTGCTCGTCGCCGCTGCGGCGTTGTTCCTCGGCGCGGGCAGCGATGTTCGTGCCCATCGCGACGAGGAGCATCCAAAGAAGAGCGGGCCGGCGAAGAAGGAGCAAAAGGACTGGGGCATCGCCGGCGACGTCAAGTCCGCCAAACGAACGATCGAGGTTCGCATGCTCGACACGATGCGTTTCTCGCCCGAGCGCATTGCCGTGCGACTCGGTGAGACCGTCCGCTTCACGTTGCGCAACACCGGCAAGGTGATGCACGAATTCGTCATCGGCACAAAGCCGGAGAACGAGAAGCACGCGGCGCTGATGATGAAGTTCCCCGATATGGAGCACGACGAGCCCTATATGGCACACGTGCCGCCCGGCAAGTCGGGCGAAATTCTATGGACCTTCAACCGGCCAGGGGAATTCGAGTTCGCATGTTTGATCGCCGGGCACTATCAAGCCGGCATGGCCGGCACGGTCAGCGTCGGCGCGGCGTGAGGCCTCGCCGGTCATCGTCTATACATTCAATTGGAGTCACTCATGAAGTCCCACGTTCTGCCTCTTTTCGTCGCCGCGCTGCTGGCCGGCCCCTCGTTCGCCCAGCAGAAGGCCGACGACCACTCGGCGCACCATCCGCCAGCGGCCGCCACCGCTGACATGACCGATGGCGAGGTACGCAAAATCGACAAGGAAGCCGGCAAGATGACCATCAAGCACGGCGAAATCAAGAATCTCGAGATGCCGGCCATGACGATGGTGTTCCAGGTCAAGGAGGTCGCGCTGCTGGACAAAGTCAAGGCCGGCGACAAAGTGAAGTTCCGCGCCGAGAAGGCTGCGAGCGGGTATGTGGTGACGGCCATCGAGTCGGCGAAATAGGCAAGTGGCCCTGAACGTCGTACTCTGTATGGGCGAGCGGCGATGAGCGCCGGTGAGTGGGCCTGGCATCGGTTGTTGTGGCTGATGGCCGGCCTCGCATTAGGCCTCGGTCTGTTCTGGCGTGACTGCGTGTTGCTTGGCGGTAGCGCATTGCTGGTGGCCGCGGCCTTTCGGGCCGGGATGGATGCCGGTGCGCCATGGGATGGTTGGCGCGCCGGACTGCGTTGCGGTGCAGGCGGTCTGCTGCTGCTCGCGTGTGGTCTGCTGCTGCTGTGCTGGGTTGTCTACGCGCAGCTCGGCGCATGGCCGGTCGCGCCGAATCGCACGCAGGCCGTGTTCTTGTTGGCCCTTGCCCACGGCACGACCGAGGTGGTGCGCTCGCGGGGTCGCGCCGTGGATTGGCGAAGCCTGTGGGGCGTCGCCGTCGTCGGGGCGACGGCGGTCGTGGCCGCCGGACTGGCCGACGACGGTCTTGCGGCGGCCGCCTGCCTCTTCGCGGCTCTGGCCGCGCTGTTCGTCATTGCCCATGGCTGGCGGCTCATACAAGACGTGATGCCAGCCCTGTCGCGATCGGCCCAGCGGTAGTGAACGGTTGGTCCCCGCCGCGCTCATGCTGACGGCTCCGCCCAGAAACGACGAGCCGATGTGCGGAGCTTGAGGTCATGGACATGCACACTCATCACCATCAGCACGAACACGAACACGGCGATGGGCACCAGCACGACGAGCGCTCTCCTCGTGGACATGGCGCCTCCGTCGCCGCTCCGCCCGTGCTGACCGACTTGCCGGCGGGCGCGCTCTACACCTGCCCGATGCACCCAGAGGTCCGCCAGGACCGCCCCGGCAACTGCCCGAAGTGCGGCATGACGTTGGAGCCGGTGCTGCCAGCGCTGGACGATGACGAGAACCCGGAACTTACGGACTTTCGCCGCCGCTTCTGGTGGACGTTGCCGCTAACGGTGATCGTTACGTTGTTGGCGATGTTCGGCCACCGGCTGCAGTGGTTCAGCATGGGCACGCAGAGCTGGATCGAGCTCATGCTGGCGACGCCGATCGTGCTGTGGGCGGGGTGGCCGTTTTTCGTGCGCGGCGCTCAGTCGGTAAAGCACCGCAGCCCCAACATGTGGACCTTGATCGGCCTGGGCACCGGGGCGGCGTTCGCCTACAGCGTCGCGGCGACGGCAACACCTGGCGTCTTCCCCGCGTCGTTCCAGGCCATGGGGAGGGTGGCAGTGTATTTCGAGGCGGCGGCGGTGATCATTTCGCTAACCCTGCTCGGCCAGGTTTTCGAGCTCAAGGCGCGGTCGCAGACCTCGGCGGCCATCAAGTCGCTGCTGGGTCTCGCGCCGAAGACGGCGCGCCGCGTCAAGCCCGACGGGGGCGATGAGGATGTGCCCTTGTCGCACGTGCACGTCGGCGACCTGCTTCGCGTGCGACCGGGCGAGAAGGTGCCCGTCGACGGCGTTGTGGTCGAAGGCGCCAGCGCGGTGGACGAGTCGATGTTGACGGGCGAGCCGCTGCCGGTGACCAAGCGTGCCGGCGACAAGTTGATCGGCGCCACGCTGAACACGAACGGCGCGCTGGTGATGCGCTCGGAGCGCGTCGGCGCCCAGACCATGCTGTCGCAGATCGTGCAGATGGTCGCGCAGGCACAGCGCTCCAAGGCACCGATGCAGCGTATGGCTGATCAAGTGGCCGGCTGGTTCGTGATGGCGGTGGTGGCGATCGCGGTGGCGACCTTCTTCGCATGGGGCTTCTGGGGACCCGAACCGAGCTGGGTCTACGGACTCATCAATGCGGTAGCCGTACTCATCATCGCCTGTCCGTGCGCGCTCGGCTTGGCGACGCCGATGTCGATCATGGTGGCCACCGGGCGCGCGGCAACCCGCGGCATCCTCTTCCGCGACGCCGCGGCGATCGAGCACTTTCGCAAGGTCGATACGCTGATCGTCGACAAGACCGGCACGCTTACCGAGGGCAAACCCGCCTTCGACCGGGCCATCGCGGCCGCCGGCTTCGAGGCCGACGAGGTGTTGCGCCTGGCGGCCAGCCTGGACCAGGGCAGCGAGCATCCGCTGGCCGATGCGATCGTGCGCGCTGCGCGCGACAAAGGGATTGAACTGGCCAAGCCGGAGGGTTTCGAGTCGAGTTCGGGCATCGGCGTGCGCGGCGTCGTCGAAGGGCGACGCATCGCATTGGGCAACACTGCGCTGATGCAGCAGATCGGCGTCACCGTCGAGCCGCTGGTGCCGCAGGCCGAGGCGTTGCGCGCCGAGGGCGCGAGCGTGATGCACCTGGCGATCGATGAACGCCTGGCCGGTCTGCTCGCCGTGTCCGACCCGGTGAAGTCGAGCACGCCCGAGGCGTTGGGCTCGCTGCGCGCCGCCGGTCTGCGGGTGGTGATGGCCACCGGCGACGGCGTGACCACCGCGCGCGCGGTGGCGCGACGGCTCGGCATCGAGGAAGTGCACGGCGAGGTCAAGCCTGCCGACAAGCTAGAACTGGTGAAGACGCTGCAGCGCGAGGGCAGGGTGGTCGCAATGGCCGGCGACGGCATCAACGATGCGCCGGCGCTGGCCCAGGCCGACGTGGGCGTGGCGATGGGCACCGGAACCGACGTGGCGATGAACAGTGCTCCCGTCACCCTGGTCAAGGGTGATCTGCGCGGAATCGCTCAGGCGCGTGGCCTATCCGAAGCGACTATCGTCAATATGAAGCAGAACCTCTGGTTCGCGTTCGCATACAACGCGCTGGGCGTACCGCTCGCCGCGGGCCTGCTGTTTCCGTTCACGGGCTGGTTGCTTTCGCCGTTGATCGCGGCACTCGCAATGAGTCTGAGCTCGGCGTCCGTCATCACCAATGCCTTGCGCCTGCGGCGGCAAAGCTAAAGGCACTGCGGCGCACATCCGGTGCACTCGCCGAGCGGGCTTTGCTCCGGCCCGGCGGCCTTGACCTGGCAGCAACGAAGGAACCGCTGCATCCTGACGGGCGCATTGCATCTTTGTCACCCACACCGGCTCGATGCCATGGCTTCGCACAATGACACGGTGTGGCGATCACGGATGAACTGCGAAGCAGCGATGGTGATGAGTCGGAAGCAACGTGGTGAAGCGATGATCGCGGTGAAGCTTGTCATCCTGCTGATCGCCATGGCCGGGAGTGGGCATATGGGAGTGATGGGTCACGGCCATGACGGCAACCGACAAGACGGCGCAGCCGAACGTGCCCCGACGCCGCAGGCGGAGCCGCCCGCGGCCAAATCCGCTCCGGGGCACCAACACTAGCAAGCAGGTTCTTGGGCGTAGGCGACGACCGTACTCGCCATGCGGTCGGGCAAGTTGCTTGGCTATCAACACCTGCGATGGGCGCTTCCGTCGACTCTTCGCCAGGACTCCCGTCTGCGGCGGACGGGACGGCGTCTCGAGCCTTCTCCCCGACGCGGCGCCCCCGGACCAGTCTTGTGATACGGCTAAGCCTGCCGACGAATCTGGCCGTCGTCGGGACGATGGCAGTGTTCACCGGCGTGCAGCTGGCGGCGGATCTCGGGGTCGAGGGTGCAGCGCGGCACGCGAGTCTGGCTCAATCATTGGCGCCCTTGATCGCCGACCTAGAGCGGGGGCAATCGCAAGGCGAGGCCGGCGAGGCGGTCGCCAGGTTCCATCAGGCGATTCTCCGGCAGGGATGGCCGCGCCACGTCGTCGATGTCATCACTGCCGACGGGCGCAGTCTAGCCACGGCGGGCGACTCGAGCGTGTTCGACGCGCCGGGTGTGCTGCCGGTCAGGGTGCCCTTGTCGGCGCCTGGGAGCTTCGGTGGCTCGGCAGCCGGTTTCGCGCCTTCGGCCACGACTAGGACAGCAGCGTCAATCACCTTCTCGCCGCCCAGTGAAAGGCATTCGCGCGCGCGAGCGAGGCGCGTCGAGGAGCCTTCATGCCGCTCGGTACATCGTCTGGCTTGAACGCCCCGCCGGACGGCATGCCGGCAGCCACGCCGACCCGATTCGAACATGCCGCAGACAGGTTACGGCGCGGCAACGCAGCCGACCCTTCGATCCGCACACTCGCCCATCTAGCGTGGGGTCACTTGGCGACACGGTCCGAGGAACTCGGCATGCCGGCGCTTCGATGCGAACTGGAGCATGCTGCGTTGCGCATCCTGGATCCTGCCGGTTGGCGGGACGTTGCGTCGCGCGGGGAAGCGCAGCGTCCCCGGCTGGAAGACGTGGCGCTTGCCCGCGCGCGGCGGCTTCGCGACGCCGTGCTGTCGCGCAGCATTGCCTGCGTGGCCATCGAGCAGCGCGTGAAACATTCAGCGGGGGTCTGGAGAAAGACGCAGCACAAAGTGCTTCAGCTCCGCGAGGTCCACGATCTGGTCCCGGTTCGAATCGTCGTGGCAACGGAGTCCGACTGCTATTTCCCTCTGCGTGCCGTTCAGGAGGTCTACCTGCCGATCGTCTGCTGACTCAAGGACTACATTGCCGCCCCGAAGCCGAACGGCTATCGCAGATTGCACCTGAGCGCGAGCGATGCGGATGGCGATGTGTTCGAAGTTCAGATTCGTTTCTTGGCAATGCACCGGCATGCCGAGCACGGGGCGGCCGCCCACGCACGGTACAAGGAAGAGTCGGTCGTTCAGCCCAGGCATACGCTCGACAACCTGTTGCGCGCAGCCGTTCGGCGGTGGAGGTCGGCACGGTGACCGGCATGGCGACCGACTCGATGCCGACGTGACAAGCGCGTACGTGACATTCGACGGACCATGGCGCCGGCGCCGGCCGCGGCACGGCGGCCGCGCGCGCGTTCAAGACTCCGAGCCTCTACTCGGAAGTCTGTCGGCGACAACTTCTCGCCGTCACAGCCGTCAGGCGACCGATTGTCATTGCGATGGCCCACCTGGCCACGGCGTCCATCGTGCCGACGACGACGAGGAACATCGACGACAACACATCGAGGGGCAACTCCCGAAGGCGCGGTGTGCCCTCGTGTAGGTCCAGAGCGTCAAGCGCAACCGTTGGACTTGTCATGGCAAACAACCTCTCGGCAACTGCCGACTTATCGCATCCGAGAGCGCCGCCTCATCGGGCAGACCCATCGCGGGGGATGAGGGTGTCGCTTCGCTGGCGATGTGACTATTGTGCTCGGACACCGCTGTCAGGACACTGACCACGGCATTACATCTTCGTCACGTCGGCACCTTGGGGGCGACGCGCCGCTGCGCGGCGACGTGGGCCAAGACGCCGCTTGTGCATGATTAAGGAATCGCGCTTGAAGGCACTCGTAGTCAAGGTCCGCCCTCGCACAGTCGACTGCGTGCGCCAGGGCTGGCCGAAGCGCACTTCATGGTCGATATGGCGCGCGACGGCCTCGACGATGAGCGCGCCGCCATGAGCCGGGACTACGACCTCATCGTGCTCGACATCATGCTGCCCGACCGCGGCGCCCTGCAGATCCTGCGAACCGTCCGTCAGGCCTTGGGCTGCGCTCCCCTTCGCGCTCGACGCCGCATCGCCGGGTATCGGCTGTTTGGTCAAGCCTGTGGCCATCAAGGCGATCAGCGGCGACGAGCACCACCACCCTGGTCGGCATCCTTTGCCTGAAGGGCAGCGACGCGCTTCGCGAGCGGGTCGTACACGTACGGCCGATCCTGTGCATTGCGAAGCATCTCTCGCCGTGCGGCGCTCGCAAGCCTGAAGGCCTCGTCGTATCCGTGCTTTCGGACCGAGAAGGTCTTTGTCCACCGGGTGCCATCGGCAAGCTTCAGCTTCGCCTGCCAGATTCCTTCGGGCTGCGCAGGGGGCGACAGGAAGTGGACCCCGGGCATACCGCTGCAGTTGTTGCTGCGCTTATGCTGGCAGAACTCGAGAACGCCGAGGACCTTCGCCTTGGCGAGCTCTTCGTCACGCCAAGTGATCGCGGCTCGCAGTGCGGCGTTCTTGCCGCCGTGCTTGGGATCGTAGAACCGCCGTTCGTGATGCACGCCGCGCCTGCTGAAGTTGACGACCCAGTACCAGGTTCCGCTGCTCGCCTGAAGGCGTGTGATCGCGTACATGCGTCTCTGATTCGTTGACGATGCGTCCGATGACGTCTCAGTCACGGTTGTTGCGCCGCGCCCGCACGATGAACCGACGCGATCAGCGGGCAGCTCACTTTGCCGCGGGACGCGCGGCAGCGGCCGACCATTTCGTCGAGCGCGGACTCGATATGCCGAAGGTCATCGATCCTGCTTCGAATCTCGGTGAGCTTGCGTTCGGCAAGCCGACGCGCCTGGCTGCAATGTGTGCCGTCTTCCAACCGCAGGAGTTCTTCAACATCGTCCAGGCTGAAACCCAGCCGCTGCGCTGCCTTGATGAAGCGGATGCGCTCCGTGTCGATGCCGGCGTAGCGGCGAATGCCGCCTGCCGGCCGGTCGGGCTCCGACAACAGCCCTCGGCGCTGGTAGAAGCGCACCGTCTCGACGTTGACGCCGGCCTCGCGCGCGAGCTGACCGATGGTTAAGGCGACTTCGTTCGACATGCCCTTGACTCCGTACTGAAGTACGGAAGTATGCTGGCGTTAGCGTTCGCAAGGAAAGGTCGCATGTTCAATGATGCATCGGGCCGTGGGGCCCTGATGACCGGCGGGGCGGCCGCCGTGCTGGCGTCTGCCTGTTGCCTGGGCCCCCTCGTGTTGATCAGCGTGGGGCTGAGCGGCGCATGGATTGCGAACCTCACGGCGCTCGAGCCGTATCGACCCGTGTTCGTCGCCGTCGCGCTTGTGGCGCTGGCATTGGCCTTCCGGCGTGTGTATCGACCGGTCGAGCAGTGCAAGCCGGGCGAAGTCTGCGCGGTGTCGGCCGTTCGGCGCGGGTACCGCGTCATCTTCTGGGTCGTCGCGGCCCTGGTGGCGGTCGCGTTGGGCTTCCCATACGTTGCGCCGCTGTTCTACTGAAAGGTCTGGCATGAAACCTCATTTCGTCGCGGTCGTCCTGGCCATCGTCACTGCTCCGGCCTGGTCCGCGACCCGGACCGTGACGCTTTCAGTGCCGGGCATGAACTGCGCTGCCTGCCCGATCACGGTGAAGAAGGCGCTCATCAAGGTTGCGGGCGTTGCCAAGGTCGATGTGAGCCTTGACCAGCGCGAGGCGGTGGTCACGTTCGACGACACCCAGGCCGGGGTCGGCCAGCTCACGCGGGCGACGACCGAGGCAGGTTATCCGTCGACGCCCAAGGAAGGCAGCCGGTGAGCGCGGTCTTCGCACAGTCGACGCTGACGTGCCCTTCGTGCGGGCACGTGAAGACCGAGACCATGCCGACCGACGCTTGCCAGTTCTTCTACGAGTGCGAGCGATGCCACGCGGTGCTTCGTCCGAAGCCGGGCGACTGCTGCGTGTACTGCTCGTACGGAACGGTGCCATGCCCGCCTGTGCAGCAGCAGGCGAGATGTTGCGGATGACGCGCGTCGTCGCGCACGATGGCGCGCGCCGGCAGTGGACTGATCGTTTCCGGTTCGCCTATCGCAATCGAAGCAGGTGATCTGACTCGCCCTTCTTGATCTCGACCACGGCGTCGAGAGCCTTCACCATCTCGGCGAAGTTGGCGTGGCCGTGGTCCTTGGTGTCGAACGTCGGGTCGAGGCGCTTGATCATGTGCCAGACCGAGCCCTTGTTCACCCAGGTCTCGCCCTTGGTTTCGGCGAGCAGTCGAACGGCGCGCTTGAGCATGTCGGCTGCCGGGTCGATCGGTGCAGGCGGTGGCGCATCCTTCGCCTCGCTGGTCTTCTGCTCTTCTTCGGCAGCGGGGGCCTCGACCAGGGTGTCGTAGTAGCGGAACTCGTGGCAACTCTTGGCCCAGTGGCGGTTGGTGTTCATGCGGTTGCCGATGCCGATGAGCGTGCGGCCCGCTGCCTTGATCTTCTGGGCCACCGGCATGAAGTCGCTGTCGCCGCCGATGATGATGACGGTGCCGATGTGGCTGAAGCGGCTGATGTCTTCGGTGGCGTCGAGGCAGAGCTTGATGTCGGCGCCATTCTAGGCAGAAGCGCCGGGCGGGAAGAGCTGGATCAGTTCGACGGCGCTTTGCAGGAGCGCATCGCGATAGCGGCCGAAGTACTGCCAGTTGCCGTAGGCGCGGTTGATGGCCACGGGGCCGAACGACGCGCCGAGTTCGACGAGCGCCTGGACGTCGATCAGCGGCTCCTGCGGCTTGAAACGGTTGTCGGGCTTGGTGTACGCGCATTCGCCGTACTTGGCTTCGACAAGGCCTGCGTGCAGGTTCTCGAAGTCCCAGTACAGGGCCACCGACCGGTTCTCTTCGTTGTCGCTCGGGTTCAAGTGGATCTCCCTCCAGTTCTTGTCGGAGTCATCGTAATGCCTTCGGGCCTGGTCATCGATGCACGCGAGGTCGTGTCGTCGGCCGGTGGCGGAGGGTGATGCTGCGACCGCGGAGATGGGGGCCCGTGTGTTTGAGGCGTCAGGGTAGGGCGTGTCCCCGCTGCGCGGGGCCGGGCTGTTGCGCTGCGCGTCGAGCCGCTGTCAAAGGCCCAGCGTCTCGCCCCTTCGGTCTGCCATCCCTCACGCAACACGGTCAGGCCGGCTGCGCCGGCGATGCTCACGAAGGCGGTCCTCCCGTGGCCGCGGAGCGCAGGCTCGCGTATGGCCGTCGCGGGTACGCGACCGCCATCTGATCCGCTCGCCCGCTTGACGAACTGGCCCGCTGCTCGCGCACGGCGCTGCGCTCCACTGCGTTGCGCTTCGCTTCGTGTGCGGCGCACGTGCCAGATCGTCACCCCGGCCACCCGCCACGCCCGGAGCCGGGCCGCCTGAATGCGCAGTCAGCTCGGGCCGGCTCGACCGCCGCGCCAGTCGCTGCCATGCGGCAGCTTGGTGGCACGTCGGTCGCGGAGACGCCGACTCTCGTGAACATGGGCGGGCCGCTCGCAGCAGCCGTCGCGCCAGCGGAGCTGTCACGCCGGCCGCGGTTGCTCGGGCCCTCGTGCGTTGCGGTCGCTGCCCGTCGTGCCGGTTGGAGCCCACCGCGATCCCCCCACGGCGCCCCCGTCTCTCGAGTGAGGGGGACTTGTGGGGGGATCTTCAACGCGGTGGGCCGGGAAACCGGCTCACCGTTTCGTCTGTTGGCGACCGCGTGAATGCCACCCCACCCCCCGCCCGCCCCTGAAGGGGCGGGAGCGAGGGAGTCCGAGCGAGAGGATCAGTTTTCAGGGACCCGAAGACCGGGCCCGGCTGGTCGTCTCGTGAGGAGTCGATCATGGCTTTCGTTCGAGTCGAACAACGCAACGCGCACCTGGCCTCGGCGGTGCGGCTGGTCTCTGTCGCCGGGCGCGACGGCCCCGTGAGCAAGGCGACGCTGACGGCGATCAGCAACACCAAGAAGGGCAGCGGCGACAACCGCGGCGAGGAGTCGACAGCGATTCTGTGGACGCTGTGGGGCAAGCAGGCCGAGAACGCGGCGCAGTACCTGGCCAAGGGCAGCCACGTCAACGTGGCGGGCAGGGTGCAGAACAACAACTACGAGAAGGACGGCGTGACCGTCTACTCGATGGCCTTCACCGCCGAGGAGATCGACTACCTCGACACCAAGGCCGCGGGCGATGCGCTGCGCGCCAAGCAGGGCAGCGGGCCCGACGAGGGCCGACCCGCGCCGCAGAGGACGCCGGCACCCACGAAAGCCGGCAAGGGCGCGAAGGGCCGCAAGTCCGCCACGGTGGGTGCCGACGCTGACGACGACATCCCGTTCTGAACGAGCCGGGCGGAGCCGGGACCGCCTCGGCTTCGTCCCTTCATCCACACCGACGATTGAAGGAATGATCATGTACTCAACACCAACCCTGGCCACGCGCTTTGCGCGCAACACCCGCGTCGTGCGGACCGATGTCCCGCTGACCGAGGATCAGTTGCGCGCCGCTGCGCCTTCGGTCTTCGCCGAAGGCAAGCACGAGAGTCGCTCCGAGCGCTACACGTACATCCCAACCATCGAAGTGCTGCGCGGCCTGCGAAAGGAGGGGTTCGAGCCCTTCATGGTCGCGCAGGGCGCGAGCCGCATCGAGGGCAAGGCCGAGTTCACCAAACACCTGGTTCGCCTGCGCCATGCAGGGCAGGTGCAGACCCGACCGGAAGCGAACGAGATCATTCTCATCAACAGCCACGACGGCGCGAGCAGCTACCAATTGCTCGCAGGGGCGTTCAGATTCGTCTGCCATAACGGCTTGGTCGTGGGCGACGTGGTCGAGGACATTCGCATCCCGCACCGGGGCGACGTCCAGGGCGAGGTCATCGACGGGGCGTTTCGCGTGCTCGACGAGTTCGAGGTGGTGGATGAGCACGTCGCGGCCATGAAGACGCTGCGTCTCGATCCGCCCGAAGAGGTCGCATTCGCGACCGCGGCGCTGGCACTGCGCTTCGGCGAGCGCGGGGTGGAGGAGAGCGGTGGGCACCGCCCGGCGCCGGTCACCGCCGAGCAGCTCAACGAGGCGCGCCGCATCGAAGATGTCGGGCACGACCTGTGGAACACATTCCAGCGAGTTAGCGAAAACGTCATGCGTGGCGGCCAGGCTGGCCGCAGTGTGCAGGGGCGCAGGCTGCGGACCCGGCCGGTGGGCAGCATCGACCGCGGCGTAAGCCTCAATCGCGCACTGTGGATGCTGGCCGAGGAGATGCGGCAGATCAAGGCCGCGTCGTGATCGGGTGACGCGAGGCGATGACTTCGAGGCCGAAGTCATCGCCCGTCAACCGCGCCGCCGGCCCGACCATCGGGCCGGCCTTCACTTCTTTCGATGGAGCCCGCGCGATGAGTCCACACGAAGAGATCGAAGCTGCGCTCGATGAGTACCAAACCCGTTCGCGCGCGGCCACGGCCGCCGGCGCGCAGGCCTTCACGCGCCTGCTGCGCCTGGCCGAGGAGCGCGACTCCGGACAGATCGGCCGCATCGTGCGCTTTCTTGCCGCGGCGTACAACGGGCAGGCGTTTCCGCTCGACGTGTTCGAGCTGCGCGCCGTCGATGTGGCGATCAGCGACGACATGCTGCAATGCCTCGACGCGCTGCGCTGGGGCCGCGCCGACCTGCACACGCTCGTCCCCGACGGAGACCGGCGCATGCGGGCCGTTATCTCGCGCTGGGGCTTGCGCTGGCCGGTGGACATCTGACGCGCTCGGCGGCCTTCGCTGTCGCGTGGGCCGGCTCGCGTGCCACTTGCTACCCGTGTCAGCGCAGTCCCACGTGGAGGGCCAGAAACCACGTCGCAGCCGACGCCGCCGCCGCGGCAGCGGCGTGCGTCAACCACCGTTCCCAACGGCGTTCCGGTCGCTCGATGAGTGGCCGCAACGTGGCTTGCAGCCGCTGCATCGTCGCACCGAGTTCGGCGCCGAAGGCGACCCGCGCCGCGTCGGCTATCGCCCGGCTCTGCTGGTCGATGGACCGCCGCGCCGCTTCGTCGGCGCGCGCCGCCAGGTGCTTGACCGTCTGGGCCTTCGCGTTCTCCGTGATCGCCGTCATCCGGCTCTCGAAGCCTGACAGCTCGTCCCGCAGGCTGGTGTTCGCCTGCTGGAGCGCCTGGCAGGTCTCGTCGAGCGCCGGCGCAAGCGCTTCGACCTCGCGGATCAGCTTCGCGACATCGCCGATCACCTCGACGATCAGCGCTTCGCGAGCCGTGGCCGGATCGGTCATGCGGCCGGAAGCGTGGTCTCGCCCGACTCGCGCGCGAGGCAGGACCGCAAGTCGAGCGCCGCGAAGCAGGCGTCAAGCTCGGGAACCACGCCACGGGCCAGGCGGCGGGTCGCCAGCTTCTGCGCCAGAGCCAGCTTGTCCGATGTCGAGCCCGCCTTGACGATCTCGGCCTTGAAGTCGGTGGCGTCCGCGGCCAGCTCGAGCAGAGACTGGCCGGTGCCGCGAATGCGCGCGTAGACCTCGTTGTACGTCATGCAGGCCGCCGTCCGCGGCTGCACGGCGCCGGACGTCGAGCAGTACGCGAGCAGTGTCTCGAACGCGTGCTCGATCGGGATGTCGTCGTCGACCTGGTTGAAGACCAGTCGCACGCGCGTCGCGGGCACCCCGATGCGGGCGAGTTCGGCGAGGGTCGCCGCCGTGTCCTGCTGCTGCTTGCGCGCCGGCACCGTGGGCACCACGAAGCCGTCGAAGTCTTCCTGGCTGCCGCGGTAGCGCCGCATCAGCTTGAGCAAGTCCTCGACGTTGCTCGCGCCGATGTCGATCACCACGTCATCGACGCTCTGGAGGAACTCTTGCAGCTGCGCGAACTGCCGGCCGCGGATCGTCACCGGCTGCCCGTCGTCGGCGTTGATGCTCTCCACCGCGACGACCTGGCAGCCCGGGATGCGCGGGGCGAGCAGATGGCGCGCCACCGTGGTCTTGCCGACGTTGCCGGAGAAGTTGATGACTGCCAGCTTCATGGGTTCTCCCTTGCGCGAAGCAGTGGGTTGCTCGGGTTGGCGTCGAAGAAGGCTTTCGCGATTCCTCGGCCGCTGGAGTCGGTCGCCGCAGACGCGACAGCCACCGATGCAGGCGGTGACGACGCAGTGGCGCTTGCAGGCGTCCGCGAGGCTGGCCGCACGCCCGAAGTCGCCCGTTCGACCACCGGCCGCTTGTGCCTTCGCACCTCGCGCCGCAGCGCGCTCTCGCTGAGCCGGATGCCAACGTCGGCCAGCGCCTCGCGGATCGCCTCGAACGTGTAGCCCTCGGCACGCAGGCGAAGAATCTCCGAGGCATACGCGGCGGCCTTGCGGTCGCTGCGTCCGGGTTCGCGCCTGGGCTGCAGTTGCACGGTGGTCTCGGCGACAAGCGCCCAATCTAGAGCGATGCAGAGCCGCGGCGCGCGGTGACTTTCGTCGCCAAATCATCGGCTCCGCGTCGGCTGTGGCGCGGCTTGGCGTCACCTGGCGTCGTCCTTCAGACGCGTTCGCGCCGGCTTTGTGCCACGGTGCGTCGGCTGTTCGTCAGCTCGCGTCACTTGCGTCGGCTGATCGGCGCTTGTCCGGCGGCTTTGCGGCAGGCCGCGTCGCGTTTGCGTCGCTTCTCGATCACGTGCCTTCACGTGCGGAGGCTCCACTTCGATGATTCCGGCCTCGAAATCATCGGTCTTGCGACCTCGATCGAGACCTATGCTGAATTCGAGGTGAGTGCAGAGATAGGCGGCATGCCGCCAAGTTGTGAAGCGCTCCGCACCGCCTCGCCTCGCATCGATCGCTCGGCCCATGAACACCTTGCCTCACGAGTTCGTCACGGTGGACATGCGCGGCCTCAAGGCCGCGCTGGTGGCGTGCGCGCAGGCCGAGCGGGTCAGCGTGTCGGTGGTGGTTCGACGTGCGGTCGAGTGCGAGCTGGGACGCGTCGACGCGTCGCACGAGTCGGGGAGCACAGGCCGTCCTGCGGTGCCCGCAGGCCTGACAGTGAAGCTGTCGATTCGATTGGCGAGTGCCGAGGCGGAGCGGCTAGACGCGGCCGCACGACGGGCCGGTCTCTCGCGCGGCGCGTTCCTCGCGGGCTTGGTGTCGAGCATCCCGTCGCTGCCGGGCGTGCTATCGAACCGTGCTGACTACCTCGCCGCGCTGACTGCTTCAAGCGCCGAACTCTCGACGCTGAGCCGCAACGTCCATCAACTCGCCATCCTTCTGCGGCGAGGCGATGTCACCGCGGCACTGGAGTACCGCAGGAAGCTCGAGACGTTGGGCGACGAGGTGCGTTCGCATCTGCGGCTCGCGGCCGGAGCGCTGGCCGAGTTGCGGCCGGCACGTTCCGTTCGCGCCGACGCTGCCGTGCGGCGCGCAACTTCGTGACGCGGTGGAGGCCAACATGTCTGAACCTCATGACATCGACGGTGTGCTCATCACCTGGGGCGACCGCCTGTTCTATCCGGGCAACCGCATCGTCAAGGGCAAGCCCGAGCCGAAGCTCAGCGCGCTGGCCGCGCGACGGCGTGCGGCGGCGATCCGCGAGCGCATCGAGGCCACGGTCGTGCGCCGCGCGCCGCAGGTGATGGTCAAGGTGACCGGCGGCGGGCGTGGCATGAAGGCCATCGCGGCGCACTTCCGCTACATCAGCAAGAACGGCCGGCTCGAGATCGAGGACGAGCGTGGGCAAACGACGCGCGGGAGGGATGCGCTGCGCGAACTGGCCGACGACTGGCGCTACGGCGGCAGCCTGATCGAGGACACGAGCGACCGGCGCGAGGCGTTCAACATCATGCTGTCGATGCCGCGGGGCACCGACCCGTCGAGCGTGCACTGGGCGGCGCGGCAGTTCGCGAAGGCCGAGTTGGCCGACCACAAGGTCGTGATGGTGCTGCACGACCACCAGGCCAACCCGCACGTGCACATCAGCGTACGCGCGGAGTCGAAGCATGGCCGGCGGCTCAACCCACGAAAGACTGATCTGCACCGCTGGCGCGAGACCTTCGCGGCGAAGCTGCGCGAGCGCGGGATCGAGGCCGAGGCGACGCGCCAGGCGACGCGAGGCACGTTGCGTCGATACCCGGCGCTGTGGCAGCTCAAGGCCGGCGAGGACGGCAGACTGCTGAAGGCCCCGGCGACCACCAGAAGGGGTGCCGGGACCAAGGTAAGCCGCGACGCCGCTCGGGCTGCCTGGCGCGAGCTCGCGGCCGCTCTCACCGCGACAGGGCGCGAGGCGGACCACCAACTGGCTCGCTCCATCGAAGCCTTTGCGGCGGGCATGCCGCAGCAACCCGTGCCTGAGCCGAAGCACGAACCCGGGCGGCAGCCAGCGCCGACACATGTTCATCTAACCCGGTAGCGCATCATACTGGATGTTTGTACAGTTGAATGTCGACTCTCAGAAACACGCCACGCCGTGCCGCACGACTGCCATGAACGCCCCGAACCTGCCGCTGCTGCCCGAGGTGATGCTGGGCCCACAGCCCGCCGACCAACCGAATCTCGAACTCGCCAGCGAGGGTGTGCAGCGCTACGTCTGGCACAGCGCCTATGGCGACATGCTGATCGAGGTGCGCGATGGAGCCGCGTACGTCAACGGCGAGCGCGTCACCTCGATCCACGAGCTGCGAACCCCAGGGTCACCGGGCTGACTCTGCAAGTCGCGCGTCCCGGAGCATGACGATGGCAACCAAAGCGAGAGCGAAGAGGGCTTCAGCGAAGCCAGTGGTGCCGACTGCCCGTCGCGATCGGGATGAGTCGTTCGACGCCATCGTCGGCCTGATCGAAGCCGCGCGACTGCGCGCCTATCAGTCCGTCAACACCGCGCTGATCGACTTGTACTGGCAGATCGGCGAGCACATCAGCCGCAAGATCGCGGCGGCCGAGTGGGGCGACGGCGTTGTCGAGCAGCTCGCCGCCCACATCGCGCGCGCGCACCCGGGCCTGCGGGGCTTCACGCGCCCGAACCTGTTCCGCATGCGGCAGTTCTACGACGCCTATGCCGAGGCCGGAGAGCAAACCGCGGCGCTGCTGCGGCAAGTGCCGTGGACGCACCACCTCATCATCATGGGCCAGAGCAAGCGCCCGGAGGAGCGCGACTTCTACCTGCGCCTGGTCGTCGACCAGCGGTGGGGCAAGCGGGAACTCGAGCGCCAGGTCAAGCTGGCCCTGTTCGAGCGCGCCGTCCTCGCGCCGCCAAAAGTCTCACCAGTGGTGAGACAAAGTCGGCCCGAGGCTGTGGGCGCCTTCAAGGACGCCTACATGCTCGATTTTCTCGATTTGCCCCAGCCGCACACCGAAGCCGACCTGCATGCGAGCTTGCTGGCCAAGCTGCGCCAGTTCTTGATCGAACTCGGGCGCGACTTCTGCTTCGTCGGCTCGGAGTTCTCGCTCCAGGTCGGTGGCCGCGACTTCGCGCTCGACCTGCTGTTCTTCCACCGTGGGCTCAACTGTTTGGTCGCGATCGAGCTGAAGGTCGGCCGCTTCGAGCCGGAGTACCTGGGCAAGCTCGGCTTCTACGTGGAGGCGCTGGACCGCGACGTGCGCAAGGTACACGAGAACCCGGCAATCGGCGTACTGCTGTGCGCCAGCAAGGATGACGAGGTGGTCGAGTACGCGCTGAGCCGGACGGCGAGCCCGGCGCTCATCGCGCAGTACGAGACGCAGTTGCCCGACAAGGCCCTGCTGCAGGCTAAGTTGCACGAGTTCTGGTTGGCGGGCCCGCACACACAGGAAGACGGCCGCGAGACCGGTGGCGCCGCAAGCAGCTGACCGCTCGCGTTGCGGGTTCAGCGGTTCTGCGGCCAGTCCCCTCCACCGCATAGCTCACTGTGAGGACAGAGCGTCGAATGTCCGCGATGTGGGTGAAGTGAACGATAGTGAGCGAAGCCAGTGCCTTAGCCCGGATATTTCATGTGTAGTAGGTCGGCAGCCTCGTGGCTGAGCCCGTTGTCATAGGTCTCTGATCTCCTGTGACAACCGAGGACTGTCGATGCCAAAGTGTACGAAGAACGGAATCGAATTCGGCCGCTTCGGCCGGCGCGTCATTGAGGCCGACTTCAGCGGTGGCGACCTGAGCAGCGATGGCGGCCTGCTGCTGTTGCGCCAGGTCGATCGGCACCTGGGCTTAAGCCGCGCGGCGGCTGCGGCGATCCCCGACCGGCGAGACCCCGAGCGCATCCACCACGGTCTGCGCGAGTTGCTGGCGCAACGCCTGTACGGCCTGTGCTGCGGCTACGAGGACCTGAACGACCACAAGGCGCTGCGCGACGATGTGCTGATGCAAACGGCCGTGGGGCGCGATGAGGCGCTGGCTTCGGCGCCCACGTTCAGTCGCCTGGAGAACCGGGCTACACGTGCGCAGGCGTGGGCGCTGCACGGCGTGCTGATTGAGCAGTTCGTTGCCTCCCACCAGAAGCCACCCGAGGAACTGGTGCTCGACATCGACGCCTCGGACGTGCCGCTGCACGGCAGTCAGGAACTCTCGCAGTTCCACGCCTACTACGACCATCACTGCTGCCTGCCGCTGTACGTGTTCTGCGGCCAGGCGATGTTGGCGTGCTACTTGAGGCCCAGCAAGATCGATGGCGCCAAACACGCCGCGGCGGTGATCAGGCTGCTCGTCACGCGGCTGCGCCAGGCCTGGCCGAGTACCCGCTTCATCGTGCGTGGCGACTCGGGGTTCTGCCGGCGACGCCTGCTGCAATGGTGCGAGCGCTCAGGCGTGGGCTACGTCATCGGGCTGGCGCGCAACGCGCGGTTGCACGCGGCGGTCGAGTTGGCTGAAACCGCGCTGGCCGATGCCTACGCTGGCAGCCGCACCAAGCAGCGGCTGATCGGCGAGTTCGCCTACGCGGCCAAGAGCTGGAGCCACGAGCGGCGCGTCATCACGCGGCTGGAGTACGGCGCCCAAGGCACCAACCCGCGCTTCATCGTCACCAACCTCCAGGGCGACGCCATCCAGCTGTATGACCATCTGTACTGCCAGCGCGGCGAGGCCGAGAACCGCATCAAGGAAGCGCAACTCGATCTGTTCGGCACCCGCGCGAGTTGCTCGCGCTTCATCGCCAACCAGTTCCGCCTGTTGCTGGCGGCACTGGCCTACACGCTGATGCAGCGGCTGCGCGCGCTGGCCTTGCAGGCCACCGAGCTGGAACGCGCCAGTGCGGCCACCATCCGCGTGCGGCTGCTCAAGATCGGCGCGGCGATCTTGCGCAACACGCGTCGCGTGCGGGTGATGCTGGCCAGCCACCACCCGCTGCGCGAGCTGTTCGCCACCGCGGCCGCTCGGTTGGCCGCGCTCAGCCCATAGACCTCATCCAGTGCTGTCCCCGGCACGCCGACAAACAACTGGGGTAAGGGGGCCGTGCGCCCGAAAACAGCGCCAAGCCCATCCAATACCTCGCTCGCCGCAAGAAACACTTCGCAGCGGCTTCATCGCCGCCACACCGGCAGCGCAACACGCTGCCGGTGAAACATCCGGGTTAGTGATCGGCGAGGAGCGGAATTGCAGACTGGCCCCAGAAAGCGGCCATACCGCGGTTGCCTTGCGGGCTACTTGAACGCGTCAGGTCGCAAGACTATCGAAGGCCGTTGCATGGTTGCGTGATCTGGTTCGTGCGATCAGAGGGAAAGCGGCGCCAAGCCCGACCCTTCCACCACAGCCTGCGACGAGTGACGGGCGCAAGAGGACCGTCGTTTGCGCCGAAGCGCCTCGATCACCGCTCTGTGCACGACGCAATGACATGTCGGGAGCGGCCTTCGGTGGATCTTTGCCGTCGACGCAGGCCCCAGAAACAAGCTTCCCATCGCAGACCATTGCGCAAACTCGGCTTCTGGGAAGACCAGCGCCTTCACTACTTCAGCGATGACCATTGACGCGGACGCCGTTGCGACAAACGGCGCCGACGGTCTGAAGCCCTCTTCCGCGTCGACACCGAGTTCCGCCAAGCCGGCCTCGCTGAAAATGGAACACACAGTACGCTTCTGCGCAAGAAGCTTCCGCAGCCACTCGCGCTTGGTCGGGTCGGCTTGCGCCACATCCTGTTCGGTTAGCGTGCGATTCTGGTCAGCGAGCGATTCATGGCTCAGCCCGCTGAGGCGGCGCTGCCGGTTTAGGAGGCTGTCTCTCGGCTGGTCATACGAACAAGCGAGGCACGCCAGATCAGGGCGGTCCAATCTGCTCTGAACGACAGACGCTCCGACCTCACTGATGCCGCCGTCCACAATCACGGAGGGCCACAGCGATTGAGCCTCGTGCCTGGCCCCCACGTTGTCGAGTCCGTCAATCACCAGGTCGACGGACAGCGAGCGCACGGTGCTACCCGAGCGTGCGTCGGCAACAAGCGCTTTCTCGCCAGTCACCTCCATTCGGCTATGTCTTCGTAGCCAGGCGGCCAGTTTCTCGGCCTTCGGCTCCCCAAGCCAACCGGTTAGCGCGACCAACACACACGTGCCCAGGTTCTCCTCGGCGTAGTCCTCCTTGTCAACGATGTGCATCCGCCCGCGCAGCGGCAACTGCGAAAGCAGCAGCGCGAGACCGTTTCCGATGGCTCCGCCGCCCACGAGTAGCGTATCGGGCAGATCGATGTCCTCAGGCAGTGGCGGCCCCAGAGACGACGGTTCAGATGACATCTCGAAGAGAGAAAACTCCACGAGGTCGAGCAGCGGCGCGCGATCGGCGGGTACGCCGAACAAACGTTTAAACACCTCGGTGACCCCGAGCGAGACAGCCATCAATGCCGCGATCGGGTTTGCTTGTCCCGTGTCCGCTGGGAGTGCCGTCGGTCCCGACGATACCCTAGCAACCCATCCATTGGAGTTGATGGTTGTCCATGGAAGCTCGGCAGCGACTTCGCTGCCCACACTGAGAATGGCGTCTGCGAATCCCAGAGCGATCGGCGTTTCTGGCCGAATGATCTGAATCGAACCGCGGCACCAAGCATCGCTGCAGTATTGCCGCACCTCCGCATCGAGTGTTTCCAACTCTGCCGGCACGATGATCGTCAGATGGCCAACCACGCGAAGAAGCAGCTGTAGCGAGTCCAGAAAACACCATCGACCGTTGGCCGTGCCGAGGACCACGCTGTCACCGGTGAGAATCACCGACTTTGAGTAGACAAAGCCCTCGTCTATAGCCCCTCCCACTAGAGCTTTCGCAACGCCGAGTGGACGGCTTGAAGCCTTGCTGGTGATGGTCTTCATGCGGGCACCTCGATGCAGATCTTGTTGACGCGCGACGCGGTGGCGGTGATTCTGTGTTCTGCCTCGGCGCGATCCAGGCGTCGATAGCGTCGGCCTTCGAAGACGTGGATGCCACAGTCTGCGAGGGCCGAGTTGCGTTGTGCGTAGTACGGGCACACCACCGACAGATAGTCTGGAATGCGAATGCCGTGCTCCTCGTCGAGATCCGACAAGTTCAAGAGCGTCCCAGGATGCGAATGAATCTGACCGACCAGATACGCGCCCTGCCGCTCAGCCAACTCCGTCAGCGATGCCATGGCGCGCATCGACAGGCTCATGAACAACGGAGAGGTTCGAAAGCCGGCGCCACGCACTTCCACAACGTGCGTGATTTCAGCTCGCGTGCCCGAGCCCGTACCAAGCCAAAGTGCTAGGCCCTCATTACCAACTGCGCCATGCGGGCGCATGGTGCGCAGCGACTCCACCATCAGATCCTCTGGAATGGCCCAGTGGGATTGCCTCATCGTGTACCTCGTCCTTCGTATGAGTTGTCCAGTGATGACTGCAATTGCAGCAGCGCAAAGTGAATCGGTCTCTCGATCTTCGGGAACGATCCGGTGACTGTTCCTTCCCATTCGGGGTGCAGCCCATGACCTTCTGCGGTCCACGGAAGGCAGGCGTCAAGCGATCCAGGCCTGAACCCAAAACACTTCGGCCAGGCCGTCGGATCGTTGTCAGCGTTTGTCTCGAACTGGACGTACTTCAGCGAGAACGCGCCGAACAAGGTTTTCCAACGCAGCCTCGCTTTGAAGCGTTCGGCAGGCCTGCTCTTCGGGTGCATGACCGTGAACAGCCCGAGCGGGACGGATTCGTCCCGCTCGAGCTCCCAACGGCTTGCCTCGGGCAAGCACCGAACTTCTCGCAGCTCCTCTTCAAAGAGGGCGAGCTCGAAGTCGGTTGCCATGGGCCTACCCCTGCTTGAACTGCTCGAGCAAGTCGAGCTTGAGTTCGTGCTTGCCCGCGGCGAGCGTTCCGAGCATCGCTCCTACGTTCGTCACTGCGACCCCATCGACGGCGAAGGTGTACACCTTCGTGCCACCGTCAGCGTTGCCCTCAACGAGTTTGAAGAACGCCAACACGCGCGGCTTGAACGCGCCGAGCGTTTCCGTCGCGTGAGCCTTGGGGTCGACGAAGGGTTCCCGCGCACCGATGTAGCGCACGCGAACGACCAACGTCTCATGGTGGGCCACGTTGTGGCCAGCTTCGATTTCCGGTTGCATAGCAACACTCCTAGAAGTTTTAGACACGCCGCCGGCTGCCTGGCCGGCATGAAGACGCCTTGACAACGGAGTGCTCGCTACAGAAAATCACAGGTGCTAACCGAGGTGAGTTCTCGTGACTTGACCTCCGCGGCCGGGTGCTTCGGTATTCGGCCGCTTTCTATTTCTGGGTCATGGATACCTCCCTATTCCACAGTCTGTCGAGCGCAACCACGTCAGTGGATGCCGGTTGGCCCGTGTAGAACCGACGCAGCGTCCTTCCTCGCCTTCTTCGCATAGCTCGCATAGACCTCGAGTGGCCACGAAGGACGGGGCTTGTTCAGCGAGCGCATCAGTTGGAGCGCGCGGTTGCATGCGGCCTCGCGGCTCACGCCCATCGCCTGAACATAGGCCTCGAGATCGCCAGGCGCATCGAAACTCGCGACGGGCATGAGCAGTTCGGCGGCAAACTGATTCGCCTGCCACTCCGAGTTCTCAAATGTCTTCAGCTCGGCACCTTTCGGTCCTCGGTGATGGACAGCAACGTGTCGATGCAGGAGAGCATGGCCGCATTCGTGCAGGATCGTCAGGCGCGGTCGCCCCTTGTTGTTTGCTGCGTCGTCGTAGACATGCGGCAGCAACTCAATCAGCGGGCCCTTTGTGTAGTGTGGCGCGCCGTCCGGGTATGCCCGAGCTTCGTCGCCATCGGGCAGTGAAGTCACGATCTCCCAGTCAAAGTCCTTCAAGATCTTCAGCATCGACCATTCCAGGAACCGCAGTACCGGAAACGGTTCCTCCGCCTTCAGTGTCGAGTGCTGCCGAATGGCCTCGGCGAGACCTCGCAGTGTCAAGATGTTCATCGGCGGCACACGCACGCCGTGCAGCCAATCGCTCATCGTTTGTCCTTGTCCCGCAGGATGTTGTTGATCAGATCAAGCTGCCGATCCGACAGGCTCGGCAGCTTCCTAGCAAATGCATGGGCCGTCTCGAACACGGCGGGATTTGCTTTCGGCGGTATGGCCAGACTGGTCGACGAGTCGCGTACCGCGCGGCGCAGGGCGTCGCGCTGCTTGGCGTCGAGCCTGAGTCGATTTTCCAGACCGGATACGAACTGAGCGTTGGGTACACCCTTTTTCCCATGCTCCAGCGCCGACAGATACGCCGACGTCACCTCCATCAGTTCAGCAACGTCTTTCAGAAGCAAGCCCTTCTCCAGCCGTACCGTTCGCATGAACATTCCAAATGGGGTCATTGAGTTCTCCTATGGGTGAGGGGATGGCCAGCCCCTGTGTGGTGGTGCCAAGCGTCACTATAGTACAATTTATCAACCAAAGCCAGGTTAAGTTATCATCCGCCTGTCGCGTGCTTCATCCCTACCCATGCATCACGCGGGCGACCGGAAACCAGGTACGAACAAGGGAGACGCTATGACGACGAAGACCGATGCCGATGTGTTCCACGCCTGGGTGGTGGGCGAGGGATTGTTTGCGGGGAACGTCACTTTGCCGGCGACGGTGACGGCTGCGGATGTCGAGACCATCAGTCCTGTCGCAGACCCGGCCAGGGACGTTCTGCGCAAGAAGGGGATTCAGCAAATCTTCTTCAACGAGGTCACGCGCGTGATCACAGTGCTGACCCGAAAGGCCAAGCCGACCAAGAAAGAAGCGACCGTGCTTCCCAAGACGGTCGGCGTGTCATCCATCGAGTACCGGCAGGGCGTCGTCGATGAGGTCGGTGGCGAGTTGCCGAAGCCTCACAGCAAGCCCTTTCACGTCGTGTTGAGGCCCGAGGGCGACTGCTATGCGTGCGGGAGTTCCATCTCGTTGGCCAACTGCCAGGACGCGGGAACGCTTGGTGCGCTGGTTAGAGATGCCGCGGGCGTTCTGTACGGCTTGAGCAACAACCACGTCACCGGTGGATGCAACCACGCGGCAAGCCAGATGCCAATCCTCGCTCCCGGCGTCCTCGACGTCAGCCCGATGGGGTTCGATCCAATCACCATTGGATATCACGAGCGCGGGCTCGACATGGTTCCTGGCATTCCCGGAGCCGTCCCGGTGCACAAGAACCTTGACGCCGCTCTCTTCAAGATCAGGGACGAAGGTCGGGTTTCGTCACTGCAGGGCAGCAACTACGACACTCCCTCGAGTGCTCGCGCGGTCAAAGCGAACATGAGTGTCGAAAAGGTTGGCAGGACCACGGGCCACACGAAGGGAATTGTCCGTGGCCAAGCGCAGAGCGCCGTCGCGATTCACTACGGGCTCACGGGTGTTGGCTACAGCTTCAAGAGTCAGGTCTACTTTGAGCCCGTCTTTGTTGTCGAGGGAATCGGCGAGGTCTTCTCCGAAGAGGGTGATTCGGGCTCCCTGGTGACGTTTGTTGACGGCTCAGGCGAACGGCACGCTGTCGGATTGATCGTTGGTGGACTCAAAGGTGCGGTAGGGACTGGATACAGCCTCGTGTTGCCGATCGAATCGATTTTGAGTGCGCTTGGCGTCGAGCTTGTCGCGGGGCACAACACATGAGCCGTCGCATTGACAGGGCCGTTCAGTCCCTTCTTTGGAAATCCGCCCTTCCCGCACATGCGATGACGATCGTGCCGTGGGTGGATGGGAGCGGGGTGGAACTCAGGGCGTGGATTGATCCTGCCTTTGTGCACGCGGCGTGCGAGCTTCCCCAGAAGGTCCATGGCTTCAAGGTCTGCGTCTTCGCCAGGCCCACGGGCGTACCGCAAACGAGGACCTGCGTCGAGAGGGAGCTCCCATAGCTGTAGACATGAGTGCTCGCATGTCTTGGCGACGGCCAGTAATGGGTCGCCAGGCGACCGTCAGGCGCCGACGCCGAACGCTCCCTATGTAGCCAGTCCCGACGTGGGGGGACGGCCGACACCCGGCTCGATTCAGCCGCGTGTATCCATCGACGGCCGGCCAGCAGGGGTTTGGCGAGTGGAGGGCTTCGGCAACAGCGGCATCGGCTCGCCCGATCTGTGCCACACCCAGGCGGGCGTCCCGACGTTGCAAATGTCGATCGCATGTCCAGAGTCGTTGGGACCGTCATGCACGACAAAGAGTAGCGGCACCGACGCTTCACAGTCGGTCAGCGTAGCGCTCGCGATGTGGCCGGTTCTGCCGAGGTTGTAGCGAAGCCCCTTGACGAACGATCGGTTCTCGCCGACGAGCCGATCGATGAGCTGCTTCTCGAATCCGTCCTCGACAGGCAGCCACTGCCGCGTCACCGGCATCAGGCACAGCTCATGAATCGCCGAGATGCCGGCACTGCTCACGCCGAAAGTCGCGATCACCACCATGTGGATGTCGTCGGCCGCGCCCCACAGAGCCAGCTCCGGCTCGAAGCGCCGTGCGAGCCGACGGTAGAGCTGTTCGTCGATCGCGAAGGCCTGGTCGGGCACGTGCTTGACCACCGCCTTGTAGCCGTAGCGCGCGGGCACGATCTCCTTCACCTCGCCGATCAGCAGCATCAGGTGCTGCGGCTTGCCCGGTGCCGCGACCGCGTGCTGCCACTGCGCGAGGCGCCTGGCGTTGATCGCGTGGCGCTCCTCGACCGAGAAGACCTCCGGCACGTAGAGCCGGGTGCGCAGGGCGTCGCCGCGGGCGATCTTGTGTTCGGCCGCCTGCAGCAGATGCCTGCGCACCGTGGCCCAGTTGCGCTTGCCCGTGAAGCCGGGCTGCCAGCGCGTCAGCTCGGCCTGGTCCCACAGGTAGTGCAGCAGGCCGCGCAGCGAGAGCCTCGTGCCGCTGCTGGCCGCGCTATCGCTGTCGGAAACGGCCGAAGGCATCGTCGAGCGTCCGGCGATCTTCGACAGCGGGAAGTCGAGCTTCAGCGTGGTCTCGCCGGTTGCCGGGTCTTCGGTGATTGCCGTACCCAGCACCTGCCCCAGGCCGGATGCTTCCGGCGGCGGCTCGTAGGAAGGGCAGTCCGGCGCATGACGGCTGCCCGAGTCCGGCATGCGCTTGACGATGTAGCCCCCAGTCGAACCAGCCAGGCGGGCGATGTACATCTCCACGCCTTCGACCAGGCAGAGGCAGCGCGGGCGTTCATGGCGCTCGAAGGCGTTTGCGACCGCCTCGGCGAATTCACGCGATTCCGCTTCGAGACGCCGGCCCGCGACGAGGTAGACCGCGCCTTTGCCGATGGCCGCGCAGACACCGGCGCCATCGCCTCCAGCGGTAGTTGCAACTGCCATCGCGAGTCGCCGCGAGCGGCCTCACCTCACCGGCGCCGCGCGTTCGCGGCTGCGCTGCTGTTCGGGCTGCGGCATGTAGACCGGCCGGTGCGATGGCGCTGCCTTGTCGTAGACCTTCACCTTGATCTGCTCGCCTCGGCCGATGCGCTGCGCGAGCTTCTCCGAGGCCGCCGCCATGACCGCTTCGAGCCGTGCCTGCGGCACGCGCTTCGCGACGAGGATCGCCTCGATAGCGGCCAGCACCGCCTTGCGTCCGCCGCCACGGCCCGAAGCCTTCTCGGCCGCTGCCGTCGAGGTTGTCGCCGCATCGCCGCGCGCCGGTTCGATGCGGTTCACAGCGCGTGCCTCGCGCTCGCGCTTGACCAGCTCGAGATCGGCCGGACCCGGCTCGTAGCCGATGGTCTTGACGCCGCGCACCGTGGCCTCCAGCCACACGAGGCGCTTGAACTCCTCGTTGCCCGAGACGCGCAGGGCCCGCCAGCCGCGCGCCTCGGCTACGTCGACCATCGAGCGCGCGACCGACGGGCTGTTGGTGTCCGTCGCCAGGCGGAAGGTCGATTCGGTGAAGGCGACACGCGTGGTGTCGCCGCGGAAGCGGTACTCGGTGCGGCCGATCGTCAGCTCGCCGACCGTGACCGGTGCGCGCTTGATCACGTAGCGCTCGAGCAGCGCCGCTTCGAGCCGCGCGACGAGCGCCGTGCGTTCGGCTTCGGCGTCGATCTTCGCGACCGCCCGCTCGGCGGAGGTGTCGCGGGCGGCTGGCTTCGCAGCGTCGAGCGCCACAACCTTGGCGGCCGCCGGCACAGGCGCGCGCGACTCGTCGTCGATGGCCTGGTCGGGCACCGGCGGATGCGGCGGCAAGGTCTGCTGGCGCTGCCAGGTCGTGCCGACCTTCTGCACCGGTGTGCGCCGTCCTTCGGTGTCGATCGCGACGAAGCGCGAGCTGCCGATCTGCTCGGCCTTGGCGATGATCTCGGCGCGCGAGTTGGCGCGGTAGGTCAGGTCGGTCAGCGCGTCGCGCAGTTCGTAGCGCTCGACCACGGGATCGTCGGGTGTCTGGAAGAGTGCCTTCGCGAGCTCGGCGCGCTTCGCGGGTTCGACCGATCCGCCGGGGCCTTGCCTCGATTCGTTCTCGCGTCCGCGGGCTTGTGCGTCGTCAGTTTGCATGTTGAACCTCGCTTCGGTTGATCGGTCCGCGGGTGGACTCACTGCGCCGCGAGCGTGGCGGCGCTCGCCGCCGCAGGCGTGGCGCGGTAGACCTCGATCTCGACCCGCCGGTTGAGGCCGCGGCCTTCGGGCGTGTGGTTGTCGGCCACGTGGTCGCCGCTCGGCTGGAAAGTCTCGCGGATGCGTTGCGGATCGACGCCGCCGGCGACGAGCGCGTCGCGCACGGCCGCAGCGCGCAGGCGCGCGATGTGGCTCTCGCCAGGAGCGTCCGTAACACCGTCGGTGCGTCCGCGCAAGACCACCAAGGGTGCGCTGCGCGCCGAGGTCAGGAGTGGCTCGGCAATGTCCTGCGGCAGGTTCGCGCGCGCGCTGCCGTAGCTGAAGTGCACCGTGAAGACGGCGTTGGCCGGCGCCGGCGATGCGGTGGAGACCAAGGCCGCCAGCACCTGCTGCCGCTCGTGCAGGCGCGCCGCGGTGAACGCCGCGGCCTCGGCGGCCCGGCTCGCCTCGCTCGCGAGGATGCGGGTGTTCTGAAGTTCCGAGCGGCAGGACTGCAGCTCGATCGCCTGCGCGCTGTTGACCGGGCGACGGTTCGATTCATCCGGCGTCGGCGGCTTGGGCGGCGAGGTGCACGACCCGAGCATCAGCAGCCAGGGGAGCAACGGCAGGATCGAGCGTATGGCGCTGTCGTTCATCGGTCTTCTCCATCGGTCAGCGGTCGGCCACCGGCTCGATGTCGCGTTCGGCCGCGGCGCGTGTATCGGAGAGCACGCCGTCGTCGTCCGGCACGGCTTCGACGGCGCCGCCCTGGGCGCCGGATGCCGGCGCGAACACAGCGACCAGTGTCTCGGCAGCCACCTCCGCCGGCCCGTCATTGAGGTCCGGCAGGTGCGCCAGGTCGTGCGCCAGCGCCTCGACCGTCAGTTCCTCGCCGGGAGCCAGGTCGCCATCCACCTCGCGCCATCGCTGCTGCACGCGCGCGAAGTGCAGGTCCATGTCCATCGCCGGCACCGTCGGCGCCGGCAGCAGACGCTCGGCGAATGCCTTCTCGAGGTGGTAGCGGATCTTCTCGCCGAGGATCGGTTTGCAGTTCTCCATCACGATCACGAGCCGCTCGCTGCCCAGCTCCTTAAACTCCTGCGGCAGCAGCAGCGCTCGGCGCTGTTCGGATTCGTTGCGGCTGACCGTCGTCTGGCCGCGACCGCTGAAGGAGCGGCTGCGCCCGCGCGACGTGGCGCGCTCGGTGAAGTGGCCGAGCATCGCGCTGTACTCGTCGGCGTCGCGCTGCTCGCGCGGCGCGTAGAGGATCTGCAGGCCGTGGTTGGTGGCGAAGGTGCGCGCCTCCTTCTCGCCGTAGACGGCATCGAGCTGCGACATGGCCTGGACGACGGTCAGCAGCCGAAGGTTGTAGCC
>JAEUPI010000107.1 GCA_016790175.1 Burkholderiaceae bacterium | reverse complement strand
AGCAACAGCCGATCGAACAGCCGCGACGCCCGCCGCATCAGGTCTTCATGGCCGAGCGTCATCGGATCGAAGGTGCCTGGGTAGATCGCGATCAGCGGGCTGCGTGGCGCCATGGTGCACTCCTTCGGGGCAGTTTAGCTTTGGCGGCGCAGCACGTGAACGTAGGCAGCTCCCGCACGATCGCTGCGCCAGAGCTCGAAGCCGTCGGGCAGGCTCGACAAGGCTTGTGGAGCTTCAACGTACAAGTAACCGCCCACTCGCACGAGTGCAGCCGCTGCTGCAACCGCCTGGCCTCGCCAGGGCGCATCGAACGGTGGGTCGAGCAACACGAGGTCGAACGATTGCGGCTCGGTCTGTTTCATCCATGCGAGCGCGTCGACCCGCTCGATGCGCAAGTTCTCTGCCGCCAGGCGCGATCGCGCGCCCTGCAACGTGGCGATCAACGCCGGTTCGCGTTCGAGCAGCACGACTTCGGCGGCGCCACGCGAGCCGGCTTCGAAGCCCAGCGCGCCGCTGCCGGCAAAGGCATCCAGGCAGCGCCAGCCGGTCAGGTCCTGCCCCAGCCAGTTGAAGAGCTGCTCGCGCACCCGCTGCGGCGTCGGCCGCAGCCCCGGCGAATCGCGCACCGGGAGCTTGCTGCGCTTCCAGCGGCCGCCGACGATCCGGACCTCGTGCGCCGGCGACGATGAGCCCGCCGCGGCCCGACCCGGCCGCTTCATTGGCGCACGGCGATGCCGTGCGACGCCAGCAGCGCCTTGGCTTGTGCGACGGTGTACTCGCCGTAGTGGAAGATGCTGGCCGCGAGCACCGCGTCGGCACCGCCGAGGCGAATGCCGTCGACAAGGTGCTCCAGGGCACCGACGCCGCCGGAGGCGACCACCGGCACTGGCACCGCGTCGACGACGGCCCGGGTCAACTCCAGGTCGAAGCCGATCTTGGTGCCGTCACGGTCCATGCTCGTGAGCAGGATCTCGCCGGCACCGGCATCGGCCATCCGGCGTGCCCAGTCGACGGCATCGAGGCCTACGTTCTTCCGGCCGCCGTGGGTGTAGACGTCCCAGCCGGTGCCCCGCGCAACGAGATCCGCGCCCTGACGCCGTTTGGCATCGATGGCCACGACGATGCACTGTGCTCCGTACTTGTCGGAGGCGTCTCGGATGACCTGGGGATGGGCCACCGCGGCGGAGTTGAAGCTCACCTTGTCGGCACCGGCATTGAGCAGCCGCCTGACGTCGGCCACCGTGCGCACGCCGCCGCCGACGGTGAGCGGAATGAACACCTGCGAGGCCACGGCCTCGATGATGTGCAGGATCAGGTCGCGCTCGTCGCTGGTGGCCGTGATGTCGAGAAAGGTGATCTCATCGGCGCCCTGTTCGTTGTAGCGCGCGGCGATCTCCACCGGATCGCCCGCATCGCGAAGCTCGACGAAGTTGACGCCCTTGACCACGCGGCCGCCGGTCACGTCGAGGCAGGGGATGATGCGTTTGGCGAGCACGGATGCAACCCGGCGACCGGGCGTGGGACATGGGGTGAGTACAGGCTCAGTCGCCGTTCAGTTCGTCGGCGCGCTTCTGTGCCAGCGAGAAATCGAGCGCGCCGTTGTAGATCGCGCGGCCGCAGATCACGCCCGAGATACCTTCGGCCTCGACCTCGCAGAGCTTCTCGATATCCGCGATGCCGGCCAGCCCGCCCGAGGCGATCACCGGAATGGTCAGGGCCTGCGCCAGCTTGACCGTGGCCTCGACGTTGATGCCGGTGAGCATGCCGTCGCGGCCGATGTCGGTGTAGATCACGGCTTCGACGCCGTAGTCCTCGAACTTCTTGGCGAGGTCGACCACTTCGTGACCGGTCAGCTTGCTCCAGCCGTCGGTGGCGACCTTGCCGTCCTTGGCGTCGAGGCCGACGATGATGTGGCCGCCGAAAGCGCTGCAGGCGTCTTTCATGAAGCCGGGGTTCTTGACCGCGGCCGTGCCGATGATGATGTAGCTCAAGCCGTCGTCGAGGTAGCGTTCGATGGTATCGAGGTCGCGGATGCCGCCGCCGAGCTGCACCGGGATCTCGTCGCCCACCTCGCGCAGGATCGACTTGACCGCGCCTTCGTTGACCGGCTTGCCGGCAAACGCGCCGTTGAGGTCGACCAGGTGCAAGCGGCGTGCGCCCGAATCCACCCAGCGGCGGGCCATCGCGGCCGGGTTGTCGCCGAAGGTGGTGGCGGCCGACATGTCACCCTGCTCCAGACGCACGCACTTGCCTTCCTTGAGGTCGATGGCCGGGATCAGCAGCATGGCTCGACGAGCACGGGGTTCGCGAAAGTGCAAGCGGTGTGGGGTGGGTGTCCGACGCCTTGCAAAGCGGCGCCGTTCGCGGCGCTCAAGGCATCCAGGACAGGAAGTTCCGGTAGAGGGTCAGGCCGTGGTGCGAGCTCTTCTCGGGATGGAACTGGGTGGCAAAAATATTATCCCGGGCCACCGCGCAGGTAAAGCGGCCGCCGTAGTCGGTCTGGGCCGCCGTGTGGCATTCGTCCGACGGACAGGCGTAGTAGCTGTGCACGAAGTAGAACAATGCGCCGTCCGGCACATCCGTCCACAGCGCGTGACGCGCACCGCCATGGCGCAGCGGCCAGACCTCGTTCCAGCCCATCTGCGGCACCTTGTAGTGGCTGCCGTCGCTCTGCAGTCGGCCCTCGAGCCGGAAACGCTGCACCCGGCCGGGCACCAGGCCGAGCCCCGGCGTGTCCTGCTCCTCGCTGTGATCGAGCAGCATCTGCATGCCGATGCACACGCCGAATAGCGGCTTGCGCGCGGCCGCGTCGAGCACCGCGGGCTTGAGCCCGGACCGCTCCAGCTCGGCCATGCAGTCGCGCATCGCGCCCTGCCCCGGCAGCACCACGCGCTCGGCGGCGAGCACGTCTTCAGGCGACTGCGTGACGATCACCCGGCTGTCGGTGCCGGCGGCCACGTGCATCAGCGCCTGCGACACCGAGCGCAGGTTGCCCATGCCGTAGTCCACGACCGCAACCGTCTGCGCCATGGCTAGCCCTGCAGCGTGCCCTTGGTCGACGGCACCACGCCGGCGCTGCGCGGATCATGCTCCGCCGCCATGCGCAGCGCACGGCCGAAGGCCTTGAACACCGTCTCGCACTGGTGGTGGGCGTTCTCGCCGTGCAGGTTGTCGATGTGCAGCGTGACCATCGCGTGGTTGGCGAAGCCCTGGAAGAACTCGAAGGCGAGCTGGGTGTCGAAGCCGCCGACCATGCCCGACTTGAACGGCACGCGCATGTGCAGCCCGGGCCGGCCGGAGAAATCGATCACCACGCGCGACAGCGCCTCGTCGAGCGGCACGTAGGCATGGCCGTAGCGCATGATGCCGGCCTTGTCGCCCACGGCCTTGGCCATGGCCTGGCCGAGCGTGATGCCGACGTCCTCCACCAGGTGGTGGCCGTCGATGTGCAGATCGCCCTTGGCATCGACCGTCAGGTCGATCAGGCCGTGGCGCGCCACCTGATCGAGCATGTGGTCGAAGAAGCCGATGCCGGTGGCGAGCGTGGCGGCGCCGCTGCCGTCGAGATTCACCCGCACGCGGATCTGCGTTTCCTTGGTGTGGCGTTGGACGTCGGCGATGCGTTGGGTCATCACAGGCTCGCTTTCAGCGCGTCGATCATCTGGGTGTTCTCGTCGGGCGTGCCTACCGTGAGGCGCAGGCAGTTGGCCAGCAGCGGGTGCAGGCCCGAGATGTTCTTCACCAGCACGCCGCGCGAGCGCATGCCTTCGAAGGCGCGCTTCGCATCGGGCACGCGCACGAGGATCATGTTGGCCTCGCTGGGATAGGGCGTCGCGCCGGGCAGCTGCCGCAGTGCCGCCTGCAGCCGCTCGCGCTCGCTGCGCAGCACCGCCGCCTGGCGCGCGTATTCGTCGGCATGGTCGAGCGCGAACAGCGTGGCCTCGGCGTTGAGCACGCTCACGTTGTAGGGCGGCCGCACCTTGTCGACCTCGTCGACCAGTGCGGCATGGCCGCACAGGTAGCCGAGCCGCACACCGGCCAGGCCGAACTTGGACAGCGTGCGCAGCACCAGCACATGCGGATGCGCCGCCATGCGCTGCAGCCAGCTGCGCGAGCTGAAGGGCTGGTAGGCCTCGTCGAACACCACCAGGCCGTGCTGCGCGCCGACGGCGGCGACGATGTCGTCGATCACCGCGTCGTTCCACAGATTGGCGGTGGGGTTGTTCGGGTAGGCGATGTAGGTCAGCGACGGGCGTTCGCGCTCGATCGCGGCGAGCATCGCGGCGCGGTCGAGATCGAAGTCTGGCGTCAGCGGCACACCGGTGAAGCGCAGGCCGCGCAGGCGGGCCGACATCTCGTACATCACGAAGCCGGGCACCGGCGCGAGCAGGCCCGCACCCGGCACGTCGCAGGCCACCGACAGCAGGTCGATCAGTTCGTCGGAGCCATTGCCGAGGATCATCTTGCAGCCGGCCGGCAGCTGCACATGGCGCGACAGCGCAGCCACCACGTCGGCCACGCATTGCGCGGGATAGCGGTTGATCGCCACCGCGGCCAGGCGCTCGCCGAGTTCGCGCTGCAGCGCCGGCGGCAGGCGGAACGGGTTCTCCATCGCGTCGAGCTTCACCAGGCCGGCGCTGGGCTGGATGGCATAGCCGTGCATGGACTGCACGTCCTGGCGGATCACGCGGGCGATGCGGTCTTTCAGGTCGCTCATGACGTCAGCGCCTCGGGACCCAGGACGAACGGGTTGATCACACGCACCGCGTCGAATCGCTGGTCGTGCTGAAGATCCTCCGACAACAGGATCTCGCAGGCCTGTTGCTGGGCCGCCGCCACGATCAGTGCATCCCAGAATCCGAGCTTGTAGCGGCTCTCGACCGCCCAGGCGGCCTCGATCGTCGCCTGGTCGACCTGCCACGGGTGCCAGCGCTGGTAGCGCCGCACCTCCGCGCGTGCATCGCCGCTCGGCATCGCCGGCTTGAGCCTGCGCGTAGCGTTGACATAGAACTCGCTGAGCACCTGCGTGCTCAGGCGTCCGCAACGGCGCGTCCACAGTTCCTTCAGCCAGACCAGCGCCCGCGACTGCTTGTCGGCGTCGGCGCCGTCCTCGCTGTAGAGCAGGACGTTGGTGTCAACGAAGACCGCGGTCATGGGTGTCGTCGCGCTTCGGATAGGCGGCGCCGTTGGACTTGTACTTGCGACGCCGCGACAACCAATCGTTCATCGCGCGCTCGTATTCGTCGTCGTGACGCATCTTCTCGGCCAGCAGCTCGCCGACCAGACGCGACACGCTGGTGTTTCGCCGCGCGGCCTCCAGTCGCGCCCATTCGGCGACGGCCTCGTCCATGCTGATGGTGACGTTCTTCATGCCAATTCACGAAACTCGTGAAACACGAACTCAGTGTATCACGAACTTCGTGTTCCGCCGCCCGTACCCGGGTCCAGCCGCATCTCGGCCGCCCGCGCGTGGGCCTGCAGGCCCTCGCCGTGAGCCAGCACCGAGGCCACCGGTCCCAGCACCTGCGCGCCCGCGGCGCTCACCTCGATCAGGCTCGAGCGCTTGACGAAGTCGTACACACCCAGCGGCGAGCTGAAGCGGGCCGTGCCCGACGTGGGCAGCACGTGGTTGGGCCCGGCGCAGTAGTCGCCCAGGCTCTCGCTGGTGAAGGCGCCGAGGAAGATCGCACCGGCGTGCTTCAGCAGCGGCTCCCAGCGCTGTGGCTCGCGCGAGCTGATCTCCAGGTGCTCGGGCGCGATGCGGTTGCTGATCGCACAGGCCTCTTCCATCGAGCGGGTGTGGATCAGCGCGCCACGTCCTTCGAGCGACGCACGGATCACGTCGCGCCGCGGCATCGCGGGCAGCAGGCGGTCGATCGCGGCGTGCACCGCGTCGAGGTAGGCGGCGTCCGGCGACAGCAGGATGCTCTGGGCCAGTTCGTCGTGCTCGGCCTGGCTGAAGAGATCCATCGCCACCCAGTCGGCCGGCGTGCTGCCATCGGCGAGCACGAGGATCTCGCTTGGCCCCGCGATCATGTCGATGCCGACCTGGCCGAACACGCGACGCTTCGCGCTCGCCACATAGGCGTTGCCGGGGCCGGTGATCTTGTCGACGCGCGGGATCGTCTGCGTGCCGTAGGCGAGCGCGGCGATCGCCTGCGCGCCACCGATCGTGAACGCGCGGCTGACGCCGGCCACCGCGGCGGCGGCGAGCACGAGATCGTTGCGCTCGCCCACTGTGGCCTGCGCGCCGCCGCTGCCGCCGGTGGCAACGCTGCCGCGCACCGGCGTGGGCACGGCCATGATGATCTCGGCCACACCGGCCACGTGCGCCGGCACGGCGTTCATGATCAGGCTCGACGGGTAGGCCGCCTTGCCGCCGGGTACGTAGATGCCCACCCGGTCGAGCGGCGTGACCTTCTGGCCGAGCAGCGTGCCATCGGCATCGCGGTAGCTGAATCCCCGGCAACACGCGTCGCGCTGGCGTTCGTGGTAGCTGCGCACACGGGCCGCGGCCTGTTCGAGCGCGGCGCGCTGCGCCGGCGCGATGCGCTCGAGCGCGCCACGCAGTTCGTCGGCCCCGATTTCCAGCGCCGACATGCCGCCGGCGCGGATGCCATCGAAGCGGGCGGTGTAGTCGAGCACGGCCGCGTCGCCGCGGCGGCGCACGTCGTCGATGATGGTGGTGACGGCGTCTTCGATCGCCCGGTCGGTGTCGGCCGACCACTGCAGCAGCCTTGCGAAGCACGCGTCGAAATCGGCCGCGTCGGTGGCGAGCCGGGCAATGGCCACGCTGCTCACGAGCCGCCCTCCACTGCGGCGCCCAGCGCGTCGATCAGCGGCCGCAGCGATTCGCGCTTGAGCTTCAGCGACGTGGGGTTCACCACCAGCCGCGCGCTGATGTCCATGATGCGTTCGACCTCGACCAGCTGGTTGGCCTTCAGCGTGCTGCCGGTGGACACCAGGTCGACGATGGCGTCGGCCAGGCCGGTCAGCGGCGCCAGCTCCATCGAGCCGTAGAGCTTGATCAGGTCGACGTGCACGCCCTTGTCGGCGAAGTGCTGGCGCGCGAGCTGCACGTACTTGGTGGCGACGCGGATGCGCGAGCCCTGCCGCACGGCGGCGGGGTAGTCGAAGTCGGCGCGCGTGGCCACGCTGAGCCGGCAGCGGGCGATGCCCAGGTCCAGCGGCTGGTACAGGCCGCTGCGACCTTGGCCCCAGGCGGCACCATGCTCGAGCAGCACATCGAGGCCGGCCACGCCGACGTCGGCGCCACCGTACTCCACATAGGTCGGCACGTCGCTCGCGCGCACCAGCACCACGCGCAGCTCGGCACGATTGGTCGGCAGGATCAGCTTGCGCGAGGTTTCGGGATCCTCGAGCACCTGAATGCCGGCCCGGGCCAGCAACGGCAAGGTGTCGTCGAAGATGCGGCCCTTGCTCAGGGCGAGGGTGATGCCGTTCATTTGATGCGTTCGATGTCGGCGCCGACCCGCCGCAGCTTGTCTTCCATGCGCTCGTAGCCGCGATCGAGGTGGTAGATGCGGTCGACCAGCGTCTCGCCCTCGGCCACCAGGCCGGCGATGACCAGGCTGGCCGACGCCCGCAGGTCGGTGGCCATCACGGTGGCGCCCGAGAGCCTGGGTACGCCGCGAACCATGGCGGTCCGGCCGTCGATCTCGATGTCGGCCCCCAGGCGCAGCAGCTCGTTCACGTGCATGAACCGGTTCTCGAAGATCGTCTCCGAGATCTGCGCCACGCCGTCGGCGATGGCATCGACGACCATGAACTGCGCCTGCATGTCGGTGGGGAACGCCGGGTATTCGCTGGTGCGAAAGCTCACCGCATGCGGCCGGCCCTCGGCCCGCACGCGTAGGGCGCCGGGCAGCGCATCGATCGTGGCCCCGGCCACGCGCAGCCGTTCGATCACTGCTTCCAGGTGCTGCGCGTTGGCCCCGCGCAGCACGACGTCGCCACCGGTGGCGGCCACCGCGCAGCAGAAGGTGCCGGTCTCGATGCGGTCGGCGATGAAGCGGTGCGGCTCGTGCGGCGGATGCAGCGCCTCGACGCCATGGATGCGGATGCGGCTCGTGCCATGGCCCTCGATACGGGCGCCCATCGCGATCAGCAGCTCGGCCAGGTCGGCCACCTCGGGCTCCTGCGCGGCGTTCTCGAGCACCGTCTCGCCCTCGGCCAGCGTGGCCGCCATCAGCAGGTTTTCGGTGCCGGTGACGGTGATCATGTCGGTGGTGATCGACGCGCCCTTCAACCGTGTCGCCTTGGCCAGGATGTAGCCGTGCTCGACACGAATCTTTGCGCCCATGGCCTTGAGGCCCATGATGTGCTGGTCCACCGGCCGCGAGCCGATCGCGCAGCCGCCGGGCAGCGACACCGTCGCCTCGCCGAAGCGCGCAAGCAGCGGCCCCAACACGAGGATGGCCGCGCGCATCGTCTTCACCAGCTCGTACGGTGCCTCGGGCGAACTGACGCTGCCGGCATCGACCATCACTTCGTCGGCTCGCTCGTCCGAACGCACGGCGGCCGCGCCCATGTTGCGCAACAGCTTGAGCGTGGTGTTCACGTCCTGCAGCCGCGGCACGTTGGCGAAGCGCACCGGCCGGTCGCACAACAATGCCGCGGCGAGCCCCGGCAGCGCGGCATTCTTGGCGCCCGAGATCGCGAGCTCGCCGGCCAGTTGGCGACCGCCGCGGATCAGCAGCTTGTCCATGCGTGGGGCTTTCGGGGCGAGGGCAACAAGGGCCTGGGCTTTCGAAGGCCGCGCCGTGCACCAGGGAGGTCGATCGGCGCTGCCGGAGCCGGCCGCACCCCGTCAACCACCGCCGCCGCCCGGCAGCGGGGGATCAATGGGGGTGGGTCGACCGCGGGTCCAGCGCGGCCCATTCGGCGGGCGTGAGCGTCTTCATCGACAGGGCGTGAATCTGCTCGCGCATTCTATCGCCGAGCGCGGCATAGACCGCCTGGTGGCGCCGCACGCGCGGCAGGCCGTCGAAGGCGGCCGAGACGATGGTGGCAAAGAAATGCCGACCGTCGCCCTCCACCTCCAGGTGCTGGCAATCGAGCCCGGCCGCGATGAATCGGCGGACGTCGTCGGGCGTGGGTTCGCTCAACCCAGCTCCTTTTGTTGCTCGACGATACGCGAGACGATGCCGTAGGCGACGGCCTCGTCGGCGCTCATCCAGTAGTCGCGCTCCATGTCGACGAGCACCTTCTCGAGCTTGTGGCCCGTTTCGCGCGCGATCACGCGGGCGATGCGCTCGCGGGTCTTGATGATCTCCTTGGCCTGGATCGCGATGTCGGAGGCGCGGCCGCCGGCGCCGCCGGCCGGCTGGTGGATCATGAAGCGGGTATTGGGCAGGCACACGCGGCGTTGCCTGGGCGCCGCCAGAAACACATGCGTGCCGGCGCTGGCCACCCAGCCGGTGCCGATGGTGGTGACCGGTGCGCGCACGAAGCGGATCATGTCGTGCACCGCGTCGCCGGATTCCACATGGCCGCCGGGCGAGCTGATCAGCAGGTGGATCGGCGCGTCGGACTCCTGCGACAGCGCGATCAGCCGCTCGCAGGTGGCGCGCGCGAGCCGGTCGTCGATCTCGCCGAACAGCAGCACGAAGCGCGACTTGAACGACAGCTGGTCGACCAGGCTGCTGCGCTCGGGGGTCGGGGCCTTGGGTTCGTCGGTGTCGCCGAGGTGGGTGGTCATGGCAGGGATGCTCCGGTGCGGACAGCGATTATCCCGCCGGCCGGGGCACCGGCCCGGCCCCGAGGGAACTCAGGAACGGATCTTGTAGCCGCGCTCGAGCAGCCCGAGCGCGACAGCGGCCACGACGAGGAAGCTCGTCGCCACGATGGCCAGGCTCAGCCAGGGCGAGACGTCACTCGCGCCGAAGAAGCCGCGGCGGAAGCCGTCGATCATGTAGAAGAACGGATTCAGGTGGCTCACCGCCTGCCAGAACGGCGGCAGCGAATGCACCGAATAGAACACGCCCGAGAGGAACGTCATCGGCATGATGATGAAGTTCTGGAACGCGGCCATCTGGTCGAACTTCTCGGCCCACAGTCCGGCGATCAGACCCAGTGAACCCAGCATGCCGGCGCCGAGCGCGGCGAACACCACGATCCACCAGGGCTCGGCGAGCTGCGGCGGCGCGAACCACACGGTGACCAGCATCACGCCGAGCCCGACGGTCAGGCCGCGCACCACCGAGGCGCCCACGTAGGCCGCGAACCAGGCCCAATGCGACAACGGCGTGACGAGCAGGAACACCAGGTTGCCCGTGATCTTGCTCTGCACCAGCGACGAGCTGGTGTTCGCGAACGCGTTCTGCAGCACGCTCATCATCACCAAGCCCGGGATCAGGAACGCGGTGTAGTTGACGCCCGGAAACACCTGCACCCGGTCTTCGAGCACGTGGCCGAAGATCAGCAGATACAGCACGGCGGTGAGCACCGGCGCCGCGACGGTCTGGAACGCGACCTTCCAGAAGCGCAGGATCTCCTTTCGGAACAGCGGACCGGCACCCGTCAGGCTCACCCGCGACTCCCGCTCATGATCTCGACGAACACGTCTTCCAGGTCGGCGCGGCCGATCTCGAGATCCTCCACCGTCACGCCGCCGGTGCGCAGGGCCGCGAGCAGCTGCTCGACCTCGACGGCCGAATGCGCGGCGATCTGGACGATGCGGCCGGTCACGCGGGCGCGAGGCGCCACGCCGGCCGGCAGCGCGTCGTCGGTCTTGAAGCGCAGCATCTGGTGCGCGGTGCCGGCCAGCAGGGCCGAGGTCTTGTCCAGCGCGACGACGCGGCCCTGCTTGAGCATCGCGATGCGTCCGCACAGCGCCTCGGCCTCCTCGAGGTAGTGCGTTGTCAGCAGCACGGTATGCCCTTCGCGGTTCAGCCGCGCGATGAACTGCCACAGCATCTGCCGCAGCTCGACATCGACGCCGGCCGTGGGCTCGTCGAGCACGATCACCGGCGGCCGGTGCACCAGCGCCTGCGCCACCAGCACGCGGCGCTTCATGCCGCCGGAAAGTTGCCGCATGTTGGCACCGGCCTTGTCGGCCAGACCGAGGTTGGCGAGCAGCTCGTCGATCCAGGCATCGTTGTGCCTGACGCCGAAATAGCCGCTCTGGATGCGCAGCGTCTCGCGTACGTTGAAGAACGGGTCGAACACCAGCTCCTGGGGCACGATGCCGAGCGAGCGGCGCGCGGCGGCATAGTCGGTGACCACGTCGTGTCCCATCACGGTGACCCTGCCCTCGGTGGCACGCGACAGGCCGGCGAGGATGGAGATCAGTGTGGTCTTGCCGGCCCCGTTGGGCCCGAGCAGTCCGAAGAACTCGCCCGGCTCGATCTGGAAGCTCACGCCGTCGAGCGCACGCAAGCTGCCGCGGGGCCCGCTGTAGGTCTTGGCGACCTGCTGGAACGACACGGCGGGCATGGGGCGCGATTGTAGGCAGGCGTCCCAGGCAGGCCTTGCGACGCCTCGTTCCAGCGCACCGGTCTTGATGCTAGATTGCGCCGGCCATGAGCAAACCCGCCAAGAAGCCGCGCCGCACGGCCGAGCGCATCCTCGAGGTCACGCTCGAGCTGTTCAACCGCTTCGGCGAACCGAACGTCTCGACGACCGCGATCTCGGCCGAGCTGAACATCAGCCCGGGCAACCTCTACTACCACTACCCGGCCAAGGACGAGCTGATCAACTCGCTCTTCGACCGCTACGAGGAGGCGCTGGCCGAATTGCTCGGCGCGGCCGACAGCGTGCGCAACGTGGAAGATGCGTGGCTGTTCTTTCACATGCTGTTCGAGCTGATCTGGAACTATCGCTTCCTGTACCGCGACCTCAACGACCTGCTGAGCAAGAACCGGCGCCTGGAAACCCACTTCCAGCGCGTGCTCGCCGACAAGGGCCGAGCGGTACGCGCCGTGCTGGCGGGCCTGGCCCAGGCCGAGGCGATGCGCATCGACTCGCAACGCTCCGGCCCGATGGCCGACGCGATGGTGGTGGTGCTGACCTACTGGCTCAGCTACGAATACGTGCGCGATCCGCGCAATGCGCTCGAGCCGGCCGGCGCCGCGGCGGCGCTGTCGCGCGGGGCCTTTCATGTGCTGTCGCTGCTGTCGCCCTACCTGGGCGCAGCCGAACAAGCCCATCTGCAGACGCTGGCCGGGGCCTACAAGGGCAATCACTGAGTTGGCTGCAGCGGTTTTTCTCCACCATGGCGGCAGAAGCGAGGAGACCTGTCGATGGCCAAGTGGACCGCCTTTCCGTACGACAACGACGACTATGTCTACGACCTGCCCACGCTGAAGAAGAAGTGGGCCCGCCTGCATGCCGGCGATGCGGAGCCGCTGCCCAAGGACGACAAGGTGCTCGCGGCCTGGGCGCTCTATCACGCGGGCGAGTTCCAGAAGGCCTACGACGCCGGCCTGAAGGCGGGCGGTGACGGCATCACGGTCGCCAACAAGGCGCAGTGCATCTACGCCAACTACCTGGAAAAGAGCGAGAAGAACAAACTCGGCATGTTCCAGGAGGCCGCGGCGCGCGCCGAGGCGCAGGCGCAGGAGGATCCCAAGAACGCCAACGCGCACTATCTGATGGCCTATGCCCTCGGCCGCTACAGCCAGAGCATCAGCGTGGCCAAGGCGCTGGCGCAAGGCCTGGGCAGCAAGGTCAAGACGGCACTGGAGACCGCGATCAAGCTGTCGCCCAAGCATGCCGACGCGCACATCGCGCTCGGCGCCTTTCATGCCGAGGTGATCGACAAGGTCGGCAAGCTGCTCGGCAAGACACAGGGCGCCGATGCGTCCACCGGCCTACGGATGTACCAGACCGCGTTGAAGTTGAATCCGGCAAGCGCGATCGCGAAGGTCGAGTACGCCAACGGCCTCGTGATGCTCGAGGGCGACAAGAAGATGAAGGACGCCGAGAAGCTCTACGCCGAGGCCGCCGACTGCGAGCCGATGGACGCGATGGAGCGGCTCGACGTCGAGATGGCCAAGGAGGAGCTGGAGGAGTAAGCGGGCGAGGGTCCGCTCAGCGGCCGCCTGGCGACACCAGCGTGCGCTGCACCCAGCCGCTGAAGTTGGAGGCGTCGACCTTCACGAAGCCATTCTTCACCTCGCCGCTGGCGATCAGCTCGTCGCCCTTCTGCAGCGTGGCCACGACGGCGCTGTCGCGCGACGCCTCCGCATAGGCCTTCACGTTGGCGATGCGCGGCATCAGCATCTGGCCGGCCTGCTGCGGCGCCTCGGCCTTGGTCGACGCCTGCGCATTGGCCTGCGACTCGGCACTGCCGGTCTGGATCAGCGAGGGCTTGTCGCGGATCGACTGCACGATTCTGTTGAAGTTGTCGAGGAAGCTCGCCGCCACGACCTTGCCCTCGGGTGTGCTGGTGTAGCCGCCCAGCGCGCCGAGCACGCCACCGCCCAGGCCCCAGCCACCGACGCTGAAGTCGGTCTTGGTGGCCTTGCCCTCGGCGGCCGCGACCTGGATGCTCGATCGCACATCGGCGATCAGCAGGCTGGTGGCGGCCTCCTTGAACTTCAGGCCCCCGGCCACGGCGCCCAGCCCCGGCAGCCCGAGCTTGTTGCCGAGCAGGCCGCCGACCGCGCCGCCCACGCCGCCGGTGTTCGAGGACGCCAGCTGCACGTCGGGCGTCATCACGAAGTCGGCCGCCTGCATCTGACCCTGGCCGACGTTGGAGTCGCTCTTGAGCTGGCCCGATTGCGCCAGCGCGCGCTCCTGCTGCAGGCTCTGCATCGCGACGCCGCGCTCGACCACGTCGAAGCAGCCGGACTGCTGGATCATCGTGCGCAGCAGCGTCGACGGCGAGCCGAGCCCCACGCGCTGCAGGCCACCGAGACCGCTGCGCGGATCGACCACCGAGATGGTGCCGAACTTCCTGGCGCACTTCTCGACGCCCGACGCGTCCTGCGCCGACGACAGAACCGGTGTGCCGATTGCCAGCGCGGCCGCCACGACGGCCGCGCCTTGTGTTGCCTTGCTCATCCTGTGCTCCCCGCCCGCTGCATTCGCGGGCCGATCGGCGGCGAGTCTACGGCCACACCCAGGGCGTCGCCAGCACGATGCCCCCTGGTTGAAGGTGAACGCCCCGCGGCGCGCCGGCGCGGCCGATCAGGCTGCCGACCACTCCGCCGGTGTCCACGGCAACATCAGCGCCAGCAGCAGCAGCTTGTCGAACTCGGGCCCGAAGCGATCGATGATGCGCTGCGGATCCGGGCACAGCCCTTCGTCGGTGATCAACGCGAACTGCACGCCGCCGGCATAGGAGAGGATCGACACGCCGACGCCGAGGTCGCCCGAGGCCGGCACCCAGAACATCGTCTGCCGGATCGTCGCGCCGCAGAAGGTCAGCGGCTTGGCCGGCCCGGGCACGTTGGTCATGACCGCGGTGGTCTTCTTCGCGAACAGGTTCAGGATCGCGTCCTGCACCGGCTTGATCGCGAGGCCGGCCACCGCCAGCACCGCAAACGCCAGCAGCGGCTGGTAGCTGCCCTTGAGCTCGCTCATCCGACGACGCACGGCGTAGACCCGTTCGATCGGGTTGTCGATGCCGATCGGCAGCACCAGAGGCGCCAGGCCGAACTTGTTGCCGAGCTGCCAGGCCTTGTCGAGCGGGCGCAGGTTCACCGGCACCATGGCGCGGATTTCCTGGCCGCGGGGATCGTCGCCAAGATCGCGAAGATACTGACCGATCGCGCCGGCCACGCAGGCGAGCAGCACGTCGTTGACCGATGCATTGAGCGCCTTGCCGACCACCTTCACCGCATCGAGCGGAATCGGCTCGTTCCAGGCCACGCGTTTGCGGCCGGCGGGTTTGCCCTTCAGCCGCGTGGGCGAGTCGTCGGGCATCAGCGCGAGCGCCGCGACGTCGGAGATGACCTGGACGCCCGTTCGCGCCACCTCGACCGAGCCGAACAGCTGCTCGGGCTTCGAAAGCGCGTCCATCGAGCGCGCCATGCCCTCGCCGGTGGCGCCCAGCGCCTTGACCATGATGTCGGTCAAGGGCTTGACCACGGCCTCGCTCAACCAATCGTGCTCGATCTCGTCGGCCTCGCGCGCCCGGCGCGTCGGCGGATCGGCACCGCCATCGGTGACCGACATCGTCACCTGGATCAGCGCGATGCCGTCGCCGATGCAGTGGTGGATCCGCGCGATCAACGCGCTGCCGGCGCCGTAGTGTTCGATCAGGTGGAACTGCCACAGCGGCCGCGCCGGGTCGAGCGGTTGCGTCGCCAGGCGGGCGCAGCGCTCCTGCAGCGCCGCCTGGGCGCTTTGCCCCTTGCGCGGCTTCAGCACCTCGCGCACCACATGGTGACGGATGTCGAACTGCTCGTCGTCGACCCACTGCGCCCCCATCGCGTCGGGCACGACCTTCTGGCGGAAACGCCCGTACTTCAGCAGCTTCTCGGCCACACGCTCGCACACCGCTTCGTACGCGACCCGCGGCTCGAGCAGCCAGACGCCGACGATCATCATCAGGTTGACGTCGTTGTCCATGCGCAGCCACGCGTGATCGACACGCGACATGCGTTCAGCGGCCATCGGGTTTCTCCTCGTCTTCTGCGGCGCGGGCCATGTCCACGATGCTGGGTAACATCCGGGGCGTCAAGCTGAGACTTTCACGCACGGCGCTCGCCTGCGCCGTGCCACATGGGAGACGCATCATGGCCAACCTGAAAGCCGCCTTCGAGAAGGCCGTTGCCGAGAGCAAGACATTGCCCGAGAAGCCCGACAACGCCACGCTGCTGCAGATCTATGCGCTGTACAAGCAGGCCACGTCGGGCGATGTCGAGGGCAAGCGCCCCGGCTTCGGCGACATGGTCGGCCGCGCCAAATGGGACGCGTGGAACGGCGTCAAGGGCAAGGCGACCAACGACGCGATGCAGGCGTACGTCGACCTCATCGAATCGCTGAAGTAACTACTTCTTCTTCGCCGCGCTAGCCTTGGCGGTGGCGCTAGGCTTCTTCGCCGACCCCGGCTTGGCGGCACCCGACTTGCCGCCGGCCTGGCCGAGCAGCGTGTCGAGGTTCTTCTCGATCTCGGACTCGATGGTCTTGGCAAAGGCGCCGAGCAGGAAGCCAAGCCTGGCGTCGAGGTCGAAGTGATCGGCGGCCACGACCAGCTGGCCGCTCACGCCGGAGCGCGTGAATTCCACCGTGTCGCTGAACTCGCCCTCGACGACGGTGCATTGCATGTCGAACTTCTGCTCCACCTCCTCGGCCCATGCCCAGGCCACCTTGCGTGCCTTGGCCAGGCCCAGGCGATGTTCGCGGTGGATGCG
>JAEUPI010000266.1 GCA_016790175.1 Burkholderiaceae bacterium | reverse complement strand
CGGCGGCTACTCGAACACGCTGGCCGACGTGGCGAACTACTACTACACCTCCGACTTGCGCACGTCGGCGCTGAGCAACTGCACCGGTGCGTTGGGCACCGACGTCTGCAACAACACCACGCTGCAACCGCTGCCGCCGCTCGACATGGCCACGCATCAGCACATGACGACGTACACGATCGGCCTGGGGGTGAACGGCACGCTGCCCTATGACTCCGACTACCTGAACCAGACGACCGGCGCCTACGCCAACATCAAGAACGGCAGCGCCAACTGGCCCGATCCGATTTCTTCCGGCGGCGCCACGCGCATCGACGACCTGTGGCACGCAGCGGTCAACGGGCGCGGTCGCTACTTCGCGACCAACAACGCAACGACGCTGGCGAACGGCTTGCTCGGCGCGCTGGCGGATGCCAACAAGGTGGTGGGCTCCGCCGCCGGCGCGGCGACGAACTCGCTGGAGCCGGTCGTCGGCGAGACCAACCGGGCTTACATCGCGACCTACAAGACGGTGGAGTGGACCGGCGACATCAAGGCCTATCCGCTGGATGCGACCACGGGCGCGATCGACACGACGACCGCGGCCTGGTCTGCCCAGACCCAGCTCGAGGCGGTGAGTATCGGCAGCCGCAACATCAAGTACCGCCACCCGACGACGGGGGCGTTGCGCGACTTCAGCTACAGCAATCTGAACACCGACGGCTACGGCGCGAACTTCAGCAACTTCTGCAGCAAGACGCCGATGCCCGTTCAGTGCGGCACGCTCAGCGCCGCGCAGGTCACAACAGCCAACACGGGCAACAACCTGGTCGCCTTCCTGCGCGGTGACGATCAGTACGAGGCGATGACGAACACCACGAACCCGCTGTACCGCGAGCGCGAAGCCAGGCTTGGCGACGTGATCAATGCGTCGCCGATCTACGTGAAGAAGACGCCGCTGTCGTACTCCGACACCGGACATGCCAGCTATGTCCTGTCGACCGCATCGCGCCAGGCAATGCTGTACGCCGCAGCCAACGACGGCATGCTGCACGCCTTCAATGCCGACACCGGCAACGAGGTCTGGGCCTACGTGCCGTCGTTCGTCATGCCCAATCTCTTCAAGCTGGCCGACACGGGCTACAAGGACAACCACACCTATTTCGTCGACGGCACACCGGTGGTGGGCGACGTCTACAACGGCACGTCGTGGAAGACCATCATGATCGGCGGCCTCAATTCGGGCGGAAGGGGCTACTACGCCCTCGACATCACCGATCCGGCAAATCCGGTGTCGTTGTGGGAGTTCACCCATGCCAATATGGGCCTCACCTACGGCAATCCGATCATCACCAAGCAGGCCGACGGCACATGGATCGTCGCGCTCACCTCCGGCCTCAACAACGGCACGGTCGGCGACGGCGGCGGACACCTGTACATCGTCAACGCGCTGACGGGCGCGCTGCTGCGCACTGTCTCCACCGGCGCCGGCTCGACGGGCACGCCCAGCGGGCTGATGAAGATCAACGCCTGGATCGACAGCACCGCAGACAACATGGCCAAGCGCTTCTACGGCGGCGACATGCTGGGCAACCTCTGGCGTTTCGACCATGACGACCGCATCCTGCCCAGCGGCAACGAAGCGGTGGCGTTGGCGACGTTCCAGCACTCCAGCAGCTCACCGCAGCCGATCACGACCAAGCCCCAGCTGACCGAGCTGACCTTGAGCAGCGGCAGCAAGGTGCCCGTGATCGTGGTCGGTACCGGGCGCTACCTTGGCCTGACCGACGTGCCGGACACGACGGTGCAGTCGATCTACGCGATCAAGGATCCGCTGGCCACGACGGGCTACGGCGACGTGCGCACGCGATTGGATCTGGTGACGCAGACGGTGACCGTTGCCAATGGCGTCGGCACCAGCACCAACAACACTGTCGACTGGCTGACCAAGATCGGCTGGAAGATCGACCTGCCGCTGAGCAAGGAGCGCATCGTCACTGACTTGCTGCTCAACTACAACGTGATTGTGGCAGCGTCGGCGATCACGGGTGCCAACGAATGCCAGCCGTCCGGCGGCAGCTCGTACCTCTACTTCATCAACGCCTACACGGGTTCGGGCCTCAACGGCAACGACGGCAACGGCGGCACCTTCATCTCGCAATACCTCGGCGCATTCCTCGTCGTGGGTGCCAGCGCAATCCGCACCGCCGACGGCAAGACGACTATCGAGCTCGTCGGCAGCGATGCCTCCGTGCACTCAAGGAAGCAGCCGAAGACGAACGATCCGAAGAACGTGCGCCGGTCGGCATGGCGCGAGCTGATCAATTGACCACGCGCCGTGGACTCGAGATTGCCGATCCGACCCTGGACGGCTGCGCGGCCGGCGCCTCGCGGCCACCTGGCTGCGCTCGCGGTGGTCGTGTTGAGCGCGCATGCGGTGGTGGTCACGGCCCGCGGGCCTGCGGCCGGGAATGCTCCGGGGGACGTGGACCGGGTGGCCGTTCAGATTCGTATGGTGACGTCGGCTCCCAGTGTCCATGCACAACAGGCAGCGGTGACCGCAGCCGTGCCAACCGGAACGTCGAGCGACCGGCCGATCGGCGCTGACAGGCCGTCGGTCCAGAAGCCATCCGCGACAAATGAAACGGCTGCGGTGGACGCTTCAACGAATCAGTGGGTGACCGGCACACGGGATCCGTTCGCCGAGTTTCTCCCGCGCTCCGCGCTCACCGTGGGACCGCGTCCGCTCCAGCCCGTGCTGATCGACTTCCCCGAGTTCGTCGGCGCCGCGACGCGATACGCCGCGGAGTTCGAGATCCTGGTGAACGACGCCGGCAGCGTCGTGCATGTCGTTGGGGTCGATCCCGGGCTGCCGCAGATTCTTCTGCAGGCCGTGAGGGAAGCCTTCGCGCCGGTGCAGTTCACCCCGGGCGAGGTGGACGGCTGGCCCGTGCGCTCGCGCTTTCGAATTGAAGTGACCTTCGACAGCCAGCCCAGACAGAGCTGACACCGGTGTGCCCGGACCTAAGATCCGCGCCCATGACCGGCCCGCAGATCATCGTCCTCGCGACACCCGTCTTCCTGGGGCTCATTGCACTCGAGCTGGTCGTTGGCTTGACGCGCGGCCGCAATACCTATCGGCTGCACGATGCGCTCTCGAGCATCGGCTTGGGCATGTTGAGCCAGGTATCGGGGCTCTTCACGAGGTTGCTGGCCATCGGCATCTACACCGCCGCGTACGAGCACGTGGCGCTCTTTCACCTGCCGGTCGATTCGATCGCCGTGTGGATCGGCGCGCTGCTGGCCTACGACTTCTGCTATTACTGGCTGCACCGTGCCGGTCATCGCGTGGCGATCTTCTGGGCCGCGCATGTGGTGCACCACCAGAGCGAGGACTACAACCTGTCGACCGCACTGCGGCAGACCTCCAGCGGCGCGCTGCTGGGCTGGCTGTTCTACCTGCCGATGGCGGTGGTCGGCGTGCCGCCGGTGGTCTTTGCCACGGTGGCGTTGATCGATCTGCTCTACCAGTTCTGGGTGCACACGCAGCAGGTCGGCAAGCTCGGCTGGTTCGACCGCTGGTTCTGCTCGCCGTCGAACCACCGCGTGCATCACGCGGTGAACGATCACTACGTGGACCGCAACTACGGCGGCATCCTGATCGTCTGGGACCGCCTGTTCGGAAGTTTCGAGGAGGAGCGCGATGACGCGCCCTGCGTCTACGGCACACGTTCGCCGCTGCGCAGCTTCAACCCGCTATGGGCCAATCTCGAGGTCTACTGGGCGATCGGGCGCGATGCGTGGCGCGCCCGTTCATGGTGGGACAAGCTGCGCATCTGGCTCATGCCACCCGGCTGGCGGCCGGCCGATGTGGCGGCCGCCGATCCGAAGCCGCCGTTCCGTCTGGAGGCGGTGCGGCGCTTCGATCCGCCGATGAGCCGCGCTGCGCAGTTTGCGGCCCTGCTGGTGTTTACCGCGTTACTGGGCCTGGCCTGCGCGCTGTTGTGGCATGCGCACCGCTTGTCGTTCGGTGCACAACTCGCCGGCGCGGGCGTTGTGGTCGCCGGCCTGTGGGCGGTCGGATGGCTGAGCGAGCGCCAGGCGCGTCGGATCCCGACCGCCGTGGCGGCCTGAGGGTCACTCGAAGAGGTCGCCGGCGCGTCGCGGTGGCGCGAGTCCCAGGTGGCGGTACGCGGCCTGCGTGGCCACGCGACCGCGCGGCGTGCGCTGCAGATAGCCCTGCTGGATCAGATACGGTTCGATCACGTCTTCGATCGTGTCGCGCTCCTCGCCAATGGCGGCGGCCACGTTGTCGAGACCCACGGGGCCGCCATCGAACCGATGCACCACCGCCTCGAGCAGCTTGCGGTCCATCACGTCGAAGCCCTGCGGGTCGACATCCAGCATCGCGAGGGCCAGGTCGGCCATCGGCTGCGTGATCGCGCCTTGGCCCTTCACCTCGGCATAGTCGCGCACTCGCCGCAGCAGCCGGTTGGCCACACGCGGCGTTCCGCGCGAACGGCGCGCGATCTCGTCGGCCCCGGTGGCATCGATCGGCACCTCGAGCAGCTGGGCCGAACGCCGCACGATGCGTGCGAGCTCCTCGGCGCTGTAGAACTCCAACCGTGCAACGATGCCGAAGCGGTCGCGCAGCGGATTGGTCAGCATGCCGGCACGCGTGGTGGCCCCCACCAGCGTAAAGGGCTGCAGGTCGAGCTTGATCGAGCGCGCGGCCGGCCCCTCGCCGATCATGATGTCGATCTGGTAGTCCTCGAGCGCGGGGTACAGGATCTCCTCGACCACCGGACTCAGGCGGTGGATCTCGTCGATGAAGAGCACGTCGTTGCGTTCGAGGTTCGTCAGCAGCGCCGCGAGGTCCTTGGGCTTCTCCAGCACGGGGCCCGAGGTCTGCCGCAGGTTCACGCCGAGCTCGGTGGCGATGATGTGGCTGAGCGTCGTCTTGCCCAGCCCCGGCGGGCCGAACAGCAGCACATGGTCCAGCGCCTCGCCGCGTTTGCGTGCCGCACCGATGAAGATCTCCAGCTGCTCGCGAGCCTTGCCCTGGCCGACGTAGTCGCACAGCTGCTTGGGGCGCAGCGCTCGTTCAAGCGCTTCTTCCTGCGGTGACGCGCGCGCAGGGTCCACCGTGCGCGAGACGGCGGGCCCTGCGTCGAACTGGTCGGTCTGGATACCCATGCTGCGGGTCCGATTGTGACGCCTCCGCGGGCGCCGGCCGGTCAGCGCGACAGGGCCTTGAGCGCCAGCTTGATGCCCTCGCTGACGCCCACGTCCTGCGGCAGCGCCTTCAACGCCGCAGCCGCTTCGCGCTCGTTGTAGCCGAGCGCCACGAGGGCCTGCACGATGTCGCTCTGGGCGTCGCTGGTCACGCCCGTGTCGCCGGCGAGCTCGGGGGCCAGCTTGCCCTTGAGCTCCAGCAGCAGGCGTTCGGCCGTCTTCTTGCCGATGCCTGGCACCTTGACGAGGCGGCCGCTTTCCTGGCGGGCGACCGCCTGCGACAGGTCGGCCACCGAGAGGCCCGAAAGAATCGCCAACGCCGTGCGCGGTCCAACGCCGGAAATGCGGATCAACTGCCGGAAGGTGGCCCGCTCCTCCGGCAGCAGAAAGCCGAACAGCAACTGCGCGTCCTCGCGCACCACGAAGTGCGTCAGCAAAGTCAGCCGTTCGCCGAGGGCGGGCAGGTTGTAGAACGTGCTCATCGGCACGTCGAGCTCGTAGCCGACACCGTTGACATCGATGAGCACCTGCGGCGGCGCCTTGTGCGCCAGCGTGCCCGTGAGCCGGCCGATCATGCGGTCGATTCTAGGGTTGCGTTCGCGCGGGCCGTGTCGCCGCGCAGGTGCGCGTCAGAAGCGCAGCTTCACACCCAGGCTGTAGAGCGATTCGCCATCGCTGCGACCGTAGGTGCCGTCGAGCTGCAGGTTCTTGGCAATATCACCGCGCGCACCCACCTGCACAGTCGGTTTGCTGCCCTTGGCGCCAAACCACTCCACATGCGGCGTGATGGGGCGGACCGGGCGCTCCAGCGCCACGCCCCAGGTGCGGCTGGCCGATTCGCCCGATGGCCTGTTCGCGCCGAGATTGGCGTGAACGCTGCCCCATGCGCCATTGCAGGTGACGATGCCGTTCACGAAGGCCGCGCGCTCGCTGGCGCCACCGCCGCTCGAACGTGCGCCCCCGCCGGACAGGCCGACGTTGCAGCCGGCCTCGCGGCTCGGTGTGGCGAGCCACTTCAGCTGCGCCGCCGTGCCGGTGATCCGGTTCGTTGTGTCGCGAGAGGCCGTTGCCGAGATCTCCAGCCCGTCGGCAATGGCATAGGCCGGCGAGAGATTCCAGGTGGTCGCACCGCGGGAGCGCGAGGCCCAGGCCTCCACGTGACCTTCGCCGCGTGCGTTGGTGCCGGCATCGTCCACGCTGAGCGGCCGGCCGGCATGGGCCGTGCCGAGAGCGGTGGTGGTGAGCAGGGCAACCGCAGTGAGGCGAGATGTCGGGGTGCGTGCCATGGCGCAGCGAGGTCGCGGGCGATCGTGGGCTTCGGTGGCCCACTTGTACCAAAGAGCGAGGACCCAACAGGAAGGAACAGCGGGGCGATCGCCCGCTGTTACGGCCGAACCGCGCGATCAGCGGCGGAACAAACCGAGCCGCTGCGCCTCGAGTGCGGCCTCGGCGCGCGAGCTCACGTTGAGCTTGCGGTAGATCTGCTTCACGTAGTCGGCGATCGTGTGGCGCGACAGACCGAGCTGGACGCCGATTTCCGGCAGGGTGAAACCCTTGGCTACGCGCAGCAGCACTTCGCTTTCGCGTTCGGTGAGCGACACATGCGGCAACGCGTTGGCCTGCGGCTTGGCCTGCGCCGCGAAGTAGGCGATGACCTTGCGTGCGATCGACGGCGACAGCGGCGGCTCGCCCTGGCTGATGCGCTGCAGCTGCTCGGTGATCAGTTCGCGCGACTGTTCCTTCAGGATGTAGCCGTAGGCGCCGGCCTGCAGCGCGGGGAACAGGTGTTCGTCGTCGTCGTGGATCGTCACGATCACCGACTGCGCCTCGGGCTGGTGTTCACGCAGCGCGGTCACCACGTCGACGCCCGAGCCGTCGGGCAGGCCGAGATCGATCAGCGCGAGCTGGAACTTCTGCGCCGACACCTGGGCCAACGCGTCGTGCACCCGCGCGCACTCCACGATGTGCGCTTCGGGGAACACCTGCGTCACCAGCGACTTGAGCCAGGAGCGGATCTCGGGCAGGTCTTCGAGCAGCAGAATCGTCTTCATCGCGCCTCCACGGCAGGGATCGGATGGATCGTAACAGTCGGTCAGGCCGGCGCGACGTTGCGATCGACCGGAAGCGTGAGGCGGATCACGGTCCCGTATCCGGGGCCGGACTCGACGAGACATTGTCCCTGCAATTGCTTGGCGCGATGCTTCATCGTGGCCATGCCGTGGCCGCGGTCGAGGCGGCCGTCGAGCTCCATCGGAATGCCCTTGCCGTTGTCCTGCACGATCAGTTGGAAGTCGCCGTCGGCGATCGTGCAGCGCACCGTACATCGCGATGCGCCGCTGTGCTTGATGATGTTGCTCACCGCCTCGCGCAGGATGCGTGTGGTTTGCACATAGGCCCGCGCCGAGAGCATCTGCGGCACGTCCTCCTCGGTCGGCGAATGCCAGTGGCCGTCGACGCCGGCCTGCGACAGCCGCGACATCACCTCGGCCCGCCAGTCGCCCAGCGCGTTGAGCAGTGGCACCGGTTTGCCGGTGAGGCCGCGCACCGACAGCCGCATCTCCTCCAGCGCCTCGCGTGCCAGCGTCGAAATGCGTTCGTTGTCGCTGGTGTGCACGATCGTGAGCAGCTTGGCGCCCAGGTCGTCGTGCAGGTCGGCGGCGATCCGCTTGCGCTCGCGCTCGGTGACCTGCTCGACCTTCATGTCGGCCAGCTGGGCGAAATTGCGCTCGATCTGCGCCGCCGCCTCCTGCACCCGGCGCTCGAGTTCGACACGGTCGTTCTGCGCATCGCTGAGGGCACGGCCGTATTGCTGCACCATGCGCAGGCCCAGACCCATGAACAGCAGCGGTGGCAGCAGCTGCGCGGCGTCGACGATGCGCTGGTCGATGCCCACCTGCTGCGCGCCGAATTCCAGCGCCGCTGCAAGTCCCATGGCACAGCCGAGGCCGAGCATCAGCCAGAATTGCCGGCGCCGATCGGGCCAGACCTTCCGCAGGTAGAACGCCGAAGCCGCACCGATCTGCACGGCCAACACAACATACCAGAACGTGGCCATCGCATGCAGGTTCTGCGCACCGGCGACCATCAAGGACAGCGGCATCACCGCGCACTGCACCGGCAGACCCAGGTCGATCCAGCGCCGCCGCTCGCCGGCATAGCGCATCAGGAACTGCACCGCGGCGAAGGTGACGAAAGTGGCCAGGATCGCGAGCAGGAACTCCGAACTCGCGTTCGGCCACGGCATGTCCGAGACCCATTGGCGCGAGAGCACGAGCGCCCAGCCGATCAGCAGCGCACCGTAGTACGCGAGGAAGCTCTGCGGGCGGTTGGCCCAGCCCATCGCGAAGATCAGGCTGCCCACCAGCACCAGGCTGCCGGTGATCACCTGTGGCAGGTTGATCGCGAATGCCGTGCGCCAGCGGTGCTTGGTCATCAGAGCAACGTGCGGGCCCAGCTCGATCGCCGACAACCCGCCAGCCCGCTGGTGCGAGGCCACCCGATGTAGCGGAAAGCCCACCACCTTCAGATCGAGCTGATTGCCGCGCGCCTCGAGCAGCGCTCCGGGCACCGCGATCAGCTGGGGCCGCTGACAGTTGCGCGACACCGGCTCCATGAGCCGGCCCGACACATGGATCAGCTTGCCGTTGAGCAGCACCGCCACACTGCTGCAGGCCCGCTCGACGTACAGACCCAGCAACTCGCCGTTGGCGCGCACGCCTTCGGCGTCGAAGGTGACCCGATACCACATGGCCGAGACCTCGCCAGGGCTTGACGCCGACCAGTCGTCAGGCAGGGCGACCTGGCGCGCGGGGGAAGACTCGGGAAAGAACTCGGTGTCCGCGGCGACGGCCAATGCACGTTCGAGGCGCATCGAGGGCAGGGCCGTGGCTGCGGCGGCCGGACCCGCCAGCACTGCGACCAGAATAGCCAGCAGCCAATGCAGGCTGGCGGTTCGGGCGCGAATCACAGGCGGCGGCGTCATGTCTCGGGCAGCCAACGATTGTGCAGCATGGGCTGCTGCTGTCTGCTTCGCAACGCCTGGTGCCGACCTGATGAGCGCCTGAGGCGGGAAAATGGCGCAATGCGAGTCGCCCCATGATCGTCCGCCACGAGTTCACGCCGCTGGACAACCGGCGTCTGGCCCATCTGTGCGGTCAGGCCGACAGCCATTTGCGGCGCATCGAGTCGGCCCTGCAGGTGCGCATCACCCATCGGCAGGCGGCCTTTCGAATCGATGGCGCCAAGCCGCGCGCCGAGCGGGCGGCTGATGTGCTGGTGCAACTCTATGCCCGGGCGCAACGGCCGATCGATGATGAGGCCGTGGATCTGGCATTGGCCGGAGAAGGCGCGGTGCGCGGGGCGGTCGAGGACGAGTCAGCGCTCGTGTTGCGTACGCGCCGCAGCGATCTTGCCGGTCGCACGCCCAACCAAGTGCAATACCTGCGCCAGATCCTGGCGCACGACCTCACTTTCGGCGTCGGGCCGGCCGGTACGGGCAAGACCTACCTGGCCGTCGCCTGCGCGGTCGATGCGCTCGAGCGAAGCGCGGTGCAGCGCATCGTGCTCACGAGGCCGGCGGTGGAGGCGGGCGAGAGGCTCGGCTTCTTACCTGGAGATCTGGCGCAGAAGGTCGATCCCTATTTGCGCCCGCTGTACGACGCGCTGTATGACCTGATGGGCCTGGAGCGTGTGACCAAGGCATTCGAGCGGGGCACGCTGGAGATCGCGCCACTCGCGTTCATGCGCGGCCGCACCTTGAACCACGCGTTCGTGATCCTCGACGAGGCGCAGAACACCACACCCGAGCAGATGAAGATGTTTCTCACGCGCATCGGATTCGGCACCAAGGCGGTCGTCAATGGCGACATCAGCCAGATCGACCTGCCGCGCGGCACGACCAGCGGACTGATCGATGCACAGGCCGTGCTGCACAACGTGCCCGGCGTGGCGTTCACCCAGTTCACCGCGGCCGATGTGGTGCGCCATCCGCTCGTCGCCCGCATCGTGCAAGCATACGACGCTCAGCGCAAGGAGCGGGCGCGTTGAGCGCGCCGACGCTGAAGCTGTCGCTGCAGTTCGCCGATGCCAGCCATCGCGATCGACTGCCCCGCCACCGCGTGCGACGCTGGCTGCAGGCCGCGCTGGAACGCCCGGCCGAGCTGACCGTGCGCATCGTCGGGCGCGACGAGGCTCGCGCGCTGAACCGAGCCTATCGCGGCAGGGACTACGCGACCAACGTGCTCACCTTCGCCTACCAGGTCGATCCGGTCGTGCTGGCCGATCTGGTGCTGTGCGCGCCGGTGCTGGCCGAGGAGGCGCGACGTCAACGGCTGGACCTCGGTGCTCACTACGCCCACCTGCTCGTGCATGGCGCGCTGCACGCGCAGGGGCATGATCACGAGCGGGTGCGGGAAGCGCGACGCATGCAGGTCCTGGAAACGCGCGTGATGCGCGCGCTCGGCTTCGACGATCCGTACGGGCACTGAGGCTGTGCGCCATTCATGGCGTCGGATGGGTTCCGAGATAACGCTTGCGCCAGAAGAACAGGCCCAGACCGACCCCCACCGCGGTCATGATGCCGAAGGCGATCCACACGCCGATGGCATCGTGAATCAGCGGCAGCGCGTCGAAGTTCATGCCGAAGACGCCAGTGATTAGATTCAACGGCAGGAAGATCGCGGTCAACACCGTCAGCGTGCGCATGATCGCGTTGGTGCGGTTGCCCAGCGCCGAGAAGTGCAGCTGCACGGCGCCCTCGGCCGATTGCTCCAGGCGCCGCACATGGGTCAGCACGCGTTCGATATGTTCGAGCACGTCACGCGAGCGCACGCGCAGCACCTCCTGCTCGCGCTGCGCCGCGCGGTCGGCCGGCTGCGGCCACTCGGCCAGCGCGTCGATCCATTCCTGGATCGCGCTGCGCTGGTCTTCGCATACGTCTTCCAGCGCGTGCAGCAGGTTGCGCGACTGCAGCAGCATCTGCCAGTTGCTGAAATGACTGTGCGGGTTGAACAGTTGCTCCTGCAACGCGCCGAGCTGCCGCGTCAGCTGCCGGCGCAGCTCGAGATAGCCGTCGACGACGTGATTGACCATGCGCAGCATCAGGTCGGCCGGGCTGGGTGGCAGCCGCGAACTGCCGCGAAGATCCGGCACCTGCCCGCGTTGCGCCAGGCGCTGGGCGAAGTGCTCGCGCACGAGGCAGTCGACCGGATGCACACTGACCAGCACGCGGTCGAACACCGCGAATCCCACGGGGCTGGTGTCCAGCGTGGCAAGTGTCTGGCGCGCCGATTCGGCGGGGTCGGCCCGGGTTGCCGGACTGTCCGCTTCGGTGCGCGAAGCGATGAGGCGCCGGAAGACCATCAGGTCGTACCAGGAGGTGTAGTCGAAGTGTGAGGGCAGCTGCGTGTTCAGCAGATCCGACAGGTGCAGATCCACCAGCTGGCCGCCCGTCCAGCGCTGCAGCGCGGCCTGCAGATCCGCCGTCGAGATCTCGAGCGCATGGCGGCTGATGCCGACCCAGATGAAGCCTCGCGGCGGCAGCGAATCGGGAAAGTCCTGAAGCTCGACGAACTGATCGCTCTGAAGGTGGAAGACGCGCAGCAGCGGCGATGTCTCAGCCATTGCGCAACAGGCGCGCCGCGTCCAGCGCAAAGTAGGTCAGCACGCCGTCGGCACCGGCCCGCTTGAATGCGAGCAGCGACTCCATCATCACCGCGTCGTGGTCCAGCCAGCCATTGGCGGCGGCAGCCTTGAGCATCGCGTACTCGCCGCTCACCTGGTAGACGAAGGTCGGCATGTGGAAGGCCTCCTTCACGCGCGCCACGATATCGAGGTACGGCATGCCCGGCTTGACCATCACCATGTCGGCACCCTCGGCGATGTCGAGCGACACCTCGCGCAGGGCCTCGTCGCTGTTGGCGGGGTCCATCTGGTAGACCTTCTTGTCGGCCTTTCCGAGATTCCCGGCGGAGCCCACGGCATCGCGAAACGGACCGTAGAACGCGCTGGCGTACTTGGCGCTGTACGCCATGATGCGTGTGTGGATGGCGCCGCGTGACTCCAGCGCAGTGCGTATCGCGCCGATCCGGCCGTCCATCATGTCGCTCGGCGCCACGATGTCCACGCCGGCCTCGGCCTGCACAAGAGCCTGCCGCACCAGCACCTGGACGGTCTCGTCGTTGAGGATGTAGCCGCTGTCGTCGAGCAGGCCGTCCTGGCCATGACTGGTGAACGGATCGAGCGCCACGTCGGTCAGGACGCCCAACTGTGGAAAGTGCGACTTGAGCGCACGCACCGCGCGCGGTACCAGACCATCCGGATTCAGCGCTTCGCGACCATCCGATGTCTTGAGAGCCGGATCGATCACCGGGAACAGCGCGATCACTGGGATCCGCATCTCCGAGCACTGCTCGGCGATCGCCATCAACCGGTCGACCGTCATTCGCTGCACGCCGGGCATGCTGGGCACGTCTTCAACGCGATTCGTGCCGTCGCGCACGAAGACCGGCAGGATCAGATCCGACGCGTCCAGCCGGTGCTCGCGCACCAGGGCCCGGGTGAACGCATCCCTACGCAGGCGCCGAGGACGACTGGCTGGAAACGGCGGGAGCGACGGCATGGCGAAATCCTTCGGGTGTGGCGAGGGCGCATCGTCGTGGTTGCGCACCTTCCATCCGGTGTTACGCGGAGTCACACCTCGGCGGCCCTCTGCTAGTATCCGCGCTGAATGATAGCTGCAAGGCTGTCGTTCCCTGCTTTTCCTCCCTGAGCAGGTGCCTTACCGTGATGACAGCGTTAAGGCTTCCAGCCCCGATCTTCGCGATCGGGGCTTTTTTTCGGGGCCCGGCGTTCAGGGGCGAAGTGCCCGGCCGGGATGTGATGCCCGACCATAATGTGCCGATGAGCGCGCCGTATCTGTGGATCAAGGCGTTTCACATCGTGTTCGTCGCCAGTTGGTTCGCTGGGCTTTTCTACCTGCCGCGCATCTTCGTGAACCTGGCAGGAGTGGCGCCCGACAGCCATGCGGAGCGCGAACGCCTGTTGCTGATGGCAAGGCGCCTGTATCGCTTCGCCAATGGGCTGATGCTGCTGGCCCTGTTGCTGGGCGTGTGGCTGTGGCTCGGCTTCGACGCCTGGCGTGGTTGGCAACATGCCTGGCTGAACCTCAAATTGCTGCTGGTGCTGGCCGTGATCGGCTACCACCACGCCTGCCGCGGACTGCTGCGGCGCTTCGAGCAGCTGAACAACCGGCGCTCGGAGCGTTGGTATCGGGTGTTCAACGAGATGTCGGTGCTGCTGTTCGCGGCGATCGTCATTCTGGTGGTGGTCAAGCCGCTTTGACCGTGTGAGCTCGGCACTCGACCCAAGGCGTCGCATGTCGACGCTGCTTGCCTGGGCCTGGGTGGCGCTGCTGATCTATGCGAGCCTGTTTCCGTTTTCCGGCTGGCTGTGGCCGTCGGGTGCGTCTCTGTTGCTGCCCTGGCCGCGCTGGCACGATTCGTTCGACAACTGGGCCAATCTGCTGGCCTACGTACCGCTAGGGGCGCTGCTGGTCTGGCCCGGACGCGGTGACCCGTGGCGGGCGAGCCTGCAGGCATTGGCTGCTGCGTCCATGCTGTCGTACGGTCTCGAACTCGCCCAACATGCGCTGCCGAACCGCGTGCCGTCGCGGCTGGACTGGCTGCTCAACAGCGCGGGAGCGCTCGTGGGCATCGCGCTGGGTTGGCTGCTGCGCGGGCTCGGCCTGCCGCAGCGTGTCGACGAGATGCGCAGGCGTTGGTTCGAACAACAGGGAGCCAACGGGCTCGCATTGCTGATGCTTTGGCCCCTCGCATTGCTGTTTCCGGCGCCGGTGCCGCTGGGCCTCGGTCAGGTGTGGGACCGCTTGCGCGACCTTCTGGCCGACCACCTCGTGGGCTGGCCCTGGGCCGAAGGGCTGCTCGTCGGCGTCGAGCCAGGTCGGGTGGTGGCCACGCCGCTCGCCCCACTGACCGAGTTGCTGGCCGTCGCCCTGGGTCTGCTGGGCCCGTGCATGGCGGCGTATTGCATGGCCTTCGGTGCCGCTCGTCGATTGGCGCTGACCGTCGGCGCGGCCGCGCTGGCCGTCGGCGTCACGACGTTTTCAACGGCGCTGAACTTCGCGCCGCAGCATGCGCTGGCGTGGTCGACACCGACCGCGCTCGGCGGCATCGGACTCGGGCTCCTGATGGCCTGGGCGATGATTCGCGTCAGCCGCCGCGTCGCTGCCGGCGTGGGGCTGCTGGCCATCTCGGCATCGATCGCGCTCGTGGCGCAGGCGCCGGCCGACCCCTACTTCGCCGAGAGCCTCAGCGCTTGGGAGCAAGGCCGCTTCATCCGCTTCCACGGGCTTGCACAGTGGATCGGCTGGTGCTGGCCCTACGCGGCCATCGCATGGCTGCTGGCGCGAATCGGCGCTCGCGACGAATGATCCCGGGGGCGTCCGACTACGGCCCCGGCCTTCGAAGGGGCGGACCCACTACCTACAATCGCGTCCTGATGAGCTATTACGAACATCACATCTTCTTCTGTCTGAATCAGCGCGACAACGGCGAGGCCTGCTGTGCACAGCACGACCCGCAAGCGGCGCTCGACCGCTGCAAGTCGCGGGTGAAGGCGGCCGGGCTGGCCGGCCCGGGTGGGGTGCGTGTCAACAAGGCCGGATGCCTTGACCGCTGTGCCGGCGGCCCGGTGGCGGTGGTCTATCCCGAGGCGGTCTGGTACACGTACGTCGATGCGGCCGATATCGACGAGATCGTCGATTCGCACCTGCGGGACGGACGCGTGGTCGAGCGACTGCTCCTGCCGGCCAGCGTGGGCCGCTGATGCACGCGGCGCCACGTCGCGCCGGCTGTGCCGGGCCGGCCGGGCATCTGGATTGTCTGATCGACGAGCCGCGAACGGCGCTCCGAGGCGTGGCGGTGTTGTGCCACCCGCATCCGGTACATGGCGGCACGATGGACAACAAGGTGATCCAGACCCTGGCGCGCAGCTTCGTGCAGCTCGGCTATCGCAGTGTGCGATTCAACTTCCGCGGCGTTGGCGCGTCGCAGGGGCAGTGGAGCCATGGTGTCGGCGAGATCGACGATGCCATGGCCGTCGTGCAGCACTTCCGCGAACCGGCGCTTCCACTGGCGCTCGGCGGGTTTTCCTTTGGCGGCTACGTCGCGTCGCAGGTCTGTGCGCGCTTGGCCCAGACGGCACCGGCCGAGCGCCTGGTGCTCGTGGGCCCGGCCACGTCGACCTTCGAGGTCGCGAACGTACCCGACGACACGCTGGTGATACACGGCGAAACCGACGACGTCGTGCCACTGGCCGCTACGCTCGATTGGGCGCGGCCGCAGTCGCTGCCCGTGGTGGTGCTGCCGGGCGTGGGCCACTTCTTTCACGGCCAGTTGACGCGCTTGCGCTCGCTGGTGACGCAAGCCTGGGGACATGCCGCCTGAAGTTCCCAGCAGTGACTCAATGAGGATCGCACCTATGAAATCGGTCTGTCTGGCCTGGGCGCTGGCCCTGGCGATGCCATTGGCTCAGGCGCAGGTGCTGCAGCCACCGGAAATGGCGGCACGCAGTTTCGTCCTGGTGGACCTGACCGCCGACCAGGTGCTGGCCGAGCGCGACGGGGACGCGCGGGTCGACCCTGCATCGCTGACCAAGCTGATGACCGCCTACCTGGTGTTCAACGCGCTCAGGGACAAGAAGCTCACGCTGGAGCAGACACTGCCGGTGTCGGTGCGCGCCTGGAACGAGCGCAAGGGCGGTGGCTCGCTGATGTTCATCGACCCGAAGATGACCGTCAAGGTCGACGATCTGCTCAAGGGCATGATCGCCGTCTCGGGGAACGACGCGGCCGTGGCGTTGGCCGAGGCTGTAGGCGGCAGCATCGAGACCTTCGTCGAGATGATGAACCGCCAGGCCCAGGCCTGGGGCCTGAAGCACACGCAGTTCAAGAACGTCACCGGACTCACGGAGGCCGGCCACTACAGCAGCGCTCGCGATGTCGCGACGATCGCCCGGCGCATCATTGCCGAACACGCGAATTTCTATGGCTACTACTCCATTCGCAACTTCGCGTTCAACAACATCAAGCAGGACAACCGCAATCTGCTGCTGGGACGGGACCCCACGGTCGACGGCATGAAGACCGGTTTCACCGACAGCGCCGGATACTGCCTGGTGGCCAGCGCGCAACGCGAGTTTCCGAACGGCAAGCGCCGCCTGCTGTCGGTGGTGCTGGGCACGGCATCGCGCGAGGCGAGGGCTGCCGAGAGCCAGAAGCTCCTGAACTGGGGCTACACGGCCTGGGACGCCGTGCGCCTGTTCGAGGACCGTAAGCCGGCGCTCAATGTGCCGGTATGGAAAGGCAAGCAGTCCGAGGCGGCGCTGGGCGCGGCCGAGGCGCTGGTCGTCGCGGTGCCACGCGGCGAGGGCGACAAGATCAAGACGGTCATCGAGCGCACCGACCCGCTGGTCGCCCCGCTTGCGCAGGGGCAACGCGTGGGCTCGATCAAGGTCACCAGCGCCGGTGGAGCGCCCCTCGTCACGGTGCCGCTGGTCGTGCAGCAAGCGGTGCCCGAGGCGGGCCTGCTTGGCCGCGCCTGGGACTCATTGCGACTGTGGATCAAGTGATGCGGCGGTGAACTCCGCTAAGCTAGGTTGCACGATCGCCACTCTTCCACCGAGGCTGACATGACCGCGTTGCCCGACACCCTGTGCCACCTGAATGGGCAGATGCTGCCGCTGAACCAGGCGAAGGTCTCGGTGCTCGACCGCGGCTTCATCTTCGGCGACGGCGTCTACGAGGTGATTCCGGTCTATGGCCGGCGGTTGTTTCGCTTCGACGAACACATGGCGCGCCTGTCTCGAAGTCTCGACAAGCTGCGCATCGCCAACCCGCATACGCGCGACGGCTGGCTCGGACTGGCTCGGCCGCTGGTTGCCGCGCAGTCCGCTGCGGACCAGCTCGTCTACATCGAGGTCACTCGCGGCGTCGCGTTGCGCGACCACGTGATGCCGCAGGGCATCGCGCCCACGGTGTTCGCGATGACGAGTCCGCTCAAGCCGCCGACGGCCGAGCAGCGACATCACGGCGTGGCCTGCGTGACGGCCCGCGACTTCCGCTGGGAGCGTGGCGACATCAAGAGCATCTCGCTGCTCGGCAACGTGCTCGCCCGGCAGATCTCGGCCGATCACGGCGCGGTGGAGACGATCATGTTTCGCGACGGCTGGCTCACCGAGGGTTCGGGCAGCAATGTATGGATCGTGCATGAGGGTGCACTGCTCGGTCCGCCGCGCAGCGACCATGTGCTCGAAGGCATCCGCGTCGAACTGCTGCAGGAGCTGTGCGAGGATGAACGAATCGC
>JAEUPI010000259.1 GCA_016790175.1 Burkholderiaceae bacterium | reverse complement strand
GCCGAGCTGCTGTCGGCCTGGGTGCGCGGCCGCATCGCGCGCGCCGTGGCCTGAAGCCCTTCATCGATTCCTGGAAAGGACCTGCTCCATGAACGCCCGAGTTCCCGTCGTCGACACGCCGCTGCGCGAAGCCATGCGCATTGCCGGCGACAAGGTGCACAGCGACCGCACGATCGAGATCCGCTACCCGTGGACGGGCGAGGTCATCGCCACAGTGCCCAAGGCCACGGTGGCCGATGTGCGGCGTGCCTTCAAGATCGCACGCGACTACAAACCCACGCTCACGCGCCACGAACGCTACAAGATCCTGATGAAGGCCGGCGACCTGATCGCCGCGCGCAAAGATTCGATCGCCCGCACGATCACGCTCGAGTCGGGCCTGTGCATCAAGGACACGCTCTACGAGGTGGGCCGCGCGAGCGACGTGCTGCTCTTCGCCGCGCAGCAGGCGCTGGTGGACGACGGCCAGAGCTTCAGCTGCGACCTCACGCACCACGGCAAGCAGCGACGCGTGCACACCATGCGCGAGCCGATGATGGGCGTCATCTCGGCGATCACGCCGTTCAACCACCCGCTGAACCAGGTGATCCACACGGTGGCGCCGTCGGGGGCCACCAACAACCGCATGGTGCTCAAGCCCACCGAGAAGACGCCGCTGTCGGCTATTCAGCTGGCCGACGTGCTCTACGAGGCCGGGCTGCCGCCGCCGATGCTCAGCGTGATCACCGGCGATCCGAAGGAGATCGCCGACGAGATGCTCACCAACGAGCATGTGGACATCGTCACCTTCACCGGCGGCGTGCCGATCGGCAAGTACATCGCGGCCAAGGCGGTCTACAAGCGGCAGATCCTCGAGCTCGGTGGCAACGACCCGATCGTGGTGATGGACGACGCCGACGTGGTGAAGGCCGCCGACCTCGCCGCCAACGGCAGCTACAAGAACAGCGGCCAGCGCTGCACGGCGGTGAAGCGCATCTTCGTGCACGAGAAGGTGGCTGCCGACTTCACCGACGCGCTGCTCGCGAAGACGAGATCGTGGACCTACGGTGACCCGTTCGACCCCAAGGTCGACATGGGCACCGTGATCGACGTGCCGGCCGCCACGCTGTTCGAGCGCCGCGTGAACGACGCGGTGGCGCAGGGCGCCCGGCTGCTGCACGGCAATCAGCGCGACGGCGCCTCGTATTCGCCCACGCTGATCGACCGCGTGCGCGGCGAGATGGAGGTGGTGAAGCAGGAGACCTTCGGCCCGGTGTCGCCGGTGATCACGTTCAAGAATGTCGACGACGCCATTGCCCAGGTGAACTCCACTGCCTACGGCTTGAGCTCCGGCATCTGCACCAACCAGCTCGACGTGATCATGCGCTTCGTGCGGGAGCTGAACGTCGGCTCGGTCAACGTGTGGGAGGTGCCGGGCTACCGGCTCGAGGTGACGCCGTTCGGCGGCATCAAGGACTCCGGCACCGGCGTGAAGGAGGGTGTGCAGGAGTGCTGCAAGGCATTCACGAACGTGAAGACCTATTCGCTGCCCTGGTAGCGCGCGCCGAGTGCCGGAGGTGCGTAGCCCCCGGTTCTCATGGTTAGGCCCCTGCGCTACAAGTAGTAGGAGGCCTTAACCTCCGGGCATGCCCGGATCGCCCGACCAGCTCGCCGCCGCCATCGCCGCCCTGGAGCAGCAACGCGCGGTGCTGGGCGACGCGATCGTGGAGGTGGCGCTGGCGCCCCTTCGGCGCGAACTGGCGGCGCTGCAGGCCGCGCAGACCACGGCGCACCAGCAGCTCAAGCAGGTGAGCGTGCTCTTCGTCGACGTGGTCGGTTCCACCTCGATCGGCCAGCAGCTGACGCCGGAAGACATTCACGCGGTGATGGACGGCGCGCTCGAACGCTTTACCGCGGTGGTGCAGTCGCAACGCGGCCGGGTGCTGCAGTACACCGGCGACGGCATGCTGGCCGCCTTCGGCTCCGAAGAGACGCACGAAGACGACGTGGAGAGCGCCATTCGCGCCGGCTTGGGCATCATCGTCGAAGCCAAGGCCATGGCGCCCGAGGTGCGGCTGCAGCATGGGGTGCCGGACTTCAACGTGCGCGCCGGCGTGCACACCGGCACCGTGCTGCTGGGTGGCGGTGTCGACGCCGACGGCAGCATCCGCGGCGCGACCGTCAACGTGGCCGCGCGCATGGAGCAGAGCGCGCCACCCGGCCGGCTACGCATCAGCGTCGACAGCTATCGCCATGTGCGCGGATTGTTCGAGGTGACCGAGCAGGAGCCCATTCAGGTCAAGGGCGTTGCAGAGCCGCTGCGCAGCTTTCTGGTCGATCGTGCCAAGCCGCGCGCCTTTCGCGTGCCCAACCGCGGCATCGAAGGCCTGCAGACACCGATGGTCGGGCGGCAGGCCGAGTTCGAGCGCTTGTGCATCGCGTTCGTAGACGCTGCCACCGAGAACCGCGGCCGCGCGATCACCATCGTGGCCGAGGCCGGCCTGGGCAAGAGCCGCCTGGTGGCCGAGTTCCGGCAGACCATCGATCCGGAGTCCTGCTGGTTGCTGCTGGGCCGCGCGCATCCTCGCAGTGCGTTGCATCCCTACGGCATGTTGTACGACATGCTGGCGCGGCAGTTCCGCATCCACGATCAGGATGCGCCCAACGACGCACGGCGCAAGATCGTCGACGGGCTCGCACCGCTGGTCGCGCCCGGCGACGAGGCCGACGTGCACCTGCTGGGCCAGCTGATCGGCATCGATTTCTCGACCAGCCCGCATGTGGCCGACCTGCTCGGCGACGACGCGCGATTCAAGGAGCGGGCGTTCGCGGCCGCCGAGCGCGTGCTGCGACGCTTGTGCCAGGCGATGCCGGTGGTGATGGTGCTCGACGATCTGCATTGGGCCGACGGCGGCACGCTGGAGTTCGTCGGCCGATTGCTGCCGAACAGCCAGGACATGCCGTTGCTGTGCCTGATGACGACGCGCCCGACGTTTCTCGACGTGCAGCCCGAATGGGTCACGCCGCCCGATCGCCATGAGCGCCTGGACCTGAAGCCGCTCGATGCCGCGCTGAGCCACGACCTGGCCGGCGCACTGCTGCAACGCATGGCTGATGCCCCCGACAGCCTGCGCCGGATGATCACCACCGGCGCCGAGGGCAACCCGTTCTACATGGAAGAGCTGGTGAAGATGCTCGTCGACGACGGCGTCATCGACGTGGCCGGCGACACCTGGCGCGTGGTGCCCGACAAGCTGCTGCGAACACATGTGCCCTCCACGCTGGCGGGCGTGCTGCAGGCGCGGCTGGACGCGCTGACACTGCGCGAGCGCACGGCGCTGCAGCAGGCCGCCGTGGTGGGCCATGTGTTCTGGGAGCCTGCGCTGCAGGCCGTGGACCCGGCGGCCTTGGAGATGCTGCCCGCGCTGCTGCGCAAGCGCATGATCGTGCGGCACGACTCGGCCGACGGCGAACAAGGCCGCGAATACGCCTTCCAGCACAACCTGCTGCACCAGGCCACCTACGACGGCGTCTTGAAGGCGCCGCGGCTCGACGCACACGCAAAGGCCGGCGCGTACTGGCGCACAAGAGCCGAAGTGGCGTCGGCGCGGGATGTGAATGCCGCGTCGTCGCGTGCGCTGGCGGAGACGCAGTACCACCTGTGCAAGGTCGATGCGCCGGGCTATCTGGCCTGGTTCGAGCCGCAGTTCGACATCTATCTGCACGCCTATGCCGGCTCGGCGCTGCGACCGCTGATGGAACAGCTGGTGGAGGTGTGCGACCAGCGTTTCGGCGCCGACCATGCCGAGACCGCCAAGGCGCTCACCAACACCGCACGCGCGCTGCTGCTGCTCGGTGCCGGCGCCGAGGCGGAGCAGGCGCTGCAACGGGCGATCCGGATCCAGCAGGCGATCCCCGGCGACCACCCGGACAAGGCCCGCACGCTGGCCGTCATGGGCGGCTATCACAGCGGCCGCGGTGATCTGGCGGCTGCGGAGCCGTTCTTCCGGCAGGCGCTCGGCATGCGCACGGCCACGCTGGGCGCCGAGCATCCGCTCACGCTGGATACGCTCGACTATCTGGCCAAGGTGTTGCTCGAACTGGGCCAGCTGGACGAAGCCGAACGCATGTTCCGCCGGGTGCTCGAGGCCAAGCAACGCTTGCTTGGCGACGTGAGCCCGGACACTGCGTTTGCGCAGACGGCGCTCGGCGAGGTGCTCTACAAGCTCGGACGACAGGCCGAGGCCGAGGCCTTGATCCGCCGCGCGCTCGAGGTGCAGCAGGTGCAGCTCGGTGCGGACAACCCGGAGACGGCGATGTCGATGTGGCACCTGGCCGAGGCGTTGCGCGGACAGGGCCGTATCGAGGAAGCCGAACACAACGGACAGTTGGCATTGGAGACGCTGGAGGCCAAGCTCGGACCGGAGCACGAATGGACGGCCTGGGGTCTGAAAGGCCTGGCCGAGACCCGCCTGGCGGCGCGGCGGGCGGATGATGCCGCCGCGCTGGCAGGCCGCGCAGCCGCGGCGTTCGAGAAGGTCTAC
>JAEUPI010000239.1 GCA_016790175.1 Burkholderiaceae bacterium | reverse complement strand
AGCACCAGCCGATTGAAGGCCGCGCTGCGCAGCACCGGCGACACGTCGACCTCGGCCTCGGCAGCGGGCAGCTGGAGCGCCGGCGCACCGGCGCTGCGCAGCTGGGGCAGCAGCGCACGCAGCGTGTCGCGGTCGCGCACGGTGCCCAGCTTGTCGAACAACTGCGCCAGGGCCGGCACCCATTCGGGTTGAACGGCCGCGGACCAGTTGCCGAACGCGCGCAGCACGGCGCGCAGGCGGCGCAGGCCCACACGCGTCTGATGCACGTGCTCGGGCCCGCCGCGGCCGGCCGCCAGCACGGCTGCATTGGGCAGCACCTGCTGCAGACAGCCGGCCACCATCGCCCGCAGCGCAGCGTCGGAGTGCATGGCATGCGAGAGCGCCGGCAGCGACGATCCGTAGACCCGCGGCGGCGGCATCTGCGGCAGCCAGCCGGCTGCACGGTCGGGCGCACTGCGCACGTCGAGCCACAGGCCGTAGCGCTGGACCCAACGGTCGGCCAGGCGCAGCAGACCTTCGAGCGGGCCGCGGGCGAGGGTGAGGGTCAGCTCCGCCACAGCACGGTCGCCGCCTTCGGTGTGCACGGTGCCCGACTCCAACGCGATCAACACTTCGCTCGCGCCGGACGACCACAGTAACGACGCCCGCTGCCATGGCGTCACCGCAGCCGTCGGCCACGGCGTGGGCATGGCATCCACCTGCGTCGACCGCGCCCTTATCGCCCGGTGCACCGCGGCCCGGTGGCTCTGCGGAATCTGGTATCGCAGCTCGATCGTCGGCGGGCGTCGCATGCAGCGATTGTGTGCCGCCGGCCGCGAAAACGGAGCGATCGCACGCGGGTGTCGAGGGGTCGTGCCGAAGTACAGTGCCCACATGACATCGAACAGGAGTGTCGATTTCTTCGACGAACAGTTCCGGCGCCAGGTGCGCCAACGCGAGCTGCAGCTCAACCCGTTCGAGGCGGCCGCGCTGCCCCACCTGAGCGGGCAGGTGCTCGACTTCGGCTGCGGCCTGGGCAACTTGGCCTGCGCCGCCGCACGCCGCGGCTGCCGCGTGCTGGCACTCGACGCGAGCCCCACGGCGATCGCGCACCTGCGCGCGACGGCGGCCGCCGAGTCGTTGCCCATCCGTGCCGAACAGGCCGATCTGCGCACCCATGCGTTGCGCGACAGCTTCGACGCCGTGGTGTCGATCGGTCTATTGATGTTCTTCGACTGCGCCACCGCGTTCACGCAGCTGGTGCAACTGCGGGCCCACGTGAAGCCGGGCGGCATTGCCGTGATCAACGTGCTGGTGCAAGGCACGACGTTCCTGGACATGTTCGATGCCGAGGCGTACTGCTTGTTCGCAGCCGACGAGCTGCCGCGGCAATTCGCGGGCTGGGAAACGCTGAGCTGCGACGTCCAGCGCTACCCGGCCCCGGGTGACACCGTCAAGGTCTTCTGCACGCTCATGGCGCGCAAGCCGGGCGACATGGGGGCGCCGCCAGCATGAGCCACGGCTCCGGTGCCTGGCGGCCGACCTGATGCTTCGGGGCGCCGTGGGCGGCGTGCAGCTGTTTCATGTGATTCACCTGTTGCTGCCCGGGCCGCGCGTCGCGGCACGTGCAGCGCTGGCCGACTTTGCGATTTCGCTGATCGGCTACCTGTTCTGTCAGCGCGCTGAACTCGTGTTGGCGCCGCGCCCATGGGCCATCGGCGCGCTTTCGTTGTGCCTGAGCAGTACGGCCTGGCTTTGGCTGCGCGTGGATGTGCAGCGCTGCCCGGCTGTGGCAGCGCCCTGAGCAAGCCCAACGGTCGGCGCGCGCCGCAACAACGAAGCCGCTCAGCGGCGCTGCTTAAGGATGTTCCCAATGACCTCGTCGACCATCTCCTTCGGGGACAGACGCGTCAGCGAGGTGTGAAACGAATTGCCCGTCGCTACGGCCACGTCGGTGCGCGGGTCGTGCAGCGAGATCGTCAGCTCGAGCAGGTACATCGTGATGTCCCACATCCAGCGATCACGATAAGTCACGAAGGCGTCGGGCTGTGCTGCCGCGTCGGGATCAGTCGTGACGCTGAAGCCCGACTCGCGGAACTTGTCGACGATCAGCTTGCGAACGCTGCCATCCTCGCCCTCGAGCTTCTTGACGTGAAGCGACTTGATCGAATCCCAGCGTAACGACGGGTCGGCGGTGGCCGTTGCGCGATTAACTGCACAGCCCGTGTTGAGCAGGACGATCGCGGCGACGATCGATGCGGTGATGACTCTGAACATGCGCAGCTCCCTCGACGATGTGGAGGTGTGGACCGGCGGCGTCAGCGGCCGCTCGTCCGAGAAATCGCAGCCGAGCGGCCGGGATCAGTCCGCTCGATCCGCAACCTATGGGTCAGCGCGATACTATACGCGCCGGCCACCGGGCCATCTACGATCGACGAGGAGGACGCATTGATGCACACGACTGACGGCCGCAACCGCTGGCGCACTTTCACGCGCGCGGCCACGCTGGCGCTGCTGGTTCCACTGTTCGGCTGCACGACCGTGCTGCCACCGCCGACGGCCAGCGGCCAGAGCGCGCAGTCGCTGCGGGCGGCGAACCTGGCGCCGGCCAGCGTCGGTACGTTCAAGCTGGCACCCGGGCGGCCGCCGTTGATGGATACCGAGCTCAGCGGTGGGCTTCGCGGGGGCAACGTCTCGGCGCCCAGTGGCAGCTACTCGCAGCATCTGAAGGAAACGCTGAGGGCAGAGCTTCATTCAGCGGGCCTGCTTGATCCGCAGTCGAAGCTCGTCATTGAGGGCCAATTGACCGACAGCAAGGTCGACGCCGCGATCGGCACCGGGACGGCGCGCCTGGCGGCGCGCTTCCAGGTGGTTCGCGACGGCAAGCCATCGTTCGACAAGGAGCTCGTCGCCGAAGACTCTTGGGATTCGTCGTTCGTCGGTGCAGTGGCCATTCCGCGCGCGATCGAACGTTACGGCGCGATCTACAAGATGCTTGTGTCCAAGCTGCTCGACGACAGCGATTTTCGCCGCGCGCTGACACGCTGAGCGATCGGATCGCCGCGCATCACGAGGCTTCACTCGCAACCGAGCCTGTCGTCAGCCCTTGTGGCGAGCCGGCCCCTGGCAGCGTCGTGCGCGGCGAGGCTGAATGGCCCGCGGCAGGCGCAGTGCCCGGTCTTTCGCGCCACCGTGCCCCGCCCATGAGCACCCGCCACACGATGCGCGGCGCGAAAAGCTTGGCCGGTGCATCGAGCATGTGCACGACGCGCTGAAACGCCAGGCTCACCACCGGATCGTGCACCGCCGCGCGATACACGCGCGCCACGTAGGCATTGACCACGCGCACCGGCAGCGGCCGATCGCCGGGTACGGCGTCGATCGACAGATCGCCGCCCACC
>JAEUPI010000184.1 GCA_016790175.1 Burkholderiaceae bacterium | reverse complement strand
CTGCAGCTGACCGCCGCCGAGTGGACCGACATCCTGGCCACCTGGTGCGACAAGTACCCCATCGTGTCGATCGAGGACGGCATGCACGAGGGCGACTGGGACGGCTGGAAGACCCTCACCGACCGCCTGGCCAAGAAGGTGCAGCTGGTGGGTGACGACCTCTTCGTCACCAACACCAAGATTCTGAAGGAAGGCATCGACAAGGGCATCGCCAACTCGATCCTCATCAAGATCAACCAGATCGGCACGCTGACCGAGACCTTCGCCGCCATCGAGATGGCCAAGCGCGCCAACTACACCGCGGTGATCAGCCACCGCAGCGGCGAAACCGAAGACGCCACCATCGCCGACATCGCCGTGGGCACCAACGCCGGCCAGATCAAGACCGGCTCGATGAGCCGCAGTGACCGTGTCGCCAAGTACAACCAGCTGCTGCGCATCGAGGAAGACCTCGGTGACGTGGCGGCCTACCCCGGCCGCGCCGCTTTCTACAACCTTCGCTGATACTGCGCCGATGAGCCGCACCCGCATCATCACCTGGACGCTCGCCGCGCTGCTGGCGCTGGTGCAGATCGGCCTGTGGTTCGGCAAGGGCAGCGTGCCGCACGCCTGGAGCCTGAAGTCGCAGCTGCGCGAGCAGCAAGGCGCAAACGAAACGGCGCGACAGCGCAACCAGCGAATTGCCGCCGAGGTGGGCGACCTGAAGGAAGGCCTCGAGATGATCGAGGAGAAGGCGCGCAGCGAGCTCGGCATGGTGCGGCCTGACGAGGTGTTCGTGCAGATCGCCGGCCGGCGCTGACGGCGCCGGCATGCCCCCTGCCCTCGACTGGGCCGCGCCGCTGCTGGCCGCGGCGCTCACGCTGTGGGGCACGCCCGTCACCTGGCTCGAGATCGTCGCCTTCGCGCTGTCGATCTGGATGGTCGAGCGCAACATGCGTGTCGATCCGCTGGCCTGGCCGCTGGCGATCGTGGCTTCGCTGCTGTACGCGCTGCTGTTCGCCGCCAACCGGCTCTACGGCGAGGCCACGTTGCAGTTCTTCTTCATCGCCGTCGCGCTGTGGGGCTGGTACCAGTGGCTGCGCGGCCGCGGCGACGACGGGGCGGCGTTGCGGGTGCACCGGCTGAACCCGGCGGCACGCTGGCGGGTGGCCGCACTCACCCTCGCCGCCTGGCCCTTGCTGGGTCTGCTGCTGGCGCGCGCGACCGACAGCGATGTGCCGTACTTCGACGCGCTGCCCACGATCGGCAGCGTGGCCGGCCAATTGCTGCTCGGCCGCAAGTTGATCGAGAACTGGATGGTGTGGTTGGCAGTCAATATCGTGAGCGTCACACTCTTCGCCTGGAAAGGGCTCTGGCTGACCGTGCTGCTGTATGCGATCTTCGCCGTGTTGTCGCTGCTCGGCTGGCGCGCCTGGCTGCAGCGACTCGGCCCGGTGTCGCCATGAACACGGCCACCCTCATTGCGATCGTGGGCGCCGAAAGCACCGGCAAGACCCGCCTCGCGCGCGATCTTGCGCACACGCTGGCCGGGTTCACCGGACTGTCCGCCACCTGGGTGCCCGAGACCTTGCGCGAATGGTGCGACGCGCGGGGTCGCACGCCGCGCCCCGACGAGCAGGCCGCGATCGCTCGCGAGCAGCAGGCCCGCATCGATGCCGCGGCCGCCACGCATCGCATCGTCGTGGCCGACACCACCGCGCTGATGACCGCGGTCTACAGCCAGCTGCTGTTTGGCGATGCCTCGCTGCGCGATTACGCCATCGCCGAGCAGCGGCGTGTGAGCCACACGCTGCTGACGGCGCTCGACGTGCCGTGGGAGGCCGACACCCTTCGCGACGGGCCGCATGTGCGCGCGCCGGTCGACGCGCTCGTGCGCGCCTGGCTGATCGAAGGCGGCCTCGAATGGTCGGTCGTCAGCGGCAGCGGCGCGGCGCGGGTGCAATCGGCACTCGACGCGGTCGCGCCGCACCTGCGCATGCCGTCGACTCCGGCGCGTGGCCTCTTCACGCGCCTGGCCGAGCGAAATGCGCAGTCGCATGCCCGCACGTGGATCTGCGAGACCTGCGACTCGCCGGAGTGCGAGCATGCTCTGTGGCGGCAGCGCGCGAAGGACGCCTGAATTCCGGGTCGTCGCCGCGAGCTCAGTTCAGCGCATCCGAGCCGCCGGCGGCATGCTGGGCCGGCGTGAACAGCTCACCCACGTCGACGGCGTCGAACCGATACTGTTGGCCGCAGAAGTCGCACGACACCTCGGCCTCGCCACGCTCGGCGATCAGCGAATCGATCTCGGCGCGACCGAGGCCGCGCAGCATGCCGGCCACGCGCGCGCGCGAACAGGTGCACGCAAACCGCGGCCGCTGCGGCTCGAATACGCGCACGCGCTCCTCCCAGAACAGACGACGAAGGATGGCTTCGGGCTCGAGGCCGAGCAACTCGTCGGGTGTCAGCGTGGCGCTGAGCAGCGCGATGCGTCGGAAATCTTCGTTTCGGCCGATCTGGTCCTCGTCACCGCGCTGCCAGCCGCTGGCCGCGAGGTTGCCCTCGCCCTGCGCCGGCAGGCGCTGGATCAGCAGGCCCGCAGCGGCCGTGTCGCTCGCGGCGAGCACGAGCTTGGTGTCGAGCTGCTCGCTTTGCAGCATGTAGTGCTCCAGCACGTCGGCCAACGCCTGCAGCGGCTCGTGTCGGTCGCCGTGCAGGGGCACCACCCCCTGATAGGGCTGCTGGCCCGGCAGGCGTTCGCTGGGGTCGAGGGTGATCGCGCAGCGGCCCCGACCGTGCAGATTGAGCAGCGTGTCGAGCCGCGCGCCGGCCTCGACCGGCCCCACGACCTTCGCTGTCGCGCGATAGCCGAGGTCGGTGCGCGCCTCGGCCACCGCAAGCTTCACCGGACCGTCGCCCTGCATCTGCAGGATCAGCGCGCCGTTGAACTTGATGTTCGCGTGCATCAGGCAGGCTGCGGCGCTCATCTGTCCCAGCAGCTCGCGCACCGGGGCCGCGAATGCGTGGCCGCCGTCGCTCACGGTCGCGCGGCGCGACAGCAGCTCGCGCCAACCCTCGCGCAGCTGGACCAGCACACCACGCACGGGCAGGCCCTCGAACAGGAACTTGAGCAGCTGATCGGCCATCGGTCGTGCGCGTGCGGTCGGTGCGGCCATCGAGAAAGGCGGCGTGACTATCATCGCAGACATGGAACTGCGACGTCGTGCGCTCGAACTGCTGCAGATCGCAGATCCGACAGTCAAGGCCGATGCCACGCGGCATGCGTTCGACGCGCTCGATCCGCACATGCGCCTCGACGTCGCCGCCGTGTTCGAGCCCGAGCCCGGCAGCGTGCCGGGCCGGCCTGCGGCGCCGCGCCTGGTGCCGCCGTCGCAGGTGCCGCAACGCCCGATGCACACGCTCGCGGGCCGCGCGGCACTGCTGCATGCCGTGGCACACATCGAATTCAATGCGATCAATCTCGCGCTCGATGCCGTGTGGCGCTTTCCCGCGCTGCCGCCGGACTTCTACGCCGACTGGGTGCGCGTGGCGGCCGAGGAGGCGCTGCACTTCACGCTGGTGACCGAGCACCTGCGCAGCCTGAACCACGCGTACGGCGACTTCGATGCGCACGACGGCCTGTGGACCATGGCCGAGCGCACACGCGACGACCCGCTGGCGCGCATGGCACTGGTGCCGCGCACGCTCGAGGCGCGCGGCCTCGACGTCACGCCCGGCATGCGCGCGCGATTCGTGGCCGCCGGCGATACACGCGCTGCAGAGATTCTCGACGTGATCCTGCGCGACGAGATCGGGCATGTGGCGATCGGCAACCGCTGGTATCGCTGGTTGTGCGAGCGTGCGCAGGACGACCCGCTGACGCGCCACGAGCAGCTGGCGCACGAACGCCGGGCGCCGCGGCCGAAGGGGCCGTTCAACCGTGCGGCGCGTGCTGCCGCGGGGTTCACCCAGGAAGAGCTCGACCGGCTCGACAGCAAGGCCTAAACCCTGCCCTCACCCCCTCGGATGGTGACGCGCATGCAGCTGCCGCAGCCGCTCGCGTGCCACGTGGGTGTAGATCGTGGTCGTCGAGATGTCGGCATGGCCGAGCAGCATCTGCACCGCACGCAGGTCGGCCCCGTGGTTCAGCAAATGGGTCGCAAAGGCGTGGCGCAGCGTGTGCGGCGACAACGTGCTGCGAATGTCGGCCACCAGCGCGTAGCGCTTGATCAGCTTCCAGAACATCTGCCGCGACATCGCAGCGCCGAGCGAGGTGACGAACAGTGCGTCGCTCGTCTTCGCACCGAGGATGTCGCTGCGCGCGCTCTTCAGATAGCGCTCGATCCAGGCCTGTGCCTCGGCACCGAACGGCACCAGCCGTTCCTTGCTGCCCTTGCCGGTGACGCGCAGCACGCCGTCGGCAAGGCTCAGGTGCACCGACTTCAGCGTCACCAGTTCGCTGACGCGCAAACCGCTGGCGTACATGAGCTCCAGCATGGCGCGGTCTCGCGCGCCGAGCGGCGTATCGACATCCGGCGCCTGCAGCAAGGCCTCCACCTGCGCCTCGCTCAGCGTCTTGGGCACACGCAGCGGTTGCCTGGCCGACGACAGCCGTAGCGTGGGGTCGGCCTGCGTGCGGCCTTCGCGCAGCGCCCAGCGGAAGTAGCGCTTGAACACGCTCAGGCGCCGATTGGCGGTCGTGGCCCGCGTGGCGGCATGCCGCTCGGCCATGTAGCCGAGCAGGTCGGCTTCGCTCGCCTGATCGAGCAGGCGATCGCCCTGCATCGCGAGCCACCGCGCAAAGAGCGTCAGGTCGCGGGCGTAGGCGGCCGTCGTCAACGCAGCCAGGCCGTCCTCGAGCCACAAGGCTTCGACGAAGCGGCGGATCCCCGCGCTGCTGGCCGCGGGCAGTGATGGCCCCGTGCCGGCCGGCTCAGCGGCCACCGTGCAGGCGGCGCCAGTTCTGCAGTTCGACGGCGGCGGCGCCCGCCGGATCTTCCTGCGCCCAGGCGGCATCGATCGAACTCGGCGTGAGTCCCAGTTCAGCCATTCCAGGGCAGGTGCCGGTGGCGACACTGGGTCTTTCCATCGAACGCAGGTTGTCGCGCGACAGCAGCGTGGGCCCGGGCAGATGCTCGAACAGCCAGGCCTGGGCACGCGCCAGCGCGGCCGGCATCGGCACGATCGGACGCGCATGGCCGCGACGCGCGCCGGCCTTGCGCACCAGCTCGGCCAGCGTGAACACCTGCGGCCCGGTGAGCTCGTAGGTCTTGCCGATCGTCGCGCGATCCTCCAGGCAACGCAGCAGCACACTGGCCACGTCGCGCACCCACACCGGCTCGAACGTCACCTCGGCGCCGGGCAGCGCCATCACCGGGACAACGGACTGCAGCTGGGCGAACAGGTTCAGGAAACGGTCTTCGATGCCGAAGATGGTCGACGGGCGCAGGATGGTGAGGTCCAGGCCCGCCGACCGCAACACGGCCTCGCCGGCCGTCTTGCTGCGCAGGTACATCGACGGCGCATCGTCGCCCACTCCGAGCGCGCTCACATGCACCAGGCGCCGCAGGCCGGTGGCACGCATCGCGGCGGCGATCCGCCGCGGCAGCTCGACATGCACGGCCTCGAACTGCGCCGCGTTGCCGTGCAGGATCGCCACCAGATTCACCACCGCCTCGGCCCCGGCGAACAGGCGTTCGAGCGTGCCGGGATCGTGCACGTCGGCCTCCAGGAGCTCCAGCCGGGGCATGGGCCGCAGGCCGTCGCCATGCGCCAGGCGCCGTGTCGGCACGACGAGCTGCCACTGCAGCCCGGCGCCGGCGCAACGCGCCGCGAAGGCGCGGCCGACGAAGCCGGTGCCGCCGAGAACCACGATGCGCCGGAACATGGCGACTCCGCTCAATCGAGCTTGAGCTTCTGCGTGTCGACGACCTTCTTGTAGACGTCGAACTCGGCCCTGATCTGGTCGGCGAACTCAGCCGGCGTGTTGGCAACGATCAGCGAGCCGGTGTCCTCGATGCGCTTGCGCACGTTGGCGTCTTCCAGTGCCTTCTTCACCGCAGCCGAGACCTTGTCGACCACCTCCTTGGGAAGCGCCTTGGGCCCTAGCACGCCGTAGTAGGCCATGCGGTTCACCGGTTCCAACCCCACCTCCTTGAAGGTCGGCACGTTGGGCAGCACGGCCAGGCGCTGCGGCGCGGCGACGACGATCGGCACCAGGCGGCCATCCTTGATGAACGGCAGCGCCGAGGGCAGGTTGTCGAAGATGATCGGCACCTGGCCGGCCACGGTGTCGTTCAACGCCGGGCCGGCACCGCGGTACGGAATGTGCGCAATGAAGGTGCCCGACAGGCTCTTGAACAGCTCGGTCTGCAGGTGCCCGATGCCGCCGGTGCCCGAGCTCGCATAGCTGTACTTGCCCGGGCTCTTCTTCAGTTCCGCAATGAAGGCCTTGTAGTCCTTGGCCGGGAACGACGGGTGCACGGCGATCACGTTCGGTGTCGCCGCGATGTTGATGATCGGCGTGAAGTCAGCCACCGGGCTGTAACCGATCTTCGCGTTGATGGCCGGGTTGGCCGCCGTGGTCGAGACGGTGGCCATGCCGAGCACATGGCCATCGGGCGCCGCCTTCACGACCTCGAGCGCACCGATCGAGCCGCCGCCGCCGGCCTTGTTTTCCACCAGCACCTGCTGACCGAGCGCGCCGCCCATGCGCTCGGAGACGATGCGGGCCACGATGTCGGTCGTGCCGCCCGGCGCGAACGGCACCACCAGGCGCACCGGCTTCGTTGGATAGCCCGGTGCCTGCGCGAGGCAGGTCCCGGCCGCGAGTGATAACGATGCCAGCAAGACGATCCGACGATGCATGTGCAATGACTCCTGTGGCAACAGCCTGGTTGAACGGGCTTCATTGTGCCAAGCCGGCATGACGCCCTGGGCCACGTCCGTCAAACGGCTTGCGCAAGGGCCCAGGCCACATGCTCGGCCACCAGGGCGTCGCAGGCCGGCAGCGCGTCGCGCAAGCCCTGCTCCAGGTCCGGATCGGACTTGAGCCGCAGTGCATTGCCGCAGGCCACCGCGAGATTGCGTCGCCAGCGTGGCCAGCCGATGCGGCGGATCGCGCTGCCCTCGGTGTGGCGCAGGAACTCGGCCTCGCTCCAGCGCCACAGCTCGAGCAGGCGGCGACCGGTCAGCGCTTCACGCGCATCGAAGTCGGGCAGCGCCGTGCGCTGCGCGTACTTGTTCCATGGGCAGACGAGCTGACAGTCGTCGCAGCCGAAGATGCGGTTGCCGATCAACGGCCGCAGCGCGAGCGGGATCGAACCGTCGTGCTCGATGGTCAGATAGGAAATGCAGCGCCGCGCATCGAGCCGATAGGGGGCCACGATCGCCTGCGTGGGACAGACCTCGATGCAGGCCTGGCAGCTGCCGCAATGGGCATCCGCCGGCGGTGTGAGCGGCAACGGCAGATCGACGCAGATCTCGCCGAGAAAGAACATCGATCCGCCCTCGCGCGACAGTGCCAGCGTGTGCTTGCCGCGCCAGCCCGTGCCGCTGCGCGCCGCGATCTCCACCTCGAGCAGCGGCGCCGAATCGGTGAACACGCGGTAGCCGAACGGGCCGATCGCCTCGACCAGCCGATCGGCGAGTCGCTGCAGGCGCTGGCGCAGCACTCTGTGGTAGTCGCGGCCTCGCGCATAGATCGAAACCACCGCTTCGTCGGAGGCCAGCGTGCGCCGGGCTTCACGCGCGATCCAGTCGTCGGCCGCATCGCGCGGCAGGTAGTCCATGCGTGCGCTGATCACACGCAGCGTGCCCGGTACCAGTTCGGCAGGTCGTGCACGCTTGAGCCCATGCCTGGCCATGTAGCGCATGTCACCGTGGTAGCCGGCCGACAACCAGGCCTGCAGACCGGCCTCGGCACCATGCAAGATCGCCTCGGACACGCCGATCTGTGAAAATCCCAGCTCGTGCGCCCAGACCCGCAGCTGCTCGAGCACCCTCGCACCGTCGAGGCGCTCGGTGTGCGGTCCGCCTTCGTGACGCATCCGCCGATTCTAGAAACGCGCCAAATCCTCTGGTCCAGCGAGGCCGACTGTGCCGCCTGGGCCGCTGCGCTGGCGGCGAAGCCGGCTCTGGCCGATGCCTTCATCGCGCTCGACGGCCCGCTCGGCGCCGGCAAGACGACCTTCGTGCGGCACCTGCTGCGCGCGCTCGGCGTGCAAGGGCGAATCAAGAGCCCGACCTACGCACTGCTCGAGCCCTACGAGGTGGCGGGAATGGTCGTCTCGCACATCGACCTGTACCGCTTCGCCGATCCCCGCGAGTGGCTCGATGCCGGCCTGCGCGACGTGCTCGCGGCGCCCGGACTGAAGCTCGTGGAATGGCCCGGCAAGGCAGGTACATTGCTGCCGGTCGCCGACCTGTGGCTCACGATCGAACCGCTGGCCGACGAACGGCGGCAGGTGTTGGTGCACGCGACCAGCGCGCGTGGCGTTGAGCTGCTGGCATGAAGATCAGTCGTCGTCACGCAATCGGCCATGGCGGCGCGCTGGTGCTCAGCATCGGCGTGCACCACGCGGCGCACGGTGCCAGCATCGTCGCGGTGCGTGTCTGGCCCGCGGCCGACTACACCCGCGTGACGATCGAGTCCGACGAGCCGTTGGCCGCGAAACATTTCCAGATTCCCGACGGCCCGCCGCGGCTGGTGGTCGACATCGACCAGCTGGAGCTGAGCCCGACGCTGCGCGACATCGTCGGCAAGATCCGGCCCGATGACCCCTACATCGCCGGCGTGCGTGTCGGGCAGAACCAGCCGCGCGTGGTGCGCCTGGTGCTCGACCTGAAGCAGAACGTCTCGCCTCAGCAATTCACGCTGCAGCCGGTGGCCGCCTATGGGCACCGGCTGGTGTTCGACCTCTATCCGCTGCAGGAGCGCGACCCGCTGATCGACCTGTTGCGCGACAAGGAGCGTGCCGAACAGCAGGCCGAGCGCGCGGTGCGCGACGCACTGGGCGAGATGGTGGCTCAGGCCGAACGCGGCGAGTTGGCGGCCTCGGCGGCCAGGCCTGCGCCCGCCCGGCCGGCACCGAAGGCGGCCTCGGTGCCGCTGGGCACGCCCGCGCCGCCACCACCGCCGAGCACCGAGGCACGCCGCAAGATCGAGCGCCTGCTGGTGGTGGCGATCGACCCGGGGCATGGTGGCGAAGACCCGGGCGCCATCGGGCCCAGCGGCCTGAAGGAGAAGGACGTCGTGCTCGCGGTCGCGCTGAAACTGCGCGACCGGCTGAATGCCATTCCCGGCACGCGCGCCATGCTCACGCGTGATGGCGACTACTTCGTCCCGCTGCAGGAACGCGTGCGCAAGGCGCGGCGCGTGCAGGCCGATCTGTTCGTGTCGGTGCACGCCGACGCGTTTCTGAACGCGAAGGCCCGCGGCGCATCGGTGTTCGCGTTGTCGTCGGGGGCCGCCTCGAGCACCGCGGCGCGCTGGATGGCCGATCGCGAGAACGCGGCCGACGTCGTCGGCGGCGTGCATCCGCGCACGGCGCGCGATGCCCAGGTGCTGCGCGCGATGCTCGAGATGAGCACCGCAGCGCAGATCAAGGACAGCCTGCGCGTCGGCCACGAGGTGCTGCAGCGCATCGGCCTCGTAGGCCATCTGCACAAGACGCGGGTCGAGCAGGCCGGCTTCGCCGTGCTGAAGGCACCGGACATCCCGTCCATCCTGGTCGAGACGGCATTCATCTCGAACCCAGAGGAAGAGCGGCTCCTGCGCAGCAGCCGCTACCAGGAAAAGCTGGTCGACGCGCTCACGATCGGCATTCGGCGCTACTTCGCACGCAATCCGCCACGCGCGCGCCAGCGCGCGTTGTGACCCGGCCCGCGCGCCCGCGCGCGCTTTGACGGTCGGGCGCGTTCTCGCGCCACCGCACCAGGGTCGTCAGGCCGACGCCTTGCCCGCGGCCAGGCGACGGTCGCGGCGACGTGCCCGCCAGGCGCCGAAGAAGGCCAGTACCCCGGGCAGGATGATCAGCGCCCAGATGATCTTGCTCAGGTTGGCCTGGACCCACGGAATGTTGCCGAACAGGTATCCCGCGGTCACCAGCGACGTGACCCACAGCGTGCCGCCCGTCACGTCGTAGAAGCTGAACTTCGAGCGCGTCATCTGCGCCACCCCTGCAACGAACGGAGCAAACGTGCGCAGAAAGGGCAGGAAACGCGCCACCACGATCGTCACGCCGCCGTAGCGTTCATAGAACGCATGGGCCTGCTGGAAGGCCCGCTTGTTGAAGAAGCGCGACTGCTCCCATTGAAACACCCGCGGCCCGATCTTCGAGCCGATGGTGTAGTTGGTCTGGTTGCCGAGCACGGCGGCGGCGATCAGCAGCACCATGACCAGCGGATAGTTCATCAGCCCGGCCCCGGCCAGCGCGCCGACGATAAACAGCAGCGAGTCGCCAGGCAGGAAGGGCATGACCACCAACCCGGTCTCGACGAAGATGATCAGGAACAGCAGCGCATAGACCCAGTTGCCGTATTGCTCGACGAACTCTCGCAGGTGCACGTCGACGTGCAGCACGAAGTCGATCAACAGGGCGAGGACGTCCATGGCGGGGGGATTATGCGGGCTCGTGTGGAGCGGGCTTCTACAATTGCGCACGATGCACGCCCTGGTGGACGCCCCCGAACGCAGGCCCATCCGCGAACTGCCTCACGAACTCGTGAGTCAGATCGCCGCCGGCGAGGTGGTGGAACGTCCGGCCTCTGTGGTGCGCGAGTTGATCGACAACGCGCTCGACGCCGGTGCCACGAGGGTGACTGTGCGGCTGGCCGCCGGCGGCTCGCGCGCCATTGCGGTCGAGGATGACGGTTCCGGCATTCCGCGCGACGAGCTCGCACTCGCGCTCACGCGCCATGCGACCAGCAAGATCGCGTCACTGATCGACCTGGAGCAGGTGGCCACCATGGGGTTTCGCGGCGAGGCGCTGGCGGCGATCGCGTCGGTGTCGGAGCTGGCCCTCGTCAGCCGCGCCGAGGGCGCCGACCGGGCCTGGCGCATCGACGCTCGCAGCGGCGAGCTGTCTCCTGCGGCGCGCGAACACGGCACCACGGTCGAGGTGCGCGAGCTGTTCTTCAGTACGCCGGCGCGCCGCAAGTTCCTCAAGAGCGACGCCACCGAACTCGCCCACTGCGTCGAGGCCCTGCGCCGGCATGCACTGGCCCGACCCGACGTGGGCTTCGCGCTCTGGCACGACGGCAAGCCGCTGCATCGATGGGCGGCCGCCACGCCGGAGCAACGCCTGCGCGACGTGCTCGGCGAAGCCTTTGTGACCGGCAGCCGCGTGCTCGCCGGCGAGGCCGGCGCATTGGCGCTGCATGGTCGTGTCGGCCTGCCCGATCAAGCGCGCGCGCGCGCCGACCTGCAATACCTGTTCGTCAACGGACGCCATGTGCGCGACCGCTTGATCGCCCATGCCGTGCGCAGCGCCTATGACGACGTGCTGCATGGGCAGCGGCAGCCCGTCTACGCCCTCTTCCTGCGAATTCCGGCGTCGCTGGTCGATGCCAACGTGCACCCGACGAAGATCGAAGTCCGGTTCCGCGACGGCCGCGCCGTGCATCAGGCCGTGCTGCATGCGGTGGAGGCTGCCCTGGCGCAGGGCCGCTCGGTCGAAGGCGGAGGCGCGCTGCCTGTGCCGCGGACCGGCGACGCCACCGACGGCCTGCCCTGGCGGACCGGCACGCCGGTGTCGACTGCACGATTCGAGGCGTGGGAGCCGCTGCCCGCCTGGCCGGCCGCTGGGGCCATTCAACCCGCGCCTGCAGCGGCTTCAGCAACCCGCTCCGGCGGCTTGCTGTCGGACGAGGCCTCCGATTCGCCGTGGCCGCTCGGCCGTGCGCTGGCCCAGCTCGCCGGCGCCTACGTGCTGGCGGAGAACACCCAAGGCCTGGTGATCGTCGACATGCATGCCGCGCACGAACGGGTGGTCTACGAGCGCCTCAAGGCGGCCGGCGCCGGCGCGGCGCTCGTGGCCCAGCCGCTGCTGATTCCGGTGAGCTTTGCCGCCACACCGGGCGAAATCGCCACTGCCGAGGCCGCTCAGGCCACGCTGCGCGAGCTCGGCCTGGATGTGTCGGTGCTCGCGGCGGGCACCTTGGTCGTTCGCAGCCGCCCGGCCGCCCTGCCCGACGCCGATCTGGTGGATCTCACCCGTGCCGTGCTCGCCGACCTGGCGCAGACCGATTCGACACGGGTGGTGCAACGTGCGCGCGAAGAGCTCCTGGCCACGATGGCCTGCCACGGCGCGGTGAGGGCGAACCGCCGGCTGACGGTCGAGGAAATGAACGCCCTGCTGCGTCAGATGGAGCAGACCGAGCGCGCCGATCAGTGCAATCACGGACGTCCGACCTGGCGGCAGATTGCGTTGAAGGACCTCGATTCGCTCTTCCTGCGCGGACGATGATCGCCATGGACGCTCAACCCAATCGCTCCCCGATCTGGCGCCGGCTCGGCCTGGCCGCCGCATTCGCCGGCGTGCTGCTGCTGGCTGGCTGTGCCGCCCTCGACACGCAGCAAAGGCGCTGGATCTTCCAGCCGAGCAAGGCCACCTGGGCGGGCGCGGCCGTCGCGGCCGAAGGCATGGAGGAGCGCTGGATCGAGTACGACACACCGTCCACCGGCGAGCGTGTTCGCCTGCATGCCCTGTGGCTGCCGCAAAAGCGCGCCGATGCGCCGGTCCTGCTGTATCTGCACGGGGCGCGCTGGGACGTGCGCAGCAGTGCCTTTCGCATGCGCCGCATGCACGACCTCGGCTTTGCCGTGCTCGGCATGGACTATCGCGGCTTCGGCCAGAGCACCGATCAACTGCCGTCGGAAGAATCGGCCTACGAAGACGCGCGCGCCACCTGGGAGTGGCTGCGCCGCGAGATGCCGCGAGCGCCCCGGTATGTCTTCGGGCATTCGCTGGGCAGCGCCATCGCGGTGCACCTGGCCTCCGAGGTCGACGACGAACGCGGCGTGATGCTCGAGGGCAGTTTTCCGTCGATTCCCGACGTGGTGAGCACCATGCGTTTCGGCTGGCTGCCGGTGGGGGCGCTGATCACCCAGCGCTTCGAGGCGGCCGAGCGCATCGAGCGCGTGGGCTCACCGGTGCTGGTGGTGCACGGCTCCGAAGACCGCCTGATCCGACCTGAACTCGGCCGCGCGCTGTACGAACGCGCCCGCTCGCCCAAGCGCTTCGTGCTGGTCGATGGCGGCACGCACCACAACACCAACGCGGTCGGTCACACCCACTACCGCGAGGCGGTGCGCTCGCTGTTCGGTCTGCGCATCTGAGTGCCATGGCGGCCGTCTCGAAGCCGTCTGATGGCGTGCGCCTGTCGAAAGTGATGGCCGAGCGGGGCCTCGCCTCTCGGCGCGAGGCCGACGAATGGATCGAGGCCGGCTGGGTGCGGGTCGACGGCGCCGTGGCCGTTCTCGGCCAGCGCATCGGCCCGGCGGCGCAGATCGCCATCGATCCTGCGGCCAAGTCCGAACAGTCCCGCCGCGTGACCGTGCTGCTGCACAAGCCCGTGGGATACGTGAGCGGGCAGCCGGAGGACGGCCACCCGAGCGCGGCCACGCTGGTCGTCGCACAGAACCTCTGGAGTGGCGGCGCGACCGGCCCCCGCTACAGCCCGGCGCATGGCCGCGGACTGGCCCCTGCCGGCCGACTGGACATCGACTCCACCGGCTTGCTGGTGCTGACGCAGGACGGCCGCATCGCCCGCACACTGATCGGCGAAGACGGTGCGATCGAGAAGGAATATCTCGTGCGCGTGCGGCCGACCGACGGACGCGCGCTCTCGAGCGCGGGCCTCGCGCTGCTGCAGCACGGCCTCGAGCTCGACGGTCGAGCGCTGCGGCCGGCCAAGGTGAGCTGGGCCAACGAGGACCAGCTTCGCTTCGTGCTGCGCGAGGGTCGCAAGCGCCAGATCCGCCGCATGTGCGAACAGGTGGGGCTCGACGTGCTTGGCCTCAAGCGCGTGCGTATCGGCCGGGTGGTGCTGGGCCGGTTGCCGATGGGGCAATGGCGCTACCTCGGCGCGCACGAGCGCTTCTGATCGCTCCCCGAGCCGGGCCGCGCCCGGCCGGTTGGTCGTTGCCCTTGGCAGACCGCGCGGATTCGGCTGCCGATCAGCGCGCAACCGGGCGCGAATCGTCGCTCGTGGCGCCGCCCATGCGGGCATGCAGAGCAGCCAGATCGTCGGTGGTGTCGAGGTCGATCAGCACGCCGGGATCGTCGACCTCGACGCCGAACGAAGGGAACCGGGCGACGACGCGCCGCGCGCCTTCGTCACCGCTCAGCTGCACCAGCTCGGAATACAACTCGGGCGAGAAGCCCACCGGATGGCCCCGTCGGCCCTGGTACTGCGCGTAGGTCACCGCATGGTCTGCCAGCGCACCGGCCACGGCGATGAAGGTCGAGCTGCGCACCAGCGGCATGTCGCCCGGCATCACCAGCCAGCCGGCGGCGTCGGCACTGGCCGATACGCCGCTGGCGATCGAATAGCCCATGCCCAGGTGTTCCATTCCGGGAGTGCCGGATTCCGGCAGCTCGACGATGTCGCGCAAGGCCACGTGTCGCGACACCTCGGGCGCCAGAGCGGGCGTCGCGACCACGCGCACCGGCAACCCGCTCTCGATCGCGCGCTCCAGCGTCGTGCCGAGCACCGTGGAGCCGGCAAAGGGCTGCAGCAGCTTGTGCATGCCGGCCTTGAAGCGGCTGCCGCTTCCGGCAGCCAGGACGATGACGGTGGGCTGGTGGCGCATGGGCTTGATGTTCGGGTGTGCGAGGCGGCGCCCCCGCCAGCACCGCACGACACGTTCGATGGCGACAAGCATCGGTTCGCGCACCGCCGGCAAACAGTGGGAGCTTCACTTAGGGCGTACCACGTAGGGAGCAGTCCGTAGGCGGATCGACACATGCATACTGAGCGCATGGACAAGATCTCACTGGCCGATCTGCGCAAGAGCTATGAACGCGAAGAGCTCGACGAGAACTCCTGTGCGGACGATCCGCTGAAACAGTTTTCCGGCTGGCTCGACGAGGCGATCAAGGCCGAGCTGCCCGAGCCCAATGCCATGACGCTGGCCACCGTGGGCCCGGACGGGCGCCCGTCGACGCGCGTGGTGTTGATCAAGGGATATGACGCACGCGGCATCGTGTGGTACTCCAACTACGAAAGCCGCAAGGGGCGCGAGCTGGCACACCAGCCGCACGCCGCGTTGCAGTTCCACTGGGTCGAGCTCGAGCGCGTGGTGCGCATCGAGGGCCTGGTGTCGAAGGTCGAGGCCCAGCTGTCCGACAGCTACTTCGCCAGCCGCCCGCTCGATTCACGGATCGGCGCCTGGGCCTCGCCGCAGAGCCAGCCGATCGGGTCGCGTGCCGTGTTGGTGGCCGCCGCGGCGAAGGTGGCCGCGAAGTACATGCTGCATCCGCCTCGGCCGCCACATTGGGGCGGATACCGCCTCGCGCCGGACCGATTCGAGTTCTGGCAGGGGCGGCCCAGCCGGCTGCACGACCGCATCCGCTACCGCCTCGAGAACGGGCAGTGGCAACGCGACCGCCTGGCGCCGTGACGCCGTTGCGACGCCACGGCGCCGCAGGTCAGAAGTTCAGGCGCAGGCCGGCAGCCAGCGAACGCCCTGCCAGCGGCGAGAGGTATCGCACCGTTTCGATTGCCGTGGCGTTGTAGGCCAGCTCGTTCGTCAGGTTGTCGAGCCTGGCATAGATCAACGCATCGGTGCCGCCCAGTCGCAGCCTCCAGCTGGCCCACAGGTTGACCAGCGTGGCCGATGGCGTGGCGGAATCGGTTGCCGGCACGTCGGTCTGCCGCGCCAGATGACGCACGCCGCCGCCGAGGCTCCATGGTCCTTGGCGCCACTCGAGCGCAGTGTGGATGCGCAGCGGCGCCAAACGCGGCAGCGGTTCCCCGGTGGCACGATTGCGCGACCACAAGCGGTCGAGCCCCGCGCTCCAGTCGAGCTGTGACGGGCCGTCGAGCAAACGCCAGCGCGATTCGATCTCGAGCCCGTGCAGCCGTGCCGGCACCCCGCGGAACAGGTATTCCGGCACCGGCACGATGTTGCCGTCCTCGTCGGTCACGTCCACGGTGGCTCCCGTGGCATCCAGCGCGATGAAGTTGGCGAACCGCATCGCATGCGCCTGCACCGACACGCTGTGCGGCCCGCGGCTCCAGCGGGCGCCGATCTCCGCATGAGTGCTGCGCTCGAGTTTCTGGTCGGGATCGCCGCGCTCGAAGGCGGCAGTGGCCACGTGCACGCCGTTGGCGAACAGCTCGTAGTAGGCCGGCGCACGCTCCGTGCGGCCGATGGTGAGGCTGGTGGTCCATTCCGGCGTCGGCCGCAGCCGACCGGAGACCGTTGCGCTGAAGGGCGAGAAGCTGCGCTCGGCCGGCGCCCCGAAACGCAACTCGGTGGCATCGGCTGGGTCGCCGTCCGACTGCACGCGCACCCGCTCGGCGCGCAGACCACCGCTGACCGCCCAGGGGCCAGGGTCGAACTCCTGCAGCGTGAAGACGGCCTGGCCGCGCGTGAGCGTGCCCGGCACGAAGGCCTCCTCGCCCAGTGCCGAAAACCGCAAACGCTCCGCCTGCACGCCGCTGACACCGCGCCATGCGCCGACCGCCTGCTGCAGCAACTCCACACGCGCATCGTGTCCGCGGCTCGCGAA